>JBOGVA010000069.1:0-3052 GCA_050692195.1 Actinomycetota bacterium | reverse complement strand
TCCCAACGTCCCGGCACCTCGTGGGCTACCTTGGCCTGGACGCCCGGGTCCGCCAGTCGGGATCGGCACCAGCCCGGCACGGACGCATCTCCAAGCAGGGTTCGGCGGAGGCCAGACACCTGCTCGTGGAGGCGGCGTGGGCGGCCATGCGGACCCCCGGGCCGCTCCGGGCGTTCGGGGAGCGGGTCCGCGCGCGACGAGGGGCCAACATCGCCACGGTGGCCGTGGCCCGAAAGCTGGCCGTGCTCATCTGGCATCTGCTGACTCGGGAGGAGGACTATGCCTTCGGCCGGCCTTCCCTGGTCCGGGAGAAGATCCGGCGCCTCGAGCTGGCCGCCGGCGCCCCCAACCGCAACGGCTACCGCAACCCGGTTCGGGTCTTCGCCACCCCCGACCAGCGTCGGCTGGAGCGGGAGGTCGGAGCCCAGGCCGAGAAGGCGTACCGCCGGTTCGTGAAGGACTTCCGATCCACGGGAAGGAAGGGTGCGGGCGCCGCCACCGGGGCGCGCATCTCTTCGGCCCTCGAAGGGCAAGCAGCGCGGCAGGGACAAGCCCCAAACCCTGCCCTTTAGCTCGGGGTCACCCGCACCCCCCCACATCGTGCAGAGGGAGGGCCCAGATGTCCACACCGACTTGACTTTCATCCGTAGTAGCGGAGGTAGCGCTCCAGGTCCAGCCGCAGGCCGGTGTACTTGGGAATCAGGTAGCGGGCGAAGGCCGGCTTCCAGCATTCCTCCAGGATCGTCTGCTGGACCCGCTCGACCACCCCGTTGGTCTGAGGCCGCCCCGCCCGGATGAACAGGTGTCTGGCCTTGACCTGCTCCAGGGCCCGGTCGAACTCCGCCGAGCGGAACTCCGATGCGTTGTCAGTCATGACGGCCTCGAGTCGCCAGCCGCGGGATGCCAGATCCTGGGCCACTCTCCTGGCCAGCTCGGAGGTCCACCGGGCCGAGGGGTTGCGTGGGGTGAGGTGCAGCTCGGCCCAGCAATGGGCGCTTCCCACGTCAATGGCGGTGTACTGCCACACCGCGCCCTTGGACCCGGACAGCCGACTGATGAAGAAGCAGTCCATCTGGACCATCTCCCCAGGTCGTGACACCTCCAAATGCCGCTCGGGCTGTGGCTCCCTGGGCTGAGGCTCGGGCGGCGCGGCGTAGCCCGCCACCAGGCCCAGGCGCTTGGCCCTGGTGGAAAGGCCATGCCGCCGCAGAACCCGGTGCACCCGTTTGGCGAGATCACGATCCCGCCCCACTTCTGCCTTCTGAGCTCCGCGGAGATCCTCTTCGGCCCGAACCCGAGATGTCCCAGGGCGAAAGCCACCACGCGCTGTTCCACGAACGGCGAGGTCTGGTTGGCCATGCGGGGACGCCGCCGCTCCCGGGGCCTGAGGATCTCCGGGCCGAACCGCAGGACCTGACGGCGCCACCGGTAGAACGTCGAAGGGTGGATCCCCATGGCTCTGCAGGCAGCCCGGACATTGCCCAGCTCCTGGGCGAGGGCGAACGATCGCAACCGGAGCCGGTACAGGGCATCATCGGTGGTCAAGGCGGCGCCTCCTTTCCGCTCGACTGCCAGGTCAAGCGAGAGGATGCGTCGCCTTTGCCTACGGGTGTGGGGGGTCGCCTGGTGTCGCTACGACTCAGGGACAGGACACTCTAGTCAGGGGCGGGCTAGGCTGAATCCATGGGAGATCACCGACGGAAAGGGCTAGGTCCAGTGGCGGCAGTTGTTCTCGTGATCGCGGCGGGCGGCTGCACGTCGGCGGTCTCGCCGGAGAAGCCTAGCCCCGCCGTCGAGGAGCCTGTTCAGCCTCCGGGCAAGCCGTTCGGGATGGTCTTGGACAGAGCGGTCAGCCTCGTCGCAGGCACTGGGAAGGCGGATTCGACCGGAGACGGAGGCCCAGCTTTGGAGGCCTCGCTGGAACTGCCCGGGTCCCTCACCTTCGACACCCGTGGGAACCTCTATATCGCCGAAAGGCTCCGCATACGAAAGGTCGCGCCGGATGGAACGATCACGACGTTTGCCGGCGACGGGAGCAACACCGAGTTTTCGGAGGGAGAACCGAGTGGCCCGCCGGGGGACGGTGGCCCAGCTATCCATGCCCAGATGGAGATTCCCGAGGACCTTGCATTCGCTCCAGATGGAAGCCTGTACTTCGTAGAGCCACTCGCCGGCCGCATCCGCAGGGTGGCCTCAGATGGAACCATCGACACGGTGGTCGGCAATGGCCGTGTGACTTGTGGGATCTCGCCGAGTTCGCATCAGGGTAAAGATCCCGAAAGCATCTCCGTTTGCAGCTTGCGCGGCTTGACGTTCCTGGCGAATGGGGATCTCGTCTTCGCCGATGGCCAGCGGCTCTGGCGCCTCCACGGAGATCGGATATACCTCTTCGCAGGCAACGGCAGGGTCGTGCTTGATCCCTCCAGGGCTGGCGACGGAGGCCCGGCCACGAAAGCCGGCTTGACGGCCATAGCCGATCTTGCCGCCGACCGTAACGGCTCGATATACATCGCGGAGGATCTGGATGGCCGAGTCCGGAAGGTCTCTCCTAGGGGGCGAATTTCTACCTTCATCGAAGATCTCGGTGGCGCCTCGGATCTGCTTTTCGATGACAGTGGCCACCTTTTCGTGGCATCGTCAGCGGGAGGGCTCATCAGGGTCGCACGCGACGGTTCGGCCACCCCCCTCCTCCCGGGATTCCTCGATTCCGTGGCTTCAAGGGACAGATTGGCATCGCTTCTGTTCGGGCCGCCCGGGAGTGACCTGGCCATGGATAAGCGGGGGAGTCTCTACGTATCGATGAACATCGAGGGCTTTCAGAATGTCCTGCGAATACGCGGGCCGTGGGGCTGAGGGGGCTCACGACCGGAGTCAGCCCCATCCCTCCGCGCTCAGACGCTGATTGCGACCGCCTCGCCTATCGTTCCTTAGTGGTCTGGTGCAGAAGTTCGCTAACGTATCGGGACCCTACGCCGCCGCGAGGCACTCTTTCTTCTCAAGTCGGCTCATGAGCTCGGCGAGGTCTGCTCGCGTGAACTTCCATTCGAACGGC
>JBOGVA010000068.1:0-10662 GCA_050692195.1 Actinomycetota bacterium | reverse complement strand
CGGCGGCGATGGCCGCCTCCAGCCCGTCGGGGCGCATGGCGAAGGCAGTATCGACTTCGACCAGGCGAAGATTCTCGCTGCCCAGGCCGGCGATGCGGACGGCCTTCTCCACGGAGGAATGGGCCTGGGTCGATGCATAGATGGTCAGGCGGTGGTCGACGCCGGTTCGATTCGTCCCCCCCGCCGTGGCTCGCTCTCGTGCCGCAAGCAAGGCACACAGCGTGGCGCTCGACGCGGAGTCCTGGATGACCCCTCCCCCGCCCGCCTCGATGGAGAACCGGTCGGGAAGTCCCAGCAATTCGATCACCCACTCCAAGACGTGGGTCTCCAGCTCGGTGCAGGCAGGGCTGGTGGCCCACAGCATCCCCTGCACGCCCAAGCCTGCCGAAAGCATCTCCCCAAGGATCGAGGGATAGGAGTTGTTGGCGGGGAAGAACGCGAAGAAGTTGGGAGACTGCCAGTGGGTGATGCCGGGGAGGATGACCTCGTCGACGTCACGCAGCATCGCCTCGAAGGGCTCGCCGACCTCCGGGGGATGCCCCGGCAATCTGCCGCGAACCTCCCCGGGCGCGGCCCGAGACATGACGGGGAAGTCCTGGACGCGGTCCAGGTAGTCGGCGATCCAGTCCACCACCGCCTGGCCCTGTCGGCGAAACTCGGCGGACGTCATGTGGTGGCCGTCTCCGGCTGTCATGGGATCACCTCGTGGTCGCGCGCGGGGATAGGCGTTACCAGCGGCCGCGGTGGACGACCTCGTCGAGCGGCTTGCGCGGCCGGGTATCCCTGGACGACCGGACGGTGTCCACTTCTGTGGGATGCCCGAGGGCGATGACTCCGATCGGCGCCCACTCGTCCGGCACTCCGAACGCGGCCCGCAGACGTTCGTACCCGGACCGATCCAATCCGAAGAACAGTGCGCCCAACCCTTCGTCGACCGCGCCCAGCAGGACCAGCAGGGAAGCGAAGGACGCGTCGACCAGCCAGTATGGGACGGGCCACCGGTCATCGTCCCGATCGGCCCAGCCCTTGTCGTCCTCGGCGTAGCGGTCGAGGTAAGCGTGCTTGCTGGCCAGCGGGACCAGGATCACCGGCGCTCGCCGAACGCCCTCGTTGGTCCACTCCTCGTCCTCGTGGGTGACCGCTCGCCAGAAGGCCTCTGTCTCCTCCGGTCCCTGGAGCAGGAGAAAGGCGAATCCCTGCGTGTACCCGGCCGAAGGAACTCGGCGTCCGCGATCCAGGATCCGCTCCACCACCTCCGGCTCGACCACCCGGTCTTGATAGGTGCGGACCATCTTTCGCCGGCGAACGACGTCTCTGAACTCCAAATCGCCTCTTACCAGCGAAGCTTCGGTTCGCGGGCGGCCATCGCTTCATCGAGGCGGCCGACCGGCGTCGTGATCGGTGCCTTCCGGAGCAATCCCGGATCCTCGGCGGCCTCCCGGGCCGCCTGGAGCAGCGCTTCGGCGAAGGCGTCGAGCGTCTCCTTCGATTCGGTCTCGGTGGGCTCGACCATCAAGGCCTCCTCAGCGATCAGCGGGAAGTACACGGTGGGAGGGTGGAAGCCCAGGTCGATCAGGCGCTTGGCCACGTCCATCGCTCGCACCCCATGCTTCCGGAGGGGCCTGGCCGTCGATACGAACTCATGCATAGGGCGGCCGGGGAACGCCAGAGGAAAGGCCTCCCGAACCAAGCAGGCCAGGTAGTTCGCGTTGAGAACCGCTCGCTCTCCCACGGCCCGCAGACCCTCCGCCCCGTGGCCGAAGACGTACGCGAACGCCCGCACCAATACCCCGAAGTTTCCGTGGAACCCGTGGACCCGCCCGATCGAGTCCGGCCGATCGTGGTCCCAGAAATAGCGTCCGGTGTCCTCGTCCACCCCGACCACCGGCGAGGGCAGGAACGGCCCGAGCCGCGAGCTCACCGCGACGGGGCCGGCCCCCGGCCCTCCCCCACCGTGGGGGGTGGCGAAGGTCTTGTGTGTGTTCATGTGCACGACGTCGAACCCCATGTCGCCCGGGCGCACCTTGCCCATGATCGCGTTGAGGTTCGCCCCGTCGTAATAGAGAAGGGCCCCCACCGTGTGCATGACCTTGGCGATGGCCTCGATCTCCTCCTCGAACAGACCGAGCGTGTTCGGGTTGGTGAGCATCAGCCCGGCGACATCGTCGTCGACCAGCTTCTCCAGTGCCCCCAGGTCCACCAGGCCGCGGGCATCGGAGGGGACCTGCACCACCTGATAGCCGGACAGGGTGACGCTGGCCGGGTTCGTCCCGTGCGCGGAGTCGGGGATGACGATCTTCGACCGGGGATCGCCCTTCTTCGTCTGGTAGGCCCGGATGATGAGAAGCCCGGTCAGCTCGCCCGAAGCCCCCGCCGGGGGTTGGAAGGTGGCCCGGGACATCCCGGTGATCTCGCACAAGGCCCGCTCCAAGCGCCACAGCAACTCCAGGGCTCCCTGGACGGTCTCCTCGGGCTGGTGGGGATGGAGTCGCTGGAACCCAGGGAGCGCCGCCACCGACTCGGCGACCTTCGGGTTGTACTTCATGGAACAGGAACCGAGCGGGTAGAACCCCGTATCCACGCCGTAATTCATCTGAGACAGGTAGGTGAAGTGCCGAACGATGCCCGGCTCGTTCACCTCCGGCAAGGGAAGCTCCGACCGGCGGCGGTACGCGGCCGGCACCTCCACCGGTGAGACGTCGAGCCCGGGGAACGACCACGCGCGCCTCCCCGGACGGGATCGCTCCTTGAGCGTTTGCCGGGCGATGGGCGGCCCGTCCCGGCGAACCGGCGCTCCGGTCACCGACCCCTCCGCTTCACCGGCACGCACCGGGTCACGAGGCCGCCTCATCGAAGGCTTTGACCAGCCGGTCGATCTCCTCGCGGGTTCGCTGCTCGGTGACGGACACCAGGAGTCCCTCGCCCACGACCGGCCCAACCAGGAATCCTGCGTCCACGAGCCGCCGCTGGACCTCCGAGGGAGCCCGGTCGGGCCGGATGGCGAACTCCTTGAAGAACTCGGCTTCCGGCCACATCAGGCCCACCCTGGTCAGGTCGGACAGCCGCTCCGCCGCGTATCGTGCCTTGGCCAGGCATTGGCGACCGAGTTCCCGCAGTCCCTCCGGCCCCAGCCATGCCAGGTACACGGTGGCGGCAACGGCCATGAGCGTCTGGTTGGTGCAGATGTTCGACGTGGCCCTCTCCCTGCGGATGTGCTGCTCGCGAGCTTGCAGGGTGAGCACGAAACCCCGCCGGCCCTCCACGTCGCTCGTCTCACCCACGATGCGCCCCGGCATGCGACGGAGGTCCTGTGCCCGCGCGGCGATGATCCCCAGATACGGCCCTCCGTAGTTCAGGTGATTGCCGAGGACCTGTCCCTCGCCCACCGCTATGTCGGCGCCGAGCTCCCCCGGAGAGGCCAGAACCCCCAGGGACAGCGGGTCGAACACCTGGATGGCCCTGGCCCCCTCGGCGTGAGCCGCCCCGAACAGGCCGGGCACCGGCTCGAGGTTCCCGAAGAAGTTGGGGTGCTGCACGATCACGGCGGCCACGTCGCTCCCGACCCGAAACGAGGCGGTCACCCCGTCCACGGCCGGGATGAGGTCGACCGAGTAGTGCTCCCCCGCACCGTACGTCCGGAGCGTTTCCACATACCGACGGTCCAGAGCCTCGGAGACCAGGATCCGCTCCCGTCCGGTGGCGCCGGTCGCCATGTGGACGGCCTCGACCAGCGCGGTCGGCCCGTCGTACAGGGATGCGTTCGACACCTCCAGGCCGGTCAGGTCGCACACCATCGATTGATACTCGAACAGAGCCTGAAGGACTCCCTGGGAGAGCTCCGGCTGATACGGCGTGTACGACGTGTAGAGCTCCGAGCGGCCGGCGAGGGCCCAGACCACCGAGGGGATGTAGTGGTCGTACGCTCCCCCACCGGCGAAGCAGACGAGGTCGTCGGCGTACCGGTTTCGGCCCGCCAGGCGGCGCATCTCGGCAACGAGCTCCATCTCGGAGAGCCCGCCGGGGATCTGGAGGTCACGATCCAGCCTCACGCCGGGCGGCAGATGGGTGAACAGGTCGTCCAGCGACGAGAGGCCGCAGGCGGCCAGCATCTCCCGGAGGTCGTCGTCCGTGTGGGGGGCGAATCGCATGCCGGCGGCCAGTCTACAGGCGGCTCACCGGCGGTCCGAAGCTCACACGCGGGGCTCGTCTGACCGGCGGGTCGTCAGCCGGACCGGCGGATCATCAGCTGGCCTTGCCGTTCTCCAGGCCGTACTTCATGACCAGCGACAAGTAATCGCGTTGGTAGAAGATCTTGCAGCGCACGTTCGGGTACAGCTCGCGCAACCGGCGGACTTTGCGGTTCTTCTTCGTCACCAGCTTCTGGTTCAGCGTGGTGATCTCGATGTAGAGGTCGTAGGCGGGAAGGTAGAAATCGGGCGTGAACCGCTGGATGACGCTGCCGTCTCCATCGAACTCCAGGTCGAACGAGGTCGGTTCGTATTGCCACTCGATCTGATAGAAGTCGAGCAACCGCGCGAACTGGCGCTCGCTCGCGTGCGCGAATGGGACGGTGTCGCTGGGGAGGAGCTCCGGGGCCCGAGGCGAGCGCCTGGGGGTCAAGCGCCTCCAGCCCTGGCCAGCGCGGCAGGCCGAGCCTCTCCCCTCCGCGCGACGGAGGTGGACAGATCTTCCCAGACCTTGTCGAGCGCGATCGCGAACACGCCTTGCCCCCGCTTGACCAGGTCGATGATCTCGTCCTCCGACTCACAGGCGTAGACGCGGACGCCGTCGGACATGAGCGTCACGCTGGCAGGCTGCGCCCTCATGTGCTGGCGGAGGTAGGCGACGGCCTTGCGGATGCGCTGGAGGGATACCCCGGTGTCCAACAGGTTCTTGATGACCTTGAGCTGAACCAGGTCTTGGAAGGAGAACAGGCGCTGAGTCCCGGAGCCTCCAGCGTCTCGAACACTCGGCGTGACCAGGCCGGTCCTAGCCCAGTAATCGAGCTGGCGATAGGAGATCCCTACCAACTTGCAGACCTCGGGGACCCGATAACCTTCTGCGTCGGCCATGACAACTCCGTAATTACGGGGGCGTAAGGAAGGCTACCACGCAGGGGAAGGCTGTCAACGAAGGGGCCGGCCCCCCCTAGGCGAAGTCCTCGGGCGTCACCTGGTCCAGGAACTCCCTGAACTTCTCGACCTCCTGTTCCTCATCGTCCCGGATGACGATGGAGGCCTCCGAGAGGACCTCCTCGTTCGCGAAGATCGGGACGTTCACCCGAACGGCCAGGGCGATGGCATCGCTCGGGCGGGACGAGATCTCGTAGCGCGAACCGTTCTGGGACATCTGAATGATCGCGTAGAAGGTCCCGTCCTTGAGCTCCGTGATCACGATGCGCTCCACGTGGACGCCGATCTCCTCGAGGACGTTCTTCATCAGGTCGTGGGTCATGGGGCGGGCAGTGACGACGCCCTGGAGAGCGAAGGCAATCGCGGTGGCCTCCATCGCACCGATCCAGATGGGAAGGTAGCGTTCCCCTTCGCGCTCCTTCAGCAGCACGATGGGCTGGTTGGTGGGAAGCTCAACGCGCACGCCGACGAGGTTCAACTCGATCATTGGCTCTCGGTCTCACTGTACCCAGCGTTTCCAGGACCGGCAACTGGCTACGACACCGGCGTCACAGTCCTTGTTGAGAGCTTCCCGCGGGAGCACCGCCTCTCTCTCTCATCGGGCCGAGGAAGGCGGTGAGTGCGTCCGGGTCTTCCGCCAGAGCCGCTTGGTCGTCCAGGGCCAGGATGATCGGGAGGTTCCGGTAGCGCTCATCGTGATCGAGGCCGTACCCGATCACGAACCGGTCCGGGCACTCGAAGCCCCGGTATCGGATGTCCAGCGGCGGGATGCGACGCGCGCTCTTGTCGAGCAGCGTGCAGATCTCCAGCGAAGCGGGCTCCCGGGCCCGGAGCGCGACCAGGAGATAGGACAGGGTGAGCCCGGTGTCGATGATGTCCTCCACCACGATGACGTGCTCGCCCCCGATGTCTTGATCGAGGTCTTTGAGGATGCGAACAACCCCTCCGGTGGCCTCCGAGCCGGCTCCGTATGAGGAGATCGACATGAAATCGATCCTGACGGGGAGATCGATCTGACGAAACAGGTCCGCCAGGAACACCACCCCGCCCTTGAGGATCGAGATCAGGACCGGGGAGCGGCCGGCGTAGTCGCGGGTGATGGCCCGCCCCAGGTCCCGAACCCGGCCGCGGATCTGGCCTTCGGTGAACAGGACCGTCGCGATCTCCGACACGTCCGTGGATTATAGGAACGCTTCGACCAGCGCCATGAACAGGGCAGCCACCAGGCGAAGCGCACTCTGCATCGCGGAACCCAGCCCGGCAGCAGGTTGGGCCACGGGCGGACCTCGCGCCACCGAGGCGGCCGCCACCGCGTCGACGGCACCGGCCCGGCGGTCGCCGATGAAGACGATCTCCCGACCGATCTTCTGGCCGGCAAGGATCGGAAGGGTGAGACCGGCCACCGGACGAAGCACGTACTCGATCTCGTCGATGCGGTCGTCGCGCACCAGTTGGACCAGCTGCTCTGCGGCGGCTGCCTGTACCGGCCGGCCCTCCACCACGATCTGGCCGAGCGAGTCTCCCCGATCGAGCAGCGTGACCCGGCGGAACCGGCGCAGGCCGTAGTCGACCAGGGCCGCGCCGTCGCCGAACGCGTCTTCCGGCGACCCCAGGACCACCGCCAGCAGCTCGCGACCCTCCCACCGGGCCGCCGCGACCAAGCAGTGGCCGGCCGGCATGGTGAACCCGGTCTTGACCCCGATGGTCGGGGAGTACCGCCACAGCAGCACGTTACGGTTCTGGATGCGGCGGGCGGGTCCGGTAAGGGATCGGACGGTTCTGAACCTGGTGCGGACGATCCTCGCGAAGAGGGGGAACTCGTAAGCGGCGCGGGTGATCGCCGCGATGTCCTGCGCCGTCGAATAGCCGCGGTCGTCGAGCCCGGTAGGACCGAAGAAGCGCGTGCCGGACAGACCCATCACATCGGCACGGCGGTTCATCATCAGGACGAACCCCGGCTCAGACCCCGCCACGTGCTCGGCGAGAGCTACCGCGGCGTCGTTGGCCGACTGGAGGAGGATCGCGTAGAGGAGCTCACGGACCCTGATCCGCTCCCCCACCCCCAGCCCGAGCTCCGCCCCCCGCTGCGACGCCGCGTTCGCCGTCACGGTGGTGGAAGCGGACGGGCTCTCGCTCTCCAGCACCACCAGCGCGGTCATGACCTTGGTGACGCTCGCGATGGGCCGCCGTTGGTCGGGAGCCCTGCTGAAGAGGACCTGGCCCGTCTCCAGATCCTGCAGGATCGCGGAAGGGGCCGTGACCCTGGGCGGGGTCGGCGCCGGGCTCGTCGTCTCCAGGACGGTGGGCGAGCCTGATGGCGGGACCTGAGTGAGAGTCGGCGCATCGGCGACCGCGCCGACCGGAGCCGCCGAGACCGCCCCGGAGCCGGCGATAGGCGTGAGGATCGCCAGACCAACGGCCAGCGCCACCGCTGCCGGCGAGAGGCGAGGCCGCATATCGGCCGTCAGGCGCCCTGCAGGTACTGTCGGAGGTTCGAGCGGAGCAGGGCCTGCTTCAGCTTGCGGGAGAGCGCAGCGAGATCGGACAGGTTCTCGGCGGCGGCCTTTCGAGCGTCGGGGTTCTTCTGGCGAAGCATCGGCATGACGATCGATTCAAAGAACGTCGCCTCACGCTCGGCGAAATGGCGATACATGGTCAGATGTCGGGGCTCGATCCCGTACTTGAAGAAGTCCTTGGCGATGGAGAGGACGACGAAGTCGTCGCCGTCGTAATACCGATCCCCGTTCAGGCCGTGTGAACACAGGATGCCGAAGGATTCCAACTCGCGGATCCGGTTGCGATCCACACCGGTCGCCGCGGCCAGCTCCTCCACCGACATGTGCAGGCCCGTCGGGGGGCTGGCCACATCGTCCTCTCCCGGTGCGAGGGCAACTTTCTTCGGAGACTCTTCCCCTTCCTTGTGATCCAGCCGGTCCTTGATGACCTTCAAGGGAAGGTACTCGTCCCTCTGCATGCGGAGAATCGTGCGGAGCCGGCCGACGTCCTCCTCGTGGAACTTGCGGTATCCGGAAGGCGTCCGCTCCGGATCGATCAGCCCTTCACCTTCGAGGAACCTGATCTTGGAGATGGTGACGTCCGGGAACTCCGTCTTGAGAGTCACCAGGACCTCGCCGATCGACATGTAGTTGCGGGTGACCACCTCACTCCCCCACGTGGAAAGTCAGCTTGAACTTGCCGATCTGCAGCTCGTCGCCATTCGCCAGCTGCGTGTCGTCCACTCTCTGGCGATTCACGTACGTCCCGTTCAGGCTTCCCGCATCGTGGACGGAGAACCTGCCGTCCTCTCGCCTGAACTCCGCGTGCCGGCGTGACACGGTCACGTCGTCCAAGAAGATGTCGCTCTCTGGGTGGCGCCCGGCTGTGGTCACGTCCTTGTCGATGAGGAACTTCGATCCGGCGTTCGGGCCGCGCTGAACCACCAGCAGGGCCTGCCCCGGCTCCAGCTCTCTATGGGGAGAACCGGGGGCCTCTCCAGCTTCCTCTTCGGCCTCGATCGGCGTGAAGCTGACCGTAGTCTCCTCCTTCAGGGGAGTCCCACAGTTCGAGCAGAAGTGGGCATCGTCCTGATTCGCATGTCCACATTTGCTGCAGACCACCCTCGTCCCCCCATGCACCTCTCCATCCGTGAGAGGTCGATCCTCGACGGTGCTCGGGAGTCTATACCAACAGTGAAGTCAGGATCAAGAGTCGACCTCAAGTGAGGTCGAGGTTAGGCTCACCCTCAAGAGGAGAATCGACTGATTCTGAGGTTCAGCCAGGCACGCGCAGCTACTTGCTCTCCCCGGAGTCTTTCTCCGTCAGGTCACGGTAGGCCGCAGCGTCCAGCAGAGCCTCCATCTGCGACAGGTCCGTCGGCTGCACCAGAACCATCCACCCCTCGTCGTAGGGACTGCGGTTCACGATCTCCGGCGAGTCGGCGAGCTGCTCGTTGCGCTCCACGACCGTCCCTGAGATGGGTGCGAAGAGGTCGGACACGGACTTGGTCGACTCGACTTCGCCGAACGGCTGGCCCGCCTTCAGCTCGGCCCCGACCTCTGGGAGATCCACGTAGACCACGTCCCCCAGGGCATCCTGCGCGAAGTCCGAGATGCCCACGCGGACGAGGTCCCCGTCCCGCCTGGCCCACTCATGTTCCTTGGAGTACTTGAGATCTTCCGGAAACTCCATCTGACTCCTCCCTCTGGCCGGTGCCGGATCGGTGGCAGGCCGTCTCTCCGGCGGTTCCTTCACGATACGAGCTTCATTCTTTCCGCCCGAATGGATCGGGGGCGCCAGCAAGCTGCTGCAGAGCAAGCTCGCGAAGATCGTGCGCCGAAGGCGCCCTGCCTCTCCTCCTGCCCTTGGAGATGAAGGTCTCCAGAAGAGAGCGGACGCGGTGGCCGCAGCGGGGGCAATGCCCCAGCCGCCTGGCAGGAGCGATCCCCCTGTTCAGGCACTCGCGGCACTCCCAGAGGAGCTTCCTTCCGGAGAGCTTCCCCCGCTTGGCGCGGGCCTTCCCGGCGACCTCGACGATGTCGAGGGCGAAGTCGACGACCGCGGCGTTGCTGATCGACGTACCTACTCCGTAGGCATCCGCGAATCGGTTGAGCTCCAGGATCTTGGCCTCGTCGATCCCCCCGGACGCGAAGAGCTTCACGCCGTTGAACCCCCGCTCGTCCAGCTCCCAGCGGACCTCTCGAAGGATCGCCGCGAAGTTCCCCCGCCTCGACGCGGGAGTGTCCAATCGCACGGCGGCCAGATTCTTCCCTATCGTGAGGGCGGCGGCCACCGCTCCGAACTTCTCGTCCTGGAACGTATCGACGAGGGCCACCCGGGGCACCCTCCGGTCCATGTGCCGGTCAAACCCCCGCCACGCCCTTTCCTCGCCCAGGATCACGATGAGGGCGTGGGCCATCGTCCCCACTGGGGTGAGCCCGAGCACTTCCGCACTTTTCACGACGGCAACGCCGTCGCAACCGCCGATGTAGGCGGCCCTGTCGATCATGGGGGCGATGGCCGGGTGCATCCGCCGTGCGCCGAAGGAGTAGACAGGACGGGTGCCGGCGGCCAGACGACAGCGAGCGGCCATGGTGGCGATGCCGCTGGACTGGCAGAGCAGCCCGAGGAGCGCCGTCTCCAGAAGCCCGAACTCGAGATAGGGGCCGGCCACCACCATCACCGGTTCCTCGGGGTAGAACACGCTACCCTCGGGCAGGGCTTGGACCTCGAGGTTGTGGCCTTCGAGCAGCCATAGGGCTTCGTCCAGCCCGGCGAACACACACCATCCCCAGTCGCGGGGGAACGAGCTGGCACGGATCTCGGCCACGACGTGGGGGTTCTCCCCTTCCTCCACGAGAACCTGTTGCCCGTGGAGGAAATAGACGTCGGTGACCTCGCCGGCCTTGATCTCGGCCGGCGAGGCCACGTGCGGTTCGGAGGTCACCACAACCCCACCGACCAGAGGGAACCCTTCGCGGCCCGCCCGCCCCCCTGTGGCTGGACACTCACCCCTTCATCTCCTCCACCAGGG
>JBOGVA010000067.1:0-35154 GCA_050692195.1 Actinomycetota bacterium | reverse complement strand
GTTCCCCTGGTCGACTGGCTCTTTCCCTCTCTCGTCGATCTCACCGCGTCGGCCGTCATGCGGCAGGAGACCGGTTGAGCTCTCCTCCTGGGTCGAAGGGAGGATCCGAGTCCGGGTCGGTCACGGTCCTGGCAGCGAGCTTGGTACTCCTGGGGGCGGTCCTCACGCTGGCCACCGTGGACCTCATGCGGGCGGTGCATGCAAAGGCCGGAGCTCAGACCGCCGCGGATGCGGCTGCCCTGGCCGCCGCGCAGGAGATCGCCCTGCCTTCGGGGCGAAGCCCGCAGGAGGTCGCAGCCGACTACGCCGGAAGGAACGGCGCGACGCTCTTGACGTGCCGGTGTGAGCCGGGGACGGCCGAGGCCGTCGTCGAAGTGGCGGCTCCCGTCGACCTCCTGTTCGTGGGTGGGGACCGAACGGTTCGAGCTTCGGCCCGAGCCGTGATCGAGGGGGGAGGAAGCGGACAGGGGCTCCCGAGTAGAATGGCCGGCGATGCAACGGCTTGCGATGCGACCCAGGACACGAAGCCGAGTCGGCCACCGTAAGGCCCTCGGGCTGGTCGACTACACGCTGGCCAAGCGGGCCCTGATCCGCGACTTCCGGCGCGGCCTCCTGTCGCGCTTCGAGATCTGCGACGCGCACCCCGAGCTGATGCGGGCCGCCCGCTACCTGGGGGCGGACGCCACCCGCCCCTGCCCGGTCTGCAAGCGTTTCGAGCTCCGTCTGCTCGCCTACGTCTACGCCGACGGGTTGCGGCGCAACAACGGCCGGGCCTTCGAGATCGAAGAGGGCCTGGCACTCGCGGCGTCCACTCGCGGAGGCGCCTGCTACGTGGTCGAGGTCTGCACCGGCTGTTCCTGGAACCACCTGTCGGAGGCGTTCCGGGTCCGGACCGCCGGCTGACCCTCCGGCCTCGCGGGCGGAGCACCCGCTTGCACGCGCTGCCATCAAACCTCCACGTTCCCTGCGAGTGAACCCGCAGGTCATGGGTACAATCGAGCGACGTGATCGGGACGACTCCCAGAGGTGGAAGACACCGACCCAAGAAGGCGCCGCGAGCTGAGGGCGCCAAGGCGAAGGCCTTTTCCAGCGGAAAGAAGCGAGGCTTCTTCCGGCGCTACTGGTGGGTCTTCGTGGTCGCGCCCCTGCTGGTCATCTTGGGAGTCGTCGGCACCTTCGCCTACGTCTACGCGAACACCGAGATCCCCAACGCCCCTCAGGGGGCACAAACCACCTTCATCTACGACCGCAACGGGAGGCTCGTCACCACCCTCCATTCCACCGTGAACCGTACGGTCGTTCGCTTCTCCAGGATGTCCGACGAGATCAAGCAGGCCGTGATCGCCATCGAGGACCATGACTTCTACCGGCACGGTGGCGTCAGCTACTTCGCCATCGTCCGGGCGGCGTGGAACAACCTGGCCAGCCGCCGGATCGAGCAGGGCGGGTCCACCATCACCCAGCAGTACGTCAAGAACGTCTACACGGGGACCGAGCGAACCTTCTCTCGGAAGATCAGAGAGGCCATGCTGGCGGTGAAGCTGGACCACCAGTACACGAAGGACGAGATCCTGGAGAAGTACCTGAACGCCGTCTACTTCGGGAACGGCGCCTATGGCGTGGAGGCGGCGGCCCAGACGTACTGGGGCATCCGTGCCGCGAGGCTCGACGTGCTGCAGTCCGCCACGCTGGCCGGGGTGATCTCCGCGCCGGCCAGGTACGACCCCGTCAGGCATCCCGAGGCGGCCAAGACCCGGCGGAACCTGGTCCTCGACAGGATGGCCGAGCAGGGCTACATCACGCAGGCCGAGGCCCACGAGCTGAAGAGCCAGCCGGTCGAGGTCCGGGAGCGCGGCCCCGACGTGTCCAGGTTCGCCTACTTCGTGAGCCACGTGTCGCAGCTCCTCCAGGACCGGTACGGCTCCGACCTCACCTTCGCCGGAGGGCTTCGAGTGAGCACCACGCTCGACTCGAGGTTCCAGCGGGCCGCCGAGAGGGCCGTGGCGCAGCACCTGCCCGGGCGGAGGGATCCCACCGCCGCCCTGGTCGCCATCGACCCCCAGACGGGCGAGATCCGGGCAATGGTGGGGGGCAAGGACTTCAACAGGGTCAAGTTCAACAACGCCACCCAGGCGAGGAGGCAGACAGGAAGCGCGTTCAAGACCTTCACGGTGGCCGCGGCCATGGAGCAGCGGATCTCCCTGGAGTCCGTGTGGCAGGGACCGTCCCAGATCACCATCGACGACCCCCGCTGCTTCACGAACGGGGAGCCCTGGGAGGTCCACAACTACGGCGACGCCTCCGCGGGAACGATGCAGCTCACCGACGGGACCGCCAGGTCGGTGAACACGATCTTCGCCCAACTCGTCACCACCGTGGACCCCCAGAGCGTGGCCGACGTGGCCCAGCGCATGGGCATCGACTCGGAGCTCCAGCCCGTGTGCTCGATCACCCTGGGGACCCCGGAGGTCACACCCCTCGAGATGACCGAGGCCTACGCCACGCTTGCGGCTCGGGGCGTGCACCGCTCGCCGCAGTCGATCACCGAGGTCAAGACCGCTGAGGGGGATGTCCTGGAGAAGCTGGCCGTTCGAAGGGAGCGGGCGCTGGGCGTCAACGACGCGGACCTGGTCACCCACGCCCTACAGCGCGTCGTGACCGCGGGAACCGGGACCGCCGCGCGGCTCCCCGACGGCCGCCCGGTCGCGGGCAAGACGGGGACCACCCAGGACTACGCGGATGCCTGGTTCTGCGGCTACACCCCGCAGCTGGCCGCCTGCGTATGGGTCGGGTACCCGGAGGGTCGCGTGCCCATGCACAACATCCAGGGGTACGCCAACGTCTTCGGCGGGTCCATCCCCGCCCTGATCTGGCACGACTTCATGGCCGCGGCGATGGCGGACCTTCCGGTGGAGGGGTTCCCGACGCCGAGCTTCGAGGGGTACGAGAAGAACCCGGAGGGTGCGCTGAGACCCACCCCCTCCCCCTCGCCGAGCCCCTCGCCTTCCCCCTCACCATCTCCAAGTCCGTCGCCTTCGCCCAGCCCCTCACCTTCGCCTTCGCCGAGCCCGTCTCCGTCTCCCTCTCCAAGTCCTTCCGGAGAAGGGCCCTAGCAGGCCCTCAAAGGACGTACCTAGGCGCTCTCGCTCTTCAAGGCCCTGCCGGCGCCCGCGGCCTTCGACCGGCCATGAGCCGCGCGTGGAATCGAGCCGAGGGTTTCGAACGGAAGCATCGCCAGGACGACCGTCCCCGCTCCAGGGCTGCTCTTGATGGTGAGCGTGCCCCCCGCCAGCTCCGCCCGCTCCCGCATGGAGGCCAGGCCGACCTTGCCCATCCGGAGGAACTCGCGGGCATTCTCCGGATCGAATCCCCGGCCGTCGTCCCTCACCTCTACCCGCAGCGTGCCCGAACCCGCTTCGATCCTCACCATCACCTTCCTGGCCGCGCCGTGCTTGGCCACGTTCGACAGCGCCTCCTGCACCACCCGATAGGCCAGGGTCTCGACGTCGTCTGGAACCTCCGAGTGGGGGTCCGCCGTCACCGAGACGGGGACGTCCAGCTCCCGTTGCCACCGGTCGCACAGCTCCCGGACGGCAGGGATCAGGCCGCGTTCCTCCAGGACCGGCGGACGGAGGTCGCTCATGATCCTTCGCAGGTTCACCGCCTCCTCGCCGAGCTCGCCACAGATCTTCCTGAGCGTCTCCAGCGCCTCCGACAGGTCTCCCGACTCCATCATCAGCTTGACGGCCTCGAGCGAGAGCGAGGTGGCGGAGATCCCCTGGATCGGCCCGTCGTGGAGGTCCCGGGCGATCCGGTTCCGCTCGGCTTCGATGGCCGCGTTGGTGCGCTGAAGGAGGCGGGTCCGGTCTTCGTCCCGGTCCTGGAGGAACTGGAGGAGGGTCCGAATCGTCTGCTCGGCCGTCTTGCTCGCGGTGACGTCCCGGATCATCAGGAGCTTGCCAGGCGGTGTCGTGGGAAGGGTGGACGAGCGGGCCTCGAGGTAGGTGGTCCCCGCGTCCGTGACCAGGACGGCCTCCCCCGTCTCCGGGAGCGAGGCCAGGGACTCGCGGGCCCGCCCTTCCCTTTTCACCATGTCCGCCCACGGATGGCCGATGACCTCTTTCAGCGGCAGCCGGACCATGGCGCAAAAGGCGCCGTTGGCCCGCACGATGGTCCCCGAAGGGTCCAGCTCGACGATCCCGTCCACCGCGGCGTCCAGCAGGAGCCTGTGCCGGGCCGCCGCTGTCTCTACAACCTGCGCTGCGGATCGTAGTGAGGCGATGGCGGCCTCTCGCTCGTCCAGGGCTCCCTCCAGCTCTTTCGCCGCCCGGACCATGGCGACCTGGTTCATGATCGTTCGCACGCTCACCGCTCCGAACACCACGGCGGCGAGGGCGAAGCTCTGGGGGACGCTCAGATGGATCTCCCGAGACCCCAAAGAGACCACGACCATCACGCCCGCCCCGCACAGCGATAGCGCGAGCAGGGTCGGGCGTACCCACCGGACCGCCCTGACCGGCCGTGGCCCACCAGCGTTCAGCCTGGGTTCCACCACCAGCAGGGCGGCCAGGCCGAGCAGGGAGATGCCCGCCATCACCGCCGGCCCCAGCAGTGAATCGGCGGGCCACCCCATCTGCCTGGCGATGTCGAGGACGATGGCCGAGGAACCAAGGAGCGTGGCACAGGCGACGAGGCCGAGGTGGACCGGGGTGGGGCACCATAGAAGGAGCACGCCCCACCCGACGACGACCAGGATGGCGCCGGCGGCGATCACCGCGGTCAGGGCCGATCCCGTCAGGCCGCGGCCGCCTCCGCCCCCCATGCGCAGGAGGAGGAAGACCGCAGCGCCGGTCAGGATCGAGATCAAGGCGATGTCCGAGAGGAGCTCCGCCCGTTCGCGGCGAACGTGCTCCACGAAATCGAGCCCGAGGACCACCAGGAACACCAGCAACAGCAACGTCATGGTCCCGGCGAGGACGTCTCCGGCCGGAGGCCGGCTCTCGAGGGATCGGAGGAGCCAGCCGCCGGCCTGGAAAGCGGCCGCCGCTGCCAATCCCCCGGCCGTCAGTCGCGTCCCGACCCAGGCCCCCCGACGAAGGGAGAGAGGCACCAGGATGGCCGCGGACACGACGGTTGCCAGGAGAAGGGAGAACTCGCCCAGAACGGCGGCCGACGGTGGGGACGACAGCGTCGAGAGCGTGAGGACCAACCCGGCGGTCGCTGCCGCGCTCGCTCCCAGGATCCCCAACAGGCGGCGCTCGCGCGGGTCCGGGCCGATCGGCCGGGCATCCGCCGTAAGGCGCGCCGGCGCACGCGACAGGCTAGACGAATGCATCGTTCTCAATATCGGCTGGCGGAGTGAGCTGCGTTAAGGGTGCAGCCGAGCCCTCACTCGATGAGACGACGGCGCAGGGCCTCGGCCACCGCTGCGGTGCGGTCGGAGGCTCCCAGCTTCTCGAAGATATGCTCGAGGTGCGTCTTGACCGTGTCCGGGGAGATGAACAACTGGTCGGCGATGTCCTTGTTCGTGTGGCCGAAGGCGAGGAGCTGGAGGATCTCGACCTCGCGCGTGGTGAGGGTCTCGGCCTTTCGATCCCGCTCCTTGGCCTGGGTCAGTTCGTCGGCCAGCGCCACGACGAGCTGCGGATCGATGACCATGTTCCCTCCCGCCACCAGCCGCACGGTTTGGATGAGGTGCTCGGCGTCACGGGCCTTGAGGACGTAGCCCCGGGCCCCGGACCGCACCGCCTCGACCACGAACTGACGGTCGTCGTACGCGGTCAACATGATCACGCCGATGGCGGGGTGGTTCTGCTTGATCTTGCGGGCCGCCTCGAGCCCGTCCATCTCGGGCATGCGGATGTCGAGCAGAACGATGTCCGGCTGGCCGGCCCCGTTCCCGTTCCCGATGAGCTCGAGGACTTCCCGCCCATTGGACGCCTCGCCGACCACCTGGATGTCGCCCGCCATCTCGAGGTACCGGCGGAGGCCCTGACGGACCAGCGAATGGTCGTCGGCGATGATCACCTTGATCGGCATGTCTCTATCCCATCGGTCAGTCAGAGGTGACCCTGAAGAACCCACACCATTTTATAGGCGCGGGCTACGACACGGGGGGAAGGTCCGGCCGCCCCGTTGGCCGCCGGTTTCGGCCGGATGGCCTAGGCGACAGAGGCCTTTGACGCCTAGCCCCGCCCCAATCGAGCAGGTCCAGGTCGCTTCAGCCGGGCTCGACGATCAGATAGGTGAAGGGCGTGGCCCGCCCAACCTTCCGAGTCATGTGGAGGACGAACCCATCGCATGGCTCCCTCATTTTGCGTTCGGGACCGCCGTCACAAGGCCCACTTCCGTTCGCTATACCACTGTCCTCTCCCGCCTCCCATACGGTGATCGCCGTACCTGGCCCCTCAAAGGCTGATCTGGGGGACTGGACCCTCTTCGGGCTCAGATGATGTAGTACCAGTTGACGAAGAGAAGGGTCATCAGGCCGAGAAGCGCCGCGGAGATACCCACCAGGAGCTCGTGCCGAACCGGCCTGCCAGATGTCCATCGCGCGAACGCCCAGTACACCGGGAAGATCGGAAGCGCGTATCGGCTGAAGGCAATCAAGGGGCGGCTGGCGAACTGCGACGCGAGCGGCACGATGATGCTGGCCCAGGCGAATGCGGCATAGGAGGGCCGAAACTTCACCAGCGCGTAGCCGGCGGCTGCCAGCACCGCCACGGTGATCAGCCAGTCCAGCAGGTGGTAGCCGCCGGGGTACAGGCCGATGTACCGATACGCGTCCCGTGTCCCGTTCCACAACGTGGCCAGCGGAATGGCCAGGCTCCGCTGCCACGCAGCCTGCTGATGAAGGGGTGCCAGCCAGTCCCCGGACCGAGCTCCCCAGAATCCCAGGTACGCCAGGGTCCCGGTGACGGGGGCGAGGGACCAGGCAAGGCCCCGGACCTGCCAGCGCCTCGGCCGGGCCGAGAGGCTCTGGTAGACAGCCTCCAGGGCCAGTGGCAGGAAGAGGACGACCCCGATGTTGCGGGTGAGGGCCGCGAGCGCACCCGCCAGCCCGGCCAACTCCCACCGGCTCCGGCGCGCCGCCCAGAACGCGGTCACGACGAGCAGCAGGAAGAGAGACTCGCTGTAGGGGGCCACGAAGAAGAAGGCGGTGGGGAAGACGGCCGCGTACAGAACGGCGCGGCGGGCCAGCTCCTCCGACAGCTCGCTCCGGGTCAGGGCCCACAGCACCGCCAAGGCGCCCAGGAAGGCCGCGTTGGAAACCAGAAGCCCCGCGGCCAGAGGGTGCCCGCCGAGCACGAACGAGACGCCTCGCACGACCATCGGGTACAGAGGAAAGAAGGCCGCGCTGGCGTCGTCGGTTGCGTAGCCCTGGTCGGCGATCCGCAGATACCACAGGGCATCCTGGCGCTCCCAGACGGTGAAGAGGTTGTGCCAGCCGGGGGTGACGCCTCTGGCCGGCCACCCGGGAACGCTCACCGGGGTCGGTACCAGCGGCAGGGCCGCCCGCGTGTCCTCCGCCACGCCGGAGAAGTCGGGCAGGAGAGCCACCGCGACCAGGGCGATGACAGCCAAGGCGATCCGGGTGACAACGAAGACCTTCACGCAGTACAGGAGCCCGTCGCGATTCGCGTTTGGCGGCCTTTCGACTCGGCCCGCGCGATGTCGATGGCGGCCGCCCTGGAGTGGAGTGTCGCGCTCGGCGGCGGACGGGGAGTCGGACGGGGACGGCTCGGGGTTCACGTCCCGATCTCCGAGATGCGGTGGCCTGGACGGGACTCGACGAGGGGTTGTGCGTCCTCTCCCGTCCGGAGCACCCAGGCAACGCAGCAGATCACCAGGACCGCGGCTCGCAGGACAAGGGCGACCTGAAAGGCTCCGATGGGGACGCCCCCGAATCCGGCGAAGGCAGGGTCGCCGGAGTCCGCCAGCAGCCGCCCGAACCACATGAATCGCGTCACGAACACCGCGATGTCGGCGGCCTGGAAGGCGGCGAACAGCCTGAGATCGGGAAGGCTCAGGGCGAACCACGGAAGCAGCCAGAGCCCGTACTGGGGCGAGTACACCTTGTTCGTCAGCAGGAACGCCACCAGAAGGGGGAACCCGAACGTCCATCGGGGAAAGTCAGGGTCCCGTCTTCGGCGCGCCCACCACAGGAAGGCCGTCACGCAAGCGAACATCACGAGCGAGAGCACGTTGACCAGGCTGATCGACCAGGAGCAGCCCGTCTCCCCTTGGAGCCGTTGGCAGGCCACGAACAGGAGGCTGTCCCAGTCCAGCGGCCGCTCGGCATTGAACCGGAAGAACGTGAGCCACTGGTCCCGCGCAACAATGATGAAGGGCAGGTTGACGGCGGCATAGACGACGCCGGCCCAGACGGAAAGGGTCACCGCGCCCTGTCGCCGACCCGCTCGAACCCTCCCCAGGACGAACGGCAGGAGAAGGAGGGCGGGATACAGCTTGGCCGCGGCCCCCAGACCGATCAGGATCCCGCTCACTTCGTCCCGGTCTCGCAGGTAGGCGAGCGTGGCGCCGGTCGCCAGCGCCACGACAAGGAGGTCCCAGTTGACGAAGCCGTAGACCAGCAGGGTAGGAGTGGCGGCGAAGTACATTGCTCGGCCCCCCGCCATCCGGTGCAGCGCCCAGGCCGTGGCCAGGGCGCAGATGGCCAGGAAGAACGCATTGGAATAGAAGAACGCGGTGAAGCCCTGCCCGATCCAGGCCGAGAGACGCATGAAGTACATCGTGAGCACCGGATACTCGTCGCACTGAGACCCGGCCGAGGCAGGGCACCGGTCGAGGAAGGGGAGCCTGTCCCCGCTCAGCCTCTCGGTGGCGTACAGGGGAACGACGTCCGTGTAGCAGAGCCGGCGATACTGCCTACCGTCGGCCCAATCCCCCCCAGCGCAGGGGTGCTTGACGAGGGCTCCCAGCGTGAGGGTGACCAGAGTCGTCGCGAGGACCGCCGCCAGGGATAGCCTCCCGACCTCGCGTCTCGCGAAGCGCTTCTCCACGCGACCGGAGGATACGCCACGGAGGCGACCGAACGAGGAAGCTCCCACCGAGCCTCTTCCGCGATCAAACGCGAGGAGACTACAATCGGCGTCTCGGTTCAGCTTGGAGGCAAGCCATGTTCAACATCAGCCTGGTCGAGATCATCGCGATCCTCGTCCCGCTGGCCGTCGTGGCGGCGCTGGCCTGGCTCGTCATCCGGAGCGCCGTCGGCTCGGCGCTGCGGAGGGAACGGAGGGAGCGCCGGCTGGCCGGAGCCTCCGAAGAGATCAGACGAGACTGATCTGCCTCACCGGTATGAGTGTTCCTCGTCGGGGAAGACCCCGGCGGCAACCTCGTGGCGAAATGCCCTTACCGCTCCCGTGATCACGCCCCGAAGATCCGCGTACCGCTTGGCGAACTTGGGGAAGTGGCCATCTCCCAGGCCCAGAAGGTCCGTCAACACGAGCACCTGGCCATCGCAATGGGGGCCGGCCCCGATCCCGATGGTCGGAACCGATACAGACTCGGTGACGCGGGCGGCCAGAGCCGCCGGGATGCCCTCCAGGACCAGCGAGAAGATGCCCGTCTTCTCCAGGGCCTGCGCCTGGTCCAGGAGCCGTCGGGCGTCTTCGTCCGTCCTGCCCTGAACTCGATACCCGCCCATGGAGTGGACGGACTGTGGCGTCAGGCCGAGGTGCCCCATGACCGGGATCCCCAGTTCCACCAGCGCCGCAGAGAGCTCGAGCATCGGGCCCTCCAGCTTCACGGCGTGCGCCCCGCCCTCCTTCAGGAAGCGTCCCGCGTTCCGGATCCCTTCCTCGGTGGAGATCTGGTAGGAGAGGAAGGGCATGTCCCCCACGAGCAAGGCGTTCTTCACCCCGCGGGCGACCGCGCGCGTGTGATGGAGCATCTCCTCCATCGTCACGGGGAGGGTGGTCTCGTACCCCAGGACGTTCTGAGCGAGCGAGTCCCCAACCAGGATGACCGGGACGTCGGCTTCGTCGAGGATCCTGGCGGTCGGGTGGTCGTAGGCGGTGAGCATGACGAACCGCTCCCCGCGCTGCTTGAAGGTCCGGAGATCCCGGATCGTGATTCCCATGGCTCGCGCCTCCTTCCAGATGAAGAGTGCACGGCTCTGGGACGAGTCTACGCCAGATGGGGAGATGGAAGCCGGGCGGCCTTTGCCCTGGTAGTGCGGTGTCAGACCCGGGCGCTAGGATCCTGGCCCGTGGGGGATGATCGGGGACACAACCCCGGCTGGTAGGATGAGGGCTCCACTCCTGCTCCCCCGTGGGGCCGATGAGACCAGAGGAGGTGGAATTGCGAACGTACGAGATCTTGCTCATCCTGCCCCCAGATGCCGACGATGCCGTCGTCGGGATCGTGACCGATCGGATCACCCGCGTGTTGGGTGAGCGAGGCGGCGAGGTCGTCAAGGCCGACCGGTGGGGGAAGCGACGCCTCGCCTACGAGATCGGCCGGCAGTCCGAGGGCTCTTATCTGATCGTGGAGTGCCGGGCCGATCCGGCGGCGATGAAGGAGCTCGACCGGGTGCTGGTGCTGGCCGACGAGGTCCTTCGCTTCAAGGTGGTGGCTCGCGCTGCGTGAGGCGGCTTTCTCCGGCCTGAGGGCCGGCGCCCCTCGCCGCACGCGCCTTCGGACCTTCCCCTCTCCCGGGAGGCCATCGGCCGGGAGACGGTAGAGAGATGAGGTAGGTGAGGGAGATGGCGCAGGACAACCAGGTTGTGATCGTGGGGAACTTGACCCGGGATCCGGAGCTCAGGTACACGCCGAACGGCGCTGCCCTGGTGAAGTTCGGCGTGGCGGTGAGCCGGCGGATCCGCGACGAGTCCGGACAGTGGAAGGACGCCGACACGTCGTTCTTCGACGTCACTGCGTGGAGGACGTTGGCCGAGAACGTGGCCGAGTCCCTGACGCAGGGCACCCGGGTGGTCGTGGTGGGGCGGCTTCGCACCAACACGTGGGAGACGGCCGAGGGCGAGAAGCGGTCCAAGGTCGAGATCGAGGCCGAGGAGGTCGCGCCCAGCCTGAAATGGGCCACGGCGAAGCCGGAGAAGCAAGGACGCAGCCCTGGCCAGTCCAACTGGGCAGAGAGCGTATCGGTTGGAGTTGGTAGGCCACAGGAGGAGACGCCACTGGATGCCTAAGGCACAACGCAAGCGCAAAGAAAAAGAGGAAAAGGCGTGGCAGAAGAGGCAGCGGAAGAAGGTCTGCGTCTTCTGCAAGGACAAGATCGAGTACCTCGACTATAAGGACGTCTCTTTCCTCCGGAAGTTCGTCTCCGACCGAGGGAAGATCCGGGCGCGCCGGGTGACGGGCAACTGCTCTCAGCACCAGCGAGACGTGGCCACCGCGGTGAAAAACGCACGGGAGATGGCCCTGCTGCCCTACACCAGCAGATGAGGGTCATCCTTCAGCGCGAGGTGGAGAACCTCGGCGCGCCGGGGGACGTGGTGGCCGTGGCGGACGGCTACGCCCGGAACTACCTCATGCCGAGAGGCCTGGCGATCCCCGCCTCGAAGGGGGCCGTCCGCCATGCCGAGCGGCTCCGGCAGGCTCACGAGCAGCACGTTGGTCGGGCTCTTGACGAGGCCAGGGCGGTTGCCGAGCGCCTGACCTCGAGACCCCTACGCATCCCCACCAGGGTGGGTGCCGACGGCAGGCTCTTTGGCAGCATCACGGTGGCCGACCTCGCCGACGAGATCCAGAAGGTGTCGGGCCAAGAGATCGATCGCCGGCGGATCCACGTGGCCGAGCCGATCCGGAGCGTGGGCACGCACGAGGTAGTGGTCCATCTGCATCCCCAGATCAACGCCGCCGTTACGGTAGAGGTCGTTCCCGAGTAGATCCTCGTTCGGCTCGCTTCGCCGTCCGGCTCGCTGCGCCGTGGGGCGCGTTTGCCCACGTCAGGAGGTGTCGGTGGCGCTCGTTAGCATCGAGCGGTGCCACCTGACGAATTCATTCGCCAAGTTCCAAGGATGTCTTGGCTGGTGACGGCGGTATCCACAGGCCTTCCCCCGTTGGTTCCTCTTTCGTTCAACACTGCGCTTCCCGTAGCCTCCGCCTTCGCCGAGGAGGAGCATGGCTCGCATCGCTGAAGAGGTCAGGCGGACGCGTCCGGAGCGCATTCCGCCGCACAACGTGGAAGCCGAGGAGTCCGCACTTGGCTCCATGATGCTTTCCACCGACGCCATGGCGGCCGTCGTGGAGATCGTGAAACCGGACGACTTCTATCGCCCGGCTCACCAGCGGATCTACGAGGCCATCTACGCCGTCTACGGGCGGGGCGAGCCCGTAGATGCCATCACCACGGTCGAGGAGCTGAAGAGGCGCCAGGTCCTGGCAGACGTCGGCGGACCCCTCTTCGTCTACAACCTGGTGGAGTCCGTTCCCACCCCCGCCAGCGCGGCCTACTACGCGCGCATCGTCGCCGAGCACGCGCTCCTGAGACGGCTCATCGACGCAGCGTCTCGAATCATGTCCAAGGCCTACCTCGTGCCGGAGGACCCCAGGAAGACGGCGGACGAGGCAGAGCAGCTCATCTACTCCGTCGCTCGCCGCGACGAGAGGGAGGAAGTCGTCCCATTGCAGGTCCTCGTCGACGAGAGCATGTCCGCCCTCGAGCACATCCAGCAGCGCGAGAGCGCGTTCGCCGGCATCCCGACGGGATTCGTGGACCTGGACGGCCTGCTGTCGGGGCTCCAGAAGGGCAACCTCCTCGTGATAGCCGCTCGGCCCGGAGTGGGGAAGTCATCGTTCGTGACGAACGTCGCCCGGAACGTGGCGGTGGATGCCGGTGCGCCCGTGGCGATGTTCTCCCTCGAGATGTCCCGGTTCGAGATCGGCATGCGGCTGCTGTGTGGCGAGGCTCGGGTGGCCTGGGACAAGGTCCGGTCAGGACGTGTGGCCACGGAGGAGTGGACGCGCATCGTGGAGGCCGCCGAGGTTCTCCACCAGGCGCCCCTGTACATCGTCGACTCCGGCAACGTGACCATCGTCGACATCCGGGCCAAGGCCAGGCGGCTCAAGTCCCGCCAGGGGCTCGGGCTGATCATCGTCGACTACCTCCAGCTGATGTCGGGACATCTTCGGACGGAGAATCGACAGCAAGAGATCGCCGAGATCAGCCGTTCGCTGAAGCTCCTGGCCAAAGAGCTGGACATCCCGGTGATCGCCGTCTCCCAGCTCAACCGGGACCCGGAGCGCCGCCAGGACAAGCGGCCGCAGCTGTCGGACCTTCGGGAGTGCGTGACAGGGGAGACTCTCGTTTCGCTGGCCGACGGAAGGCGAGTGCCCATACGGGATCTGGTGGGCACCAGACCTCGCGTCCTGGCTGTCTCGCCTGAAGGCCGCATCGTCGAGGCGCACGGCGATCGCGTCTGGCGCGTTGGGCGGCGACCGGTGTTCGAGGTTCGGTTGGCGAGCGGACGAACGATCCGCGCGACCGAGCTCCATCGCCTGCTCGGTGCGGACGGTTGGGTGCGTGTGCGCGACTCGGAGATCGGCGACCGGATCGCCATCGCGCGTCGACTGCCTGAGCCAGCGGAGACGGAGGAATGGCCGGAAGAGCGGATAGCGCTTCTTGGGCAGCTCATCGGGGATGGCAGCTACCTTTCGAATGCGCCCCTTCGTTACACGACCGGGTCAGAGGAGAACAGCCGCACCGTCGCAGACGCGGCGAAGAAGGAATTCGGTGCCAAGGTGACTCGGTACGCGGGGCGGGGGAACTGGCATCAGCTGCTCATCTCGGGCAACGGCAATCGCTGGCACCCCTCGGGGGTGAATCTCTGGCTGCGTCAGCTCGGGATCTTCGGTCAGAGGTCGCATGAGAAGCGGCTTCCGGAGGGAGTATTCCGGCTCAGCAACAAGCAGGTCGCCTTATTGCTACGGCACTTGTGGGCGACCGATGGCGCCATCTGGACGCGTCCTCCCGGAAGGAGGGGATCCTCCGCTGTCTTCTTCTCCACCTGCAGTCAGGGTTTAGCCGATGATGTCGCGGCCCTTCTATTGCGGCTTGGCATTGTGGCCCGTATCCGGACGGCGCATCAAGGGGACTCGCGCCCGTGGTTCAACGTCGTTGTGTCAGGCGTTGAGTGTCAGAGGCAGTTCTTGGAGACAGTCGGAGCATTCGGCCCTCGTAAGCCCCAAGCGGAGCGACTGAGCCCAGTCCTCTCTCGCATGAACGCCAACACGAACGTCGACACACTCCCCCGTGACGTGTTTGTAGAGATTCGTAAGGCGATGCTCAATCAAGGGATAGCTCCTCGAAGAATGGCTGCCCTGAGGGGAACAACCTACGGAGGGTCCTCTCACTTTGGATTTGCACCTTCGCGGAATTTGGTCGCCGAATACGCCACGCTTCTGGCGGATGAGTCGCTTCATGCACGGGCGACCAGTGACCTGTTCTGGGACCGTGTCAATTCCGTTACTCCCGACGGGCAGGAAGAAGTCTTTGACTTGACCGTTCCCGGTCCTGCTAGCTGGGTGTCGGATGCGATAATTAATCACAATTCTGGGGCAATTGAGCAGGATTCTGACATCGTCATGTTCATCCACCGTGACGATTCCGACGATCCTCAGGTCAAGGGCAAGGCTGACGTCATCGTGGCCAAGCACCGCAACGGGCCCACGGCGACGATCCCTCTGACCTTCCTGCCGCACCTCACGCAGTTCCGAAACTTCGCCCGCGGCGTGTGAATCGGCCACCAGCTGGCCGGCCCCGTCGGCCGAGGTCCGGGAGGCCACCTTCCCCGGCAACGATCCGAGAGATCTACCGGCGGCTGCAAAGACGGTTGGGGCCCCTTGACGCGCCCCGCCGGCTGGACCCCCTTGAAGAGCTCATCGTCACGGTCCTCTCCCAGAACACCAGCGACGTGAACCGTGACCGCGCGTACCACGCCATGCGGCGCCGCTACCCGACCTGGCAGGCCCTGGCCGGAGCCGACCAGGTCGAGCTGGCGAGCACCATCCGCCCCGGCGGGCTGGCCAACATCAAGGCTCCACGCATCCTGGCGATCCTCCAGGAGATTCAGGAGAGGGAAGGAGGGCTTCTCGACCTCTCGTGGATGGCGGGAGCATCGACTCCACGGGTCACCACGTATCTGACCTCGCTGCCCGGCGTGGGACCGAAGACGGCCGCATGCGTACTCGCCTTCTCGTTGGGCCGCCCCGCCCTTCCCGTGGACACCCACGTCTTCCGCGTGGCCCGCCGGCTCGGCTTCTTCGACGATCGAACAGACGCGGCGAGGGCACATGCCGTGATGGAGGATCTGGTGCCCCCGCGGCTGCGGGTCCGCATGCACGTTGGCTTGATCCGGCTGGGGCGAGCCATCTGCCGGGCCGGGCGCCCGTCCTGTGAGATCTGCCCTCTTCAGGACCTGTGCCCGACCGCGCCGGCCGTCCTTGGTACGCGGTTCAGGACGGCCTCGGTGAAAGGATCAGCCTCGCGTCGGAGCGGATGAGGGGAATCGAACCCCCGTCTCAAGCTTGGGAAGCTTGCGTTCTGCCATTGAACCACATCCGCCTGTCAGGGCGGATTTTACCAGCGCCGCCGAACCGCCCCTGCGTACCCCGCGCGAGCTGAATTGGAACGAAAGGATGGCTCAGGCCGCCGGCAACCGCTGTAGTAGGCTTCGCGCCGATGATCCTCTCGGACCGGTCCATCAGGGAGGAGATCGCCCGAGGGCGGATCGAGATCGACCCTTTCGACGATCGCTGCGTACAGCCGTCGTCAGTCGACCTGCATGTCGATCGGAAGTTCCGCACCTTCCACAACGCCCGTTATCCATACATCGATGTGAAACTGGAGATGCCGGAGCTGACGGAGCTCGTCGAGGTGGAGGACGACACCCCCTTCATCCTGCATCCGGGCGAGTTCGTCCTGGGGTCGACCCAGGAACGGGTCCGGATCCCCGACGATCTGGTTGCCCGGCTCGAAGGAAAATCGTCCCTGGGGCGCCTCGGGCTGCTCATCCACTCGACGGCCGGTTATGTGGACCCGGGCTGGGACGGATATCTCACGCTCGAACTCTCAAACGTGGCGAACCTCCCCATCACCATCTATCCGAGGATGAAGATCGGCCAGATCTCCTTCTTTCGGCTCACGACGGCCGCCGAGCAGCCCTACGGGACGGCGGGGCGAGGAAAGTACCAGGGCCAGCGTGGTCCGACGGCCAGCCGGTTCTTCGAAGAGTTCGACTAAGGGAGGCCGGCAGATCGCGCTGAGCCCCTACGGCCCTCTGGTGCTGATCGTCGACGCGGGGCAGGGTGCGGAACGGATCGCCACCGAGTTGCCTGGGGTGGAGCGGGTCCTCGCCTCTATGGGGCTCCAGTTCACCGTCGTGCGGGTGGAGGCGGCCGAGCAGTCGTCCGTAGCGGCCCGCGAGGCCCTCCTTGGTGGGCAGCGGTTCATCGTGGCGGTCGGCAGTGACGCTACCGTGCATCACGTGGTGAACGGCATGCTCGCCGAGGGGATGCAGGCGGCGTCAGATGCCGTCCTGGGGGTCATATCGAGGGGTGCCCCGAGTGACTTCGTGAAGACCTTCGGCTTGCCGGGGGACCCCGTCCGGGCAGCCGCTCACCTGGGTGGCGAGAACCTGTATCCGATCGACGCCGGAAAGGTCGCCTACACAGCAGACGACGGCGCCTCGGCCGAGCGGTACTTCGTGAACGTGGCGGAGGCAGGGCTGGGCGGAACGATCGCCGCCCGAGCCGCCCGCCTGCCGAGGTCCCTGGGCCGCTCCCGCCGATTCCTGGCCTTCTGGCTCTCGCTCGCCGCGTCGAGGCCGGCCACGGTGATGCTGAGCGGCGACCGCAGGTCCTGGGAGGGGCGAGTCCACAACGTCCTGGTCGCCAACTGCCAGTACTACGCGGGCGGCGTGAGGATCTCGCCACGGTCGTGGCCGGCCGACGGCTACCTCGACGTCCTGGTCATGAAGGGCCCAAGGTCGGATTCGTTCACCATCCTGCCGAAGGCCTATCGAGGCGAACACCTTCCTCATCCGAACATCGTCGAGTACCGATCTCGGAGGCTCCAGATCGAGGCCGACCGGCCCCTGAGGGTCGAGGCTGATGGCCAGGTCTTGGGGACGACTCCCGTCAGCTTCGAGGTCCTACCTCAGGCGATCCGGCTGAAGGTCTGAGCCGGCGGCCGTCCCGTCGTTCCCCGAGCCTGCCGGCGCCCACTCACCCTTCTTCGCCGGGATCCCCGCCGGGCGCCGGTCGAGGCCGAAGCGACTCCAGGATTCGTCCGAGCGCCGCCACCGCCTCTGCCCGGACCGCGGGGGAGATATCTGAGGAGGACACCTCGATCAGAGCCAGTCTCCCGCCGGCTGTCCCCAGACGGGCCAAGGTCCGAACGGATTCGCGTCTGACTCTCTCGTCGCTGTCCCGAAGCGCCTCGATCAGCACCTCTTCCACCCCCGGCTCCAAACGGGCTCGCGATAGGGCCGCGGCCCGCTCTGAAGGATCACTGGAGGAAAGCTCGTCCCGGAGCGCCCTCAGCCCAAGCTCCGGGACGCCGGGGGACTCATCCATGCGGGCAGGGTAGGTGAGGGGACGCGTCCGACGCTATCGGACGAAGGGCACGACTTGGAGTGAGACTTCGGACCTAGTCCCGAGCCGGCCCGGGTAGATCCTCGGGGACCTCCTCCACGATCCGCAGGTCGTCCGAGGTTGGGACGGCCCCCAGCGCCCGAAGCGCCTCCTCGGCTGCATCGGCGACCTCTCCGACCGGATCGGTCAGCCACACGTGCCTGAGGGCTTTCTCGGCAGCCGGCGCACCCAGTTCGCCGAGCAGCGCAGCCGAGCGAACCCGGACGCGGACGTCCGGATCGGACAGTGTCAGCAGCAGCGCCTCGGAGGCCGCCGGCCCTCCGATGGCCCCGAGCACCCGGACGGCCCGCAACCGCTCGTCCGGGTCGATCGAGGAGAGGCCGGACAGGAAGAACTCTGCTCCTCCGATCCGATCGAGGACGGCCCCGGCGGCCGTCGCCGCGCGCGGATCGGTTCCGATCGCCACCTCCACCAACGGCTCAACGGCAGCCTGACCCATCCGTTCCAGGACCTCTCCCGCGGGCTTTCGCAGGTCCGGCGAGGCCAAGGCGCCTGCCAGACGGCGAGCGACGGCCGGGGAATGCCACGTCGCCAGCGCCTCGCTCGCCAGCTCTCGAACCCGCAGCTCCGGGTCCTTCAGCGCCGAGATCAGCAGGTCGGGCACTCCGTCGTCGTCGATGAGTCCCAACGCGCGTACTGCCTCCACGCGAACATCGGCGCGGGGGTCGGAGAGCGTCCGCGATAATGCCTCGACGGCCGACGCGGTCCGAAGCGTCGACATTGCCGTGGCCGCCGTGCGCCTGACCCGAGGATCGGGATCGGCCAGCGCGGACAGCACGATGGTGGTGCACTCGGGAGTGGCGGCCCGGGCGGCCAGCTCCGTGGCGAGGGCGCGCTCGGTCGACCGGGGAGAGCGCGCGTTGCCCACAGCCAACGACGCCAGCCGATCGGGATCGTCCCGCTCCAGGGTGGCGATGAGCTCCTCCCGCTTGGCCTTCGAGCTCTGCCGAAGAGCCGACCACAGCAGGGGCAGATCGCGATCCGGGAGCGTGGCGAGGTGGTCGATCGAGGCTCGCCAGACGCGCTCGTCCTCATCCTGAAGGGCGTGCAAGAGCAACTGAACCACATCGCTCGAGGATCCTCGGGGCAGCCTCTCCACGGCCGTCGCTCGGACGTCCGGGTCCGGGTCGGCGAGCGCCATCGTCAGCGCCTCCTGTCGGGTGGGGTCTTCAGCCCGGGCCAGCACGTGCACCGCCGTCGCGCGGACGGCGGCCGACGAGTCGCCTGCCAGGAGGTTTCGGGCCACGTCGACGGCGCCCGGATCTCCGGACTCGGCCAGGAGCTCCAGGACCGCCATGCGGACCGGCCCAGCCGTGTCGTCCAGGAGTGGGGTGAGATGGGGGAGCAGCCTTCGACCTCCGAGCTGCCATAGGAGGCGCACGGCGGACTGCCGATGCGCCGGATCGACCGCCTCGGGCAGCCTCACGAGCTCGGCGGGGCTGAGGCGCAACGAAGCCAGGGCGCGCAGGTATGGGCCGCGGGAGTCAGGAAGGACCGCGCTGCCACGCTGCAGGACGAGCCGAGCGGTTCCGGTGAGTCCCAGATGCTCGACGAGAGAGGCGGCGTGAGTCGCGTCGACCGCGGAGCCGTCGCTGAGCGCCTGCTCGGCCCAGGCTTCGAGGAGGTCTCGGTCGACCCGGCCGAGAGCCGAGAGTGCCTGTGCCCGGACGGACTGGTCCGGATCGCTGAGCGCCCTGGCCAGGGGGCCGATCAGTTCTGTCTCGGATGTCTCGGCAGGCTCCACCGCCCGCGACGGAGGTGCATCGGGGCTGCGGTTCTCACCTTCGGCCTGGATCCGGTAGGTTCCAAGGAGGTGTGCGGCCCCGGCGGCCACCAGCCGAACCCCGTCAATGGGATCGTCGGCCAGGGCGGCTACCGGCCGGAGAGCGGAGGGACTCCCCTCCAGCAGCAGCAGCCGTGCGGCTCCCAGACGCCTGGGATGGGGCCCGTGGAGCTCCCGGACCAGCCGCTCTACACCCACCGCGCGCGCGATCGCCTCCAGCCCCGGGCGCTCGAATCGCAGGGGCGGTGGGTCGAGGGCCGCAACGCCCGCCAGCAGCGTGTCAAGGTGGCCCTCCCCCGGTCCGTCCGACCGGATCAGGTCGGGCAGGGCGCTGAGAGCGGTCTGTTGCGAGGAGGGCCAGTCTCGTTCGGTCGCCAGCGGGATGATCGACGGGAGAGCCGACCCTCCCAGCTTCGCCGCGACCCGTACCGTGGCCGCCCTCACCCGGTCGTTGGGGTCGCGCAAGCCGTTCTCGATGACTCCACGGGGGATCCGGCTCGGGACGCGGGCCAGAACCTGAGCGGCGGCCAGACGGACCTCGGGGTCTGGATCGGTCTGGAGGACCTGGCTGATCGCTTCGACCTCCGCCGGCCCGAGCTCGTTCTCCAGGAGACTCGCGAGCGCCTGGCGGCGCTCTCCAGGGTCGGCCGAGAAGAGCGCCGATCCTGGGTCCTCCGAGCGAGGCCGGCCGGGAGCGAGCTGCGATCGCCAGGAGGGTGAGGGAGGTTGGTCCGGAACCGGCTCGGTGGGAGGTGGTTGAGGTGGCCTGTCCTCGCCCGGACGCGATGGTGCGCCCTTCTCGAAGGCGACGTGCACGGCACTCAAGATCGACTCACCGGGCTGCGAACGCTTCTCTCCGGCCACGTCAGGAGCCCGGGGGTATCTCATTCGTCATGGCCGACCGCGCTCTGATCGGGGAGGCGCCACCTCCAGGATTAACGCAGCATAGCCCAGTGGGCACAACGGCCGAAAGGCCCGGGCAAGTTACGTCTTAAGCCTACTTCGATCCCCTATAGGGCTACGGCATAGGCTTGACTGCTGCGGCGTGGACCGCCCGGGCTCGGTTCGCTCAGTAGGAAGCTGCTCGAGGTGGGGCCTGGAGAGGCGAGTTCATCCCCATGGCGACCGCAGCCATGGCCGCCTGCGTTCGGTTCGTAACGCCGAGCTTTCGGAAGACCGCTGCGAGGTGGGCCTTGACGGTCTTCTCGGAGAGGAAGAGGTGGCGGGAGATCTCGCGGTTGCTGGACCCGCCGGACAGGAACCGAAGCACGTCCGTCTCCCGCTTGGTCAATCCCACGTCCGGAGGCCGACCGTCCTGGCCGTTGATCTCCTCCCGGCGGACGGGTCCCTCGAAGAGGTTTCTGACGGCCCTGGGCGAGAGGACGTTCCCGGAGCCGGATAATGCGACGAGGATGGCCTGTGCGAGGTCTTCCGGGGTTGTGTCCTTCAACAGGTACCCGGAAGCTCCCTCCGCGAGCGCCGCCTTGACATATTCGCCGTTGTCGTAGCTCGAGAGCATGATCACCGGCAGATCGGGCCAGGTCGAGCGAATCTCTCGGAGGAGGTCCAGGCCGTCTCGCCCCGGCATCCGTACGTCGACCAGAGCGACGTCGTGGGGGGTTCCCCGGAGGATCTCCGACGCCTCCTCGGCGTCGCTCGCCTCGGTGACCTCCGCGTGGTCGAGGCGGCTCGCCAGCAGCTGAGCGAGCCCTCTTCGTACCAGGGTGTGGTCGTCCACCAGCAGGACCCTCACGATGCCGCCCTCCCGATGGGAAGCTCGGCGATCACCCGGGTCCCCTTGCCCGGTCCGGACTCGACCTGAAGCTTGCCTCCGATCTCGGCGACCCTCCGCTTGAGCATATCCAGACCAACGTGCTTCGCCTCGCGGGCCGCCTGCTCGTCGCGCCTGGTGAATCCCCTGCCGCCGTCGCCCACGATGACCGTCAGGTCGTCCTCCCGAGCCCACAGCCTGACGGTGACGCTGGTGGCGGCGGAGTGCTTGGCCGCGTTGGTCAGGGCCTCCCGGATGACCACGTACGCCACCGAGAGGACCTTGGGCGGCACTGTGCTCAGGTCACCCTCCACCGCCACCCGCGCCGGAAGGCGCCACCGCTTGACCACGTCGTCCACATAGCTGGACAACGGCTCATCGGCCCTGCTCCTCTCGGAGTCGGTGGAAAGGTCGAAGAGGATCTCGCGAAGCTCTGCCAGAGATTGCCGGATCTCGGTCTTGCAGCTCTCGAGCATGCCGATCGCTTCGGCAGGATCCCGTTCGATGCGCCTGGCCAGTCCCTCCAGCTCCAAAAGCGTTCCCGTCACCGACTGGGTCAGCCCGTCGTGCAGGGCGTACGCCATGCGGGCGCGTTCCCGGGAGACGAGCGTAGCGACGGCTTCCCGGCGGGTCCGCAGGGCGGCCATCGCCATGGAGACGCTTCGGGCGGCGACGGTCATGGACACGGGTGACAGAGCGGGACCCTCGGCCCATCCGGCCACCACCACCTCGGACTCCTCTCCGTCTCTTCCGATTGCGCCCGCCAGAGCCGCGGAGGTAGCGCCTACCGCTCCCGCCAGCTTGCGAAGGGTGGCCTGGGGCAACCCCGGCTCAGCCCTTCGAAGGATCCGCGTCCGGGGCTCCACCGGGAAGGGCCCCCGGCCTGCGTCCGGTGAGCAGTACACCTGCGCGTTCCCGCCTTTCTCGGCGATGAAGAAGATCTCATCGGCTCCGATGGCAACTCGGGCGGAGCCAAGGAATTGCTCGACTGTCATCTCTGGACGGGCCAGCGCGTCGCGACAGGCCTCCAGGAGGCGAGCCAGCGCACCGCCTTCCTCGTGGCTGTGAGCGGCCCCGGCGACCGGCCACGCGGATCCGGCCATCCTGGAGATGAGCTCCAGGTAGGGACGGGCGCGGTCGATCCATCCGTCGGCGCGGCAGGGCTGGCCGGAGTCCAGTAGGACCCGTCCCCCATCGGGCAGGGGGAGGATGGCCACGCTGGCGCATCCCAGCGCGGCCAGCCTGGAGCCAACGCCCGGGATGCCCTGTACGTCGGGATACTGTGCGGCCTCCGCCGTTCCCTCGAAGGCCCCCGGGTCCAGGACGTTGTGCCATCGCCGAGCCGGACCTCGGCGCTCCAGGAGCCGCCAGCCACGTTGTTCCGGGACAAACAGGCTCGCTGTCTCGAAGCCGAGGTCATCGCGTATCCCTGCCAGGGCTGAGCGGATCTCGGACCTGGCTCGGTCCAGGGCCGTGGGGCCGGGGTCCTGAAGAGGGATGGAAGTCCGGTCACCGGCCCGCCGGCGGGCCCCGGCGGGGGATCCCGCGCTGGAGCCGGCCACGTCGGGCCCGGTGAGACCTTCGAGAGCCATTTGGGGAAGGGCCTCCCGTTCGCCTCGGTGGCCACCGTTCAGGGTCCGCAACCGGGAGCGCTCCGCCCCAGTCGCTTGATTGGGCGAAGCACCGTCCGATGGCCGGTCCGAAAGCCGTCTTCGATTGTCCGGAACAGCAGAGGAAGTCAAATTCTAGGCCCCCCGCCTCCGTATGCAAGCAGGAAGGCATTCGGTTCCATGCCGTTGATATCGGTCGAATGGCCCAGGTGCTTGATGCTGGATGGGGGGGAGGGAGCTAGGCCGTTCTTTCGAGCACGTGGTAGGCCGCGGGTTCCCCGGGCTAGAGGCCCCTTGCCGGCTCCGCCGGCGACCCCAGCGACGCGCCGGTTGCCTGCGCGAGCACCTGGGCCAGGTCGAGCACCTTGATGGCCTCTCCTTTTGCCTTGGCCCCGTCGTCCAGCATGATCAGGCAGAAGGGGCAAGCAACGCCGAGGGTGTCTGCTCCGGTGGAGATGGCCTCCTCCGTTCGCTCCAAGTTGACTCGCTTGCCCAGACGTTCCTCCATCCACATGCGGGCGCCGCCCGCGCCGCAGCAGAACCCCCGTTCCCGATGCCTCGGCATCTCTCGGGTGGACAGGCCGGGGATCGACTCGAGCATCTCCCTGGGTTGGCGATAGATCCCGTTGTGACGCCCCAGGTAACACGGGTCGTGGTACGTGAGGACCTCGCGAACCTCCGCGGTGGCCTTGAGCCGGCCCTGTCTCATCAGCCGGGCGAAGAGCTCGGTGTGGTGGATCACCTCGTAGTGGCCGCCGAAGTCGGGATATTCGTTCTTGAGCGTGTTGAAGCAGTGAGGACAGTTGACGATGATCTTGCGGACCTTCGCGGCGCCCAAGGTCTCCACGTTTCGCCGGGCAAGCTCCTGAAAGAGGTATTCGTGTCCCATGCGGCGGGCCGGGTCTCCATTGCAGAGCTCCTGCGGGCCGAGGATGGCGAACGGCAGGGCAGCCTTCTGAAGCAGCCGGGCAACCGCCTGTGTGATCTTCTTGGCGCGATCGTCGAAGGATCCGGCGCACCCCACCCAATAGAGGTAGTCCGGAGCCTGGCCGTCCCGGCCGAGCTGCTCGACGCCCATCCCTTCGGCCCATGCCGCGCGCCGGGACTGGTCCTGGGCCCATGGGTTGGAGGTGGACTCCAGGTTCCGGAGGAGGAGTCCCGCTTCTTGCGGGAACCGAGATTCCGCCATGACCAGGTTCCTGCGCATGTCCACGATGTGGTCGATGTGCTCGATGTCCACCGGGCACTCCTGCATGCACGCTCCGCAGGTGGTGCAGTCCCAGATGACCTCGTCCTCGATCACGTCGGGATTCAAGGCGGTCCTCTGATACTCGCTCTGGCTTGCTCTCGACTCCAGGATCTGGGGCCCTTTCTCGAACAGGTGATCCCGCAGGTTCATCACGATGAGCTTCGGTGACAGCGGCTTGCCGGTGTTCCAGGCAGGACAGACGCTCTGGCAGCGGCCGCACTCCGTACAGGAATAGGTATCGAGGATCTCCTTCCACGTGAGGTCCTCGATGGTTCCGGCCCCAAGATGGAGCTCCTCTGCGCTGTCCAGGTCGAGGTCGAGGGAGGTCAGCTTGCCCCGGGCCTTCGTGTTGATGAAGAAGACGTTGATCGCCGACACGAAGATGTGGAGGTGCTTGGAGTAGGGGATGTAGGCCAGGAACCCCAGGATCAGCAGGATGTGTGCCCACAGGAAAAGGCGTTCGAAAAACCCCTGCGTCCCACCCGGGATGCTTTCGAAAAGAGGCGTCAACGCGTTCGAGATGGGGGTCGATGCGACCGGAGACTCGTTGATCCCGAGCGCGATGCGAGCCGCGTTGAGCAGGACCAGCGTGAACATGATGCCGAGGATCATGATCAGGATGAAGTCCGCTTCCTCCAGATGGCTCCCGTTGAACCGTTCGGGCCGCTGCACCTTCCGGATGTACAGGGCCATCGCCACTCCGATGACCACCAGCACGGAGAACGCGTCCTGGATGAGGCCCAGCCAGGCCGACCGGCCGATGAAGGGAATGGCGAAGCTAGGCTGAAGGACGGCCCCGAGCGCCTCCACGATCGTGGTGAGCAGCACCAGGAATCCCCAGAAGATGAACGCGTGCATGAGGCCAGGCCCGAGCCGCTGGAGCAGCTTGCGCTGCCCCAGGACGACCGTGGCTTCCCTCTCCAGCCGCCTTGGGAGGTCGTCGAAGCGCCTGACGGGGCGGCCCAGCCGGACGAAGCGATAGAGCTGGTAAGCCCGACGCGCGAAGATGCCACCGGCAGCGGCCAGGGCGATCAACAGGAAGGCCGGCCCGATCAGGCTGAGCGCAAGTAGTGGAGTCGGGGTGAGTGAGCCACGCACCGCCGAGGCAGTCTATTGGCGCGAGACAAGAGGACGCAACTGTAGAAGGCCGCCGGGCTCCGAAGGGCGCAGAGCTGTTTCGTTCAGCCGGCCCTTCCGAGCCCCAATCTTCGGCCGGCGTTCAGATGGCCCGACTGGCGCCGTCCTCCGACTCCCATTCAGGAGCCCCCTCGCCCTCCGGCTCGAGCTTGCTGGGGGTGAGGAGGAGGGGCGGGCTGCACGCCTCGGCGAGCTCCGCCAGGTCGCCGTCGATCCCGGAGATCGAGTCGGCCATCGGGGCAAGGGCCTCGCGGATCCGCTCGGGCATCTCCTCGATCCGAGCCCGGATACCCTCCACCTTGGTCAGAACGGTCCGGATGACGGGGTCCACTCCTTCCCTCCAGGACGCGAGGCGAGCCACCTCGGCTTGGACCTCTTCCCACAGCCGGTGGGATTGAGCGGATTGCTGCTCGGACTCCGCCCGGGCGCGCTCCAGGATTCGGGCGGCCGACTCTTCGGCCGCGTTCAGGACGCCGGCGATCTCCTCGGTGATGAGCCTGGAGGTCATGTCGCTCGCCTCCGGAGAGACCGGCGGGGGAGCGGCAGCGACCGGTGCGTACTCTTGAGATCTTGGAGCCTGTCCCTGCTGCGTGCTCTTGGCAGCTGGGTGCTCCATGCGGGGAGCCTCATACGTCTCGGGTCCGAACGCGGAAGGCTCCGGAGCGGAAGGCTCGGGAGCGGAAGGCTCGACCGGCGGGATATCGAAGGCTGGTTGCTCCTCCCGGTAGGCTTCCACCTCGTTCGCGGAGTCCTCGGGGAGGTGGGAAGGCTCCTCGCGGACGAAGGCTACGTCGCCTTCGGCAGCGTAGGAGAAGGCTTCCAGATCGGTGGCGGGCTCCACCGGCTCGGTTACCGGTCCGTCCCCGTACGAGTACCCGTTCTGGCCGTAGACGAACGGTTCGGAGCTTTCGGCGCCCTCCGCGGCCCCAGGGGTCGGCTCGGCAGGGTAGCTCAGCTCGGGCTCCGCGTACTCGGGGGCGGTCTCCATGTATGAGTCGGGCCCGGCCTCCTGGTCGGGGTCTGAGACTGCGGCCCGGTAGGCTTCGGCCCGGTAGGCCTCTGGCTCGCCGGTGGGCTCACCCGCGGGCTCGTCCGTCTGCATCTCGTACCCGTACGCGAGCCCCGGAGCTTCCTCGAAGGATTCCAGCGCCGGGGAGGGCTCCTCACCATACTCCTCCAGATCCAGGTCCGATCCCTCGTCCCAAGCCACATCATCGGACTCGGCCCCGCGACCTTCCGCGCGCTTGCTGATCGCATCCAGCTGGGTGCGGAGACGCTCCAGCTGCTCGTCCATTCGGGCGTTCCTGGTGCGGATGCCTTGCAGCTCGCCCTCCAGGTCGGCGACTTTGGACTCGGCAGAGCGGACCCGCCCCTCGGCCTGCCTCAGCATCAGGTCGCGGTCGGCGAGGATCTGGTTGACCGCCGACCTACGGTAGCCGAACAGGCCCTTGCCGAGCTCGGGCGGGTCGCTGGTCATCGCTTTCCCTCCTTTGGCCTTCTGGGCGGAAGAGTCTAATTAGTATCGTCATCCATCATCCCCCGATTCAATCATCCCCATGTCGGATTTTCTACCGTCGGCTGGAGGACCGGGCCCGCAGCCACGAAGTTGACAGCTAGGCACTCAGAATTTATTCTGCCTATACGCTAAGGTCCAACAGGTAGGAGGGGACTATGCCAAGAGCTGTGGGAATCGATCTCGGGACGACGAACTCGGTCGTGGCCGTCCTGGAGGCGGGCGAGCCCGTCGTGATCCCGAACGCTGAGGGGTCCAGGATCACCCCCTCGGTCGTGGGGTACTCCAAGACCGGGGAGATCCTGGTGGGCGAGGTGGCCAAGCGGCAGGCCATCACCAATCCGGACCGGACCGTTCGTTCGATCAAGCGCCAGATGGGACACAAGGATTGGTCGATCGACATCGATGGGAAGAAGTGGACCCCTCAGGAGATCTCGGCGCAGATCCTGGGCAAGCTGAAGAGGGACGCTGAGTCCTATCTGGGCGACAAGGTGACGCAGGCGGTCGTCACCGTGCCGGCCTACTTCGACGACTCCCAGCGGCAGGCAACCAAGGAGGCCGGGCAGATCGCCGGCCTCGAGGTCCTTCGGATCATCAACGAGCCGACGGCGGCAGCTCTTGCCTACGGCCTCGACAAGAAGCAGGACGAGACGGTCCTGGTCTTCGACCTGGGCGGGGGCACCTTCGACGTGTCCCTGCTCGAGATCGGCGAGGGCGTGTTCGAGGTGAAGGCCACGTCGGGCAACACGCAGCTCGGAGGCGACGACTGGGACCAACGGATCATCGATTGGCTGGTCAAGGAGTTCAAGAACGCCCATGGCGTGGACCTATCCAAGGACCGCATGGCCCTCCAGCGGCTGAAGGAGGCTGCGGAGAAGGCGAAGATCGAGCTGTCCCAGGTGATGGAGACGACGATCAACCTACCGTTCGTCACGGCCACGGCCGAAGGGCCGCTGCACCTTGAGATGAAGCTCACCCGCTCGGAGTTCGAGCGGATGACGGCAGACCTGGTCGAGGCGTGCAAGGGGCCCTTCCAGCAGGCCGTCAAGGACTGGGGCAAGGACGTCTCGGCGATCGACCACGTCATCCTGGTGGGCGGAGCAACCCGGATGCCCATGATCCAGGAGCTGATCCGAGAGCTGACGGGAGGCAAGGAGCCGCACAAGGGAGTCAACCCCGATGAGGTCGTGGCCGTGGGAGCGGCCATCCAGGCCGGCGTGCTGAAGGGCGACGTCAAGGACATCCTGCTCCTGGACGTGACGCCACTGTCGCTGGGGGTGGAGACCAAGGGCGGCATCTTCACGAAGCTGATCGAGCGGAACACCACCATCCCCACCCGAAAGAGTGAGATCTTCACCACCGCCGACGACAACCAGACGACCGTGGAGGTCCATGTCCTCCAGGGCGAGGCCGAGACGGTCTTCTCGCCTGGCGTGCGCTCTCTTGGAAAGTTCAACCTCATGGGGATTCCGCCGGCTCCTCGGGGGATGCCCCAGATCGAGGTGGCCTTCGACATCGACGCCAACGGGATCGTGAACGTCTCGGCCAAGGACCTGGCCACCGGCAAGGAGCAGCAGATGACGATCACCGGCGGCACCGCCCTCGGCAAGGAGGACATCGACCGGATGGTCAAGGAGGCCGAGAAGTTCGCGGAGGAGGATCACCGGCGACGGGAGGCGGCCGAGGCCCGCAACAACGCGGACCAGCTGACCTATCAGGTGGACAAGGCGCTGGTCGAGTACGGGGACAAGATCCCCGCTGAAGACCGGGAGGCCGTCACGAAGGCGAACGACGAGGTGAAGGAGGCCCTGAAGGGCGACGACATCGACCGGATCAAGGCCGCCACCGAGGCCCTCATGCAAGCCTTCCAGAAGGTGGGCCAGGCCATGTACGCGGGACAGCAGGCCGCCCAGGCCGGCGGAGGCCAGGCAGCGGCCGCTGGCGGCGGAGGCGAGCCGCCGCCCTCCGGAGACGGCGACGTGGTCGAGGGAGAGATCGTGGACGAAGGAGGTGCGTCCTAGATGGCAGTTGTGAGGTGGGATCCATTCAGGGACCTGATGTCCAACCAGAAGGACAAGTACGTGGTGAACGTGGAGCTCGCCGGCGTCGCCGCGGATTCGGTCGACGTCTCGGTCGAAGACTCCACCCTCGTGATCCAGGGGGAGCGGGCCTTCTATCAGGACATCCCGGAAGAGGCCTTTCACCGGGTGGAGCGCCGTTACGGTCCGTTCGCTCGTTCGGTGAGTCTGCCCCAGACGGCCAACCCCGAACAGATCGCGGCGTCGTTCGACAAGGGAGTCCTCACCATCGAGGTCCCGAAGGTCGAGCACGCCACGCCCAGGAAGATCTCGATCAAGGCGAGCCAATGAGCGAGCGAGACCGTCGCCGGGGCGAGGAGCGCCCAAAGATCAAGGTCACCGACCGCCGGCGGGTCCGTACCGAGTCGGGGTCCGACGGGTCGGATTCTCCCCCCGCGGATGGGCGAAGCACGGACCGACCGCCGATAGTGGAGGCCGGCGGCGCGCCTGTCCTCGGCGTGGGCGAGGGCGTGGACACGACCGCGAACGAGCTCGAGGCTGCCAAGCGGCAGACGGCCGAGTACCTCGAACATCTCCAGCGGCTGAAGGCGGAGTTCGATAACTACCGCAAGCGCGTCTTGAAGGAGCAGACCCGCGCCGTGGAGATGGCGTCGGAGCCGCTCATCCGAAAGCTTCTCGAGGTGCTGGACGAGTTCGACCTGGCGCTGATTGCAGCGGAGCGCAAGCCCGACTTCGAGAGGTTCCTGCACGGCGTGGAGCTGGTCTACGCCAAGCTTCAGGAGATCCTTCGATCCGAAGGCCTCGAGCGGATCCAGGCGGAGGGCCAGCCGTTCGATCCGGAGCTTCACGAGGCGCTCATGCAGTCGGGCGAGGCCGAAGGCGAGCCGGTGGTGGCAGACGTCCTCCGCCCGGGCTACACGATGAAAGGACGGGTCATCCGGCCGGCAGGCGTCAAGGTCGTCCGCAGGTAGCCGAGCGACGTCCTGGGTGGGACTGCCATGAACGGAGAGATCCGGCGGGAGTGGTTCGAGAAGGACTACTACCAGGCCCTGGGCGTGCCCAAGAACGCGACGCCCGCGGAGATCAAGAAGGCCTACCGGAAGCTGGCGCAGAGGTTCCACCCGGATGCGAACCCCGGGAACAAGGATGCCGAGGAGCGGTTCAAGGAGATCTCCGCGGGCTACGACGTCCTTGCCGATGCGGAGAAGCGCAAGCAATACGACCAGGTCCGCGAGATGTCCAGCGCAGGCTTCGCCGGGTATGGTCAGGCGGGGACGGGAGGACAGCGCGTCCGCGCCGAGGGCTTTCCCTTCGACGTGGAGGGGTTTGGCGATCTGGGCGACCTGTTCAGCGTTTTCTCCGGACGAGGGGCCGGAGGAAGAGCCAGGGGCCGCCAGCGGGTCCAGGGTGCCGACCTCGAGGCGGAGGTACAGGTCTCCTTCGAGGAGGCACTGAACGGGACCACGGTACCTCTCCGGATACACGGGCCGGCCGCCTGTGTCGATTGTGGCGGTACGGGAGCGGCGCCCGGGACCAGTCCCAGGCAGTGCCCGGCATGTGACGGGACCGGCTCGGTCGCCGTCAATCAGGGGTTCTTCTCGATGTCGCGGCCGTGCCCGGAGTGTCGAGGCTCGGGTCGCATCGTGGAGCATCCGTGCAAGACGTGCGGTGGCACCGGAAGCGTCGGCCGTGCTCGCGAGTTCTCGGTGCGGATCCCGCCGGGCGTGAAGGACGGGCAGCGCATTCGCGTGAGCGGCCGCGGAGAGCAGGGATCCGCGGGTACCAGGCCAGGAGACTTGTTCGTACGGGTCAGGGTGAGTCCACACCCATTGTTCGGCCGAAAGGAATCCGACCTCACGCTGGAGCTTCCGATCACCTACGCGGAGGCGGCCCTCGGAGCGAACCTGCGCGTGCCCACGCTGAACGGGTCCGTGACCCTCAAGGTGCCTCCCGGCACGGCTTCCGGACGGACGTTCCGGATCCGGGGAAAGGGGGCTCCCAGGCCGAGGAAGGGGGGGAACGGCGATCTGCTGGTGACGGTCAAGGTCGACGTCCCATCGAAGCTGTCCCGGGAGGAGAAGGACCTGCTGATGCGGTTGCGGGAGATCCAGCAGGAGTCGCCACGCAAGCGACTCGGTGTGGAGCCATGACGAACGGAGGGAGGTGATCGAAGGATGGCGAAGAGACCAGCGTCGGCGAATCGCGAGGACCGGCAGGGCCGTGCGGCAGACTCGGACAGGCAGTCCGGCCGCGCCGTCTACATCATCAGCGTGGCGGCCGAGCTCGCGGGGGTGCACCCGCAGACGCTCAGGATCTACGAACGGAGGGGGCTGCTGAGCCCGGCGCGCACCTCGGGCGGCAGCCGGCGCTATTCCGACCGGGACATCGCCAGGCTCAACCTCATCCAGCGTTTGACCCAGAAGCACGGTCTCAACCTGGCGGGGGTAAAGATGATCGTGGAGATGGAGAACGAGCTGGAGCGCATGCGGGCCCGAGTGCAGCGGATGGACCGTGAGCTGGAGAAGGTGCGCGTTCGGACGCGGGAGGAAGTCGAACGCGTCCGAAGGGAGGTGCGGCGAGCGGAGATCCTTCCTCTGTCAACCGTCCGGCGGCTCCGGCTCCGCATCGATGCGCCCAGGGAGTCCCGGCGTGGCCCCATCGAGGTCGGCCCGGGAGGAGTCTCGGCTCCATGAAGATCCCCCTCGGATAGGGAAGAGGAATCATGGATCTGAACAAGCTGACGCTGAAGTCGCAAGGGGCGTTGCAGGCGGCCCAGGAGCTGGCTCGCGCCCGAAACCACCAGCTCGTGGAGCCCGCGCACATCCTGTTCGCCCTGTTGTCTGACCCGGAAGGAGTGGTCTACCCGCTCATTCAGCGGCTCGGGCAGTCCCCACGGGTGCTGCGGGACCGCACGGAGGAGCTGCTCGACCGAATCCCCAAGGTGTACGGGCCGGAGCAGGAGCTGTTCCTGTCCGCGGCGACCCGGCACGTGCTCGAGCGGGCCTTCGGCGAGGCAGAGGGCCTGACCGACGAGTACGTCTCCACTGAGCATCTGTTCCTTGCACTTCTGGAAAGTGCCACGGACGTGGCCAGGCTCCTGAAGGAGGCAGGGGTCACCCGCGACCAGGTGCTTGCGGCGCTGGTGGACATCCGGGGGCGGCAACGCGTCACAGATCAGACGCCCGAAGAGAAGTACCAGGCGCTGGAGCGCTACGGTCGCGACCTGACCGAGCTGGCCAGGAGCGGGAAGCTGGATCCCGTGATCGGGCGAGACGACGAGATCCGCCGGGTGATCCAGGTCCTTTCCCGCCGGACGAAGAACAACCCGGTGCTCATCGGTGAGCCCGGCGTCGGCAAGACGGCGATCGTCGACGGGTTGGCCCAGCGGATCGTGGCGGGGGACGTCCCCGAAGGGCTCAAGAACAAGCGGGTCGTGGCCCTGGACATCGGGGCCCTGGTGGCGGGGTCCAAGTACCGCGGCGAGTTCGAGGAGCGGTTCAAGGCCGTCCTGCGGGAGATCGCCGAGAGCGAGGGCCAGATCATCACCTTCATCGACGAGCTCCATACAGTAGTAGGTGCCGGGGCCGCCGAGGGCGCGGTGGACGCGGGGAACATGCTGAAGCCGATGCTGGCTCGAGGGGAGCTTCGGGCCATCGGGGCCACCACCCTGGACGAATACCGCAAGCACATCGAGAAGGACCCGGCCCTCGAGCGGCGGTTCCAGCCGATCCTGGTTGGGGAGCCATCGGTCGAGGACACGATCGCCATCCTGCGCGGACTGAAGGAACGCTACGAGGTGCACCACGGAGTGCGGATCAAGGACACGGCGCTGGTGGCGGCGGCCGTCCTGGCCGCGCGGTACGTGACCGGTCGGTTCCTGCCGGACAAGGCCATCGATCTCATCGACGAGGCGGCCAGCCGCCTCCGCATCGAGATCGATTCCATGCCGGTGGAGATCGACGAGGTGGAACGCCGGATCAAGCAGCTCGAGATCGAGCGGGCGGCTCTGCGCAAGGAGACCGACCCCGTGTCCACGGAGCGGCTGGAGAAGCTGGAGAAGGAGCTGGCCGATCTCCAGGAGCGATCAGCCGCGATGAAGGCCCACTGGCAGCAGGAGAAGCGGCACATCGAGCGGATCCGGGAGCTCAAGTCGGAGACCGAGGCCGCCCGCAGCGAGGGCGAGCGGGCCGAGCGAGAGGGAGACCTCGAGCGGGCCGCGGAGATCCGGTTCGGGCGGCTGGTGGACCTTCAGAAGGAGCTGGAAGCGGAGAACGACGCCCTGGAGGCGCTCCAGCGCGAGCAGAAGATGCTGAAGGAGGAGGTCGACGAGGAGGACGTCGCCGAGGTGGTTTCCAAGTGGACCGGCATCCCCGTGGCAAGGCTGATGGAAGGGGAGGTCCAGAAGCTCGTCCACATGGAGGAGGGGCTGCACCAGCGCATGGTCGACCAGGACGAGGCGGTCCAGGCCGTGTCCAACGCGATCCGCCGTGCCCGCGCCGGGCTGGCCGACCCGAACCGCCCCATCGGTTCGTTCATCTTCCTCGGGCCGACGGGCGTGGGGAAGACCGAGCTGGCCAGGGCTCTTGCGGAGTTCCTGTTCGACGACGAGCGGGCCATGATCCGCATCGACATGAGCGAGTACCAGGAGCGCCACACGGTCTCCAGGCTGATCGGCGCTCCTCCCGGTTACGTCGGGTACGAGGAAGGTGGGCAACTGACTGAGGCAGTCCGTCGCCGCCCCTACTCGGTCGTCCTCCTCGACGAGATCGAGAAGGCTCACTCAGAGGTCTTCGACGTGCTGCTGCAGGTGCTGGACGACGGACGGCTCACCGACGGTCAGGGCCGTACCGTCGACTTCAAGAACACGGTCACCGTCATGACCTCGAACATCGGGAGCAACATCTTCTTCGAGCCGGGTCTCTCGCCGGAGCAACAGAGGGAGCAGGTCCTGGCGGCGGTTCGGGCCACGTTCCGGCCCGAGTTCCTGAACCGGGTGGACGAGATCATCGTGTTCCATCCGCTTGGCAAAGACGAGATCGCCGGCATCGTGGACATCCAGGTCCGGCTGCTTCAGCAACGGCTGGCTGAGCGGAAGCTCTCGATCTCGCTGACGCCGGCGGCGCGTGAGTACCTGGCGGTCACCGGGTACGATCCGACCTACGGGGCGCGACCGCTCAAGCGGCTCATCCAGCGGGAAGTCCAGGACGCCCTTGCCATGAAGCTGCTCTCGGGCGAGCTGCGGGAGGGGGACACGGTCGAGATCGACCGGAACCAGGAGGGGTTGATGTTCCGGGTATCGACGCGCGAAACGGCTCGAGCCTAACTCGTCCCATCTCTCGAGCGGCGCCCGGCCAGGCTCATCGCCCGGCGACTGGCCGCCGTGACGGAGGGGGTGAGGCCCCGGCGGGGAAAGCCGTTGCCTCCGACTCCGCCATCGAGGCCCCCGGCGCTCTGGCCCGCGACCTCGGCCGGCCGCGTGAGATCGCCCAGGTCCACCGGGGGATGATGCTCAACGTTCACCGACGGCAGCCCTCGCGCCCCGAGCGTGCTTCTCACCCACAGCGACGCGACGATCAACGCCGCGAGCCATCCGGAGGCAAGGCCGAACCAGGGGGCGGCCTGCGACGGCCATCCCGCTTCGTCGGCGAGCTCCGTGATCCGCCGCTGCATTGCCACGAGCTGCGACTCAGCTCGGTCCATCCGGGAGAGGAGGTCCTCGTCGACCACATCGCTCCTGTGGGCCTCGATCGCCACGCCTGAGACCCGCCTTTCCAGTTCGCCCGTCTGGTTCTGCAGGCTCTCGATGCTCGTCCATAGCTCGCCCGTGCTGTCCCAGAATCGTTGCTCCAGGCGTCGCTCGAGCCTGGCCCCGAAGTTCAGCAGACGAGCCTGCTCGGCGGTGGCAACCACCCGGAAGGAGCCGCCGGCGAGCTCCCCCACGACGGTGTCGCGACATGGCCGGTTGCACAGGGTGACCTGGTAGGCGCCGGGAGATACTTCCGGCACCCTGAACGCGAGGGTGGCTCGGGCCGTGGAGTCCTCTCCGTTCGCTGCGCGCGCGATCGTGATGGACCCGAGCGGGATCGCTTCGCCGGGGATCTTGGGAGGATCGATGCTCAGACGCTCCGGCAGGAGGTATGCGTAGAAGGGCCCGTTCTCGTCCAGCCAGGCGAAGTCGACCCAGATGTTCGCGGTGGCCCGGGCGAGCTCCCCCGGCACGTAATGCTCCCGCTTGAACTCGAGAAAGGTGTAGCCGCCCGAGGCGGCGGCGGTGGCGGGAACGAACACGAGCAGGAGCAGGGTGGCCAGCTTCCATCCCATCCGACGCATGAGCCCCTCCTTGAGATCCGACCTGACCAACTAGACGGTTGGCAGGCACGCATGGTTCTCCGCGAAGGGCGGCCCGCCACCGCAG
>JBOGVA010000066.1:0-7520 GCA_050692195.1 Actinomycetota bacterium | reverse complement strand
GGACGAACACGTCGTGCGAGTCGCTATGGATGGCCAGGCCTCGGGAGCCGGGCGGCGTGATGTAGGCGTTGGCCTGTGTGGGGTGGCTGAGGACCAGCTCCAGATCCCGGCAGAACCGTGCCAGGGGAGCCCAGTACCGGTGCATCCCCTGGAGCACGATCGTGGCTCCCTGCTGGAATTGCTGGAAGATTCGGGCGGGATCTGCCAGGCCGGAGATGTCGGTCGATCCCGTTCGTCCGGTCTTGGTGTAGGAGCCGGGATCGAGGGTCGCACCGTCCTTGACCAGTCGGAAGGCGGGCGTCCGAAGGGACATCGTCGAGAGGATGTGATCGACGCCGGACAGCGTCAGGAGGTCGTCGAAGCTCTGGCCTCCAGGGTCTCGGTGATGGAGGGGCGCCCTCGTCCAGAAACGATCGAGGAAGCGCTGGCCGCTTCCCACGCAACGCTCGAGTGCCCCGGCCTCCGGGCGGGTCATCGACCTTCAGCCGCTCGGCCGAAGCTACGCCGTGTCGGCCTCGTCGGAATCCTTGTCGATGGTGTCCGAATCCTTGTCCGCCGTGTCGGTGTCTGGATCCTCGGCGTCGGTGTCCGTCGCATCCTTGTCGGTCTCATCCACATCGGCGTCCCGGCTGTCCGCGTCCTCAGTCCGGGCCAAGCCGGGCCTGTGCGAGCCGCTCTTGCCCGGCCAGATTGTCTTGATCTCTTGATCCGTCAGGGATGCGGCTCCATCTCTGTCCATGCTTCTACCTCCGTTCTGGGGGAAGCGCGGTCGGGGACGTACGCCGGTCGGCTGGGGAAGCCCACGCGGCCCGGCCGACGCGCCTGGCCTCACTCGATCCGGAGTGTACCCGTTCCGCCCGCCGGCCATGTGGGGCGACCTTTGCGAGGAACTCGCGGCCGGCGTAGAAATGGCGGAACACACCGACCAGCGGGAGGGGAATCGATGATCGACGCTGGGACAGAAGCTGGAGCTCGGGCAACCCGCCGCCTGGAGAAGGAGCGCATCATCTGGATAACAACTGTTCAGCACGACGGGACGCCGCAGTCGTCCCCTGTTTGGTTCCTCTGGGATGGTTCGGAGTTCCTCATCTACAGCCAGCCCAACAGACCGAAGCTCCGTAACATCCAGCGGAACCGGCGGGTGGCCCTCAACCTCAACTCCAACGAAACGGGAGGCGACATCTTGACGCTGAGCGGGGAAGCGAGGATCGATCCGGAAGCCTCTTCGGCGAAGGACAATCCGGATTACATGGGGAAGTACCGCACGGCTGTCGTCGGCGGGGGCTGGACCCCGGAGAGCTTCGCCGCCGATTACTCCGTGGCGGTTCGCGTCAGGCCCGACTCGGCCCGCGTCTGGTAGTCGCCTGGGCAAGTCTCCTTAGCCATGGCCACGCATCTCCTCCTCGACACCTCCAGCCTGATGTATCGAGCCTTCTTCTCCATCCCGGTCGCCGTCGTCGACCGAGAGGGGCGCCCCGTCAACGCGGTCTTCGGATACCTGGACATGACGGCGCGGCTGATCGCTTCGCGCCGACCCGACCGGGCGGTCCACGTCTACGACGATGACTGGCGTCCTGCGGCCCGGGTCGCTCTCTACCAGGGGTACAAGGCGAACCGGGCACCCGATCCGGAGGGGCTACCCGAGCAGTTCGACGTGCTGAGGGAGCTGTTGGACGCCCTGGGCCAGCCCCAGGCCGAGGCTCCCGGCTGGGAGGCCGAGGACGCCATCGGATCGATGTGCGCGCTGCTGGACCAAGATGACAGGGTCGAGGTGGTCACCGGGGACCGCGACCTCATCCAGCTCGTCCGCGACCCGGCGGTCCGTGTGCTCTTCACCGTGAGGGGCGTCTCCGAGCTGCGGGTGCTCGACGAGGCAGGGGTCCTGGAGAAGTACGGAGTTCCGGCCGCCCGCTACGCGGAATTCGCGATCCTGCGAGGGGACCCATCGGACGGCCTTCCCGGGGTCCGCGGGGTCGGGGAGAAGACCGCTCGTGCCCTCGTCGACTCCTACCCGGACATCGCCGCGCTGGTGGAGGATGCCCGCGCTCCAACACGAAAAGGGGCAGTGCTCCAGCGGTCTTCAGCGCTCAGGGCCTCGATTCGTGAGGCTGTGGACTACCTGGCGGCGATGCGTGAGGTCGTTCCGATCCGTACCGACCTGGAGGTTCGGATGTGGGAGGCTTCGCCCGACGAGAGCCGCCTGGAAGAGCTGGCCGAGACGTACAAGGTCGGGGGGCCACTTGGGCGGTTGCGTTCCGCGCTCGGCCGGTAGTCCCATCGGCTGTGACTACCTTGCGCGAAAGGCATGCCTCACGGGGTTAATGTGTGACGTCCCGACCCGAGTTGCTGATTTAACTAGTTAGAGTAGGCTAGTTTTCGAGGTTCCCGGGCGACGGGTCGTCCTGGCGAGGAGCAGGGAGTTCGGGATGGAGAACTCGGCTCCGAAGGTGTTGGCCGGAAGGGCCATAGTCCGGCGGTTTCCGGCTCACCCTTCCTCCCTCCACACCATCCGCGAGTTCGTCAGCGACCAGGCGGTCGAGGCGGGCCTTCCCACGGAGGACGCCATCGATCTCGCCCTCGCCGTTTCGGAAGCGGGGACAATCTCGGTCTGCGATACGAACAGCTCGATGATCGAGGTGAGCTGGCAGGCCACGGCCGACCGAGTGGTGATCAGCGTGAAGGACGACGGCGTGTATTCCCCCGACAGCTCCACCAGGACGAACGGCACGATGGGCATCGCCCTGATCAGGGGCCTCGTGGACGATTTCCACTTCCAGAAGGGCACTCAACTCGAACCGGGCAACCTGGCTCGACTGGTGAAGCACAGACGAAGGTAACGGGCCTCCGTCAGCCTTTGGGTGTTTGCCCGTTCTTGGCCTGCCGCCGGCCGGCAGCCACGCCGGGGCCGATCAGCAGGATGACCAGCATGCCTGCGGCAAACGCGGCCATGGGGCCCTGGGCCACCGGCGATCCCCGACCCAGCGGGACCGGGCGGCGCGCCTGCGTCAGCTGCTCCGCCTGGCGAGCATGCTCCCCTATCAGCTCTGTGGAGCTGTCGTCGGCCAGCCCGCGGGCCGCCGCCAGCCAATCCGAGATATCGAATGCCTCTGCCCGGGTGCCCGTGCGCCACTCGACGAGCGTGGCGGCCCGATACTCGGCGATGGCCAGCCACGAATCCACGAGCGGCTTCGGGGGGATGGGGACACCGCCGGGCTGGATCTCGAAGTGCAGGTGGGAGCTGGTTCCGCGGGCGTTGCCGGTGTTTCCCACGTAACCGAGGACCTCTCCCATCCGTACGTACTGACCTTGGCGGATCCCCGGGGCGAAGCCGTCGAGGTGCGCGTAGAAGTACTCCGTCCCCGCGGAGTCGGTGACTTCCACGCCGAGACCGCTGACGGCCCCGTCGACCTTCTGGCTCACGATCCCGCCCGCGGCCGCCACGACGGGAGTTCCCTTGGGGGCGAACATGTCGAGTCCCTTGTGCTGGTGGACGTATGGGCAGCACCTGTAGGCGTGCCAGTCGTCCTGCCACCAAGCGAGACCGGCCACCGGGAACGGGCCCACGGTCGAGAGGATGTCGTTCAGCGACGGCGTGCCCGTCGCATACAGCCCCGCCAGGACGGCCATGAGGCGGGCGGTACTGTTTGTCCCGCCCAGCGAGAAGGGGACGTCACCAACCGCCCCGGAGCCCCGGTCCGATGAACCGCCACCCCCCGACCCGTGGGAATCACCCGGATCTGGGTCGGGTGTTGGGTCGGGACCAGGGTCGGGATCCGGCTCCGGACTCGGCTCGGGATCCGGCTCCGGACTCGGCTCGGGATCTGGATCGGGCTCGGGCTGCTCGGTCTCGATCCGGATATCTCCCTCGACCACGATCTGGGCCCACAGGTCGTAATGGCCGTCGTCCGGAGTGGTGTCGCCGGGATGCCCATCCAGAACGTTCATGAGCCACAGCCGCAGGCCGCCGACCTCGGCTTCTCCCTCCCGAGCCTCCACGCTGAAGGCGACTCCCTCGAGGACCGGCTCCTCCATCACCGGAGTGTCCCGCAGGGTCACGCTCGCCAGGCCGGAGAGGTTCGCCGTGTCGGGGGACTCGGGAGAGGTGGTGATTGCGTCGACCGCCCCCTCGATCGCTGCGATCGGGACCCCGAGGATGGTTGCCTCGTCGGACATCTCACAGTCGAAGGTGCCGCTGGCCTCTTCGGCGTGTCCGGACGCATCGATGGCGAACCGACAGGCGGGCACCGGCTCCGTGGGGAGGAGGAGGTCGAAGACGGCGAGCCCTTCACCCTCGACTCGGATGCTCTCTTCCGAGGACTGAGCGAGGCCTCCCACCGGCAGGAAGGCCACCAGACCAAGTACTGCCACGGCCATCACCACACTGCGGCCGCCCCAGTGCTTGTGCTGTTGCAAGAGGCGCTTCGGATGGGCCACGGTTCCTAGGCCTCTCTCCGTTCTTCGGGGGGACTGATACGCCCTTACTGTACCCAGAAAGACGGAAATACGCTCCGGCTGGTTCATCGGAAAGAACGGCAAGGAGGCGCCGGTGCGACGTCGTCCGAAAACGGGGACACTTGAACTATGAGTGAGGATCGGCGCCCGAACAGGCTGGCCGAGGAGACCAGTCCCTACCTGCTGCAACACGCGTTCAACCCGGTCGACTGGTACCCCTGGGGCCGGGAAGCGCTGGAGAAGGCCGCCCGGGAGGACAAGCCCATCCTCCTCTCGATCGGGTATGCCGCCTGCCACTGGTGTCACGTGATGGAGCAGGAGTCGTTCGAGGACGAACAGACGGCCCGGCTCATGAACGAGCACTTCGTCCCGGTCAAGGTCGACCGGGAGGAACGGCCCGACCTCGACTCGATCTACATGGATGCGGTGCAATCCATGACGGGTCACGGCGGGTGGCCGATGACGATCTTCCTTTCCCCCGACGGAAGCCCGTTCTACGCCGGCACCTACTTCCCCAACGAGGACCGGCACGGCCTGCCCGCGTTCACCAAGGTCCTGGGGGCCCTGGCCGAGGCCTGGCGGGACCAGCGCGCCAAGATCGTGGAGCAGGGGCGCCGCGTGGTTGGCAGTATCGAGCGGGCCGGCGCCCTTCGGGCGTCAAACGACCCGCTCTCCGAGGACGTCCTCCTCCAGGCCCACGCGGCCTTGAGTGGCGCATTCGATCCCCGGTGGGGCGGGTTCGGGGGCGCGCCGAAGTTCCCCCAGCCCATGACCCTGGAGTTCCTCCTCCGCTGCCACGTCAGGGGCTACACAGAGTCCCTGCAGATGGTCGATCAAACGCTGGAGAAGATGGCCGCCGGCGGCATCTACGACCACCTGGGCGGTGGGTTCCACCGCTATTCGGTCGACGAGCGCTGGCACGTCCCGCACTTCGAGAAGATGCTCTACGACAATGCCCAGCTCGCCCGTCTGTTCGTGCGGGCTTGGCAGGTCACCGACCGGAACCGGTACAGGCGCGTCGCCCAGGAGACCCTCGAGTACCTCCTTCGGGAGATGCGACACCCGGGCGGAGCCTTCTTCTCCTCACAAGACGCTGACACCGAGGGTGAGGAGGGAAGGTTCTTCGCCTGGTCGCACGACGAGCTGGTCAAGGTTGCCGAAGAGACCGCCGGGAGCGAGAGCCTCGGTCGATCGATCGTCTCCTTCTTCGGAGCCACCCCCGAGGGCAACTGGGAGGTCGGCAAGAACGTCCTGTGGACGCCCATCTCCCTCCAGCAAGCGGCGTTGGAGGCGGGAGTGCTGGAGCGGGACTTGGCCGCCGCCGTCGAGGAGGCTCGCAGACGTCTCTGCGAGATACGGGGACGCCGGGTGCGCCCGGGCACCGACGACAAGGTCCTGTCCGCCTGGAACGGACTGGCCATAGCCGCCCTGGCGGAAGCTGGCCGGGCCTTCGGCGAGTCCCGGTACGTGGAGGCGGCCGTGCAGGCCGCCGACTTCGTGCTGTCGAACCTCCGAAGAGCCGACGGTCGGCTGCTTCGGTCGTGGCGCGACGGCCGGACCGGGGGGCCCGGATACCTGGACGACTACGCCCAGATGTCGCAGGCGTGCCTGACCCTCTATGAGACCATCTTCGACCTTCGCTTCCTGCGCGAGGCCAGGGCTCTGGCCGACGACATGGTTCGTCTGTTCCGGGATGCCGAAGGAGGAGGCTTCTTCCAGACCGGTTCCGATGCCGAAGCGCTCGTCGTCCGGCCCAGGGAGCTCTTCGACAACGCGGTGCCATCCGGGAACTCGGTGGCCGCGGACGTCCTCCAGCGGCTGGCGCTCCTCACCGGGGAGACGGAGTACGAGCGGGCCGGCATCACGGCTTTGCGCCTGGTCCGCGATCAGATGGCCCGCGCCCCGACCATGTTCGGCCATGCCCTGTGCGCGCTCGACTTCTATCTCTCGCAGGTCCGGGAAGTGGCCATCATCGGCGACCCGGCCGGGGAGGACACGAGGCGCCTGGTGCACGAGGTGCACGGTCGGTACCTTCCCAACAGCGTGCTGGCCGTGGCCGCGGCCGATGACCGGGAGGCGCCGAGAGAAGTGGGACTGCTGAAGGATCGTGCCCCGCTGGACGGGAAGGCCACCGCGTTCGTGTGCGAGCGTTTCGAGTGCCAGCTTCCGGTGACCGAGCCGGATGCGTTGCGCGCTCAGCTGATCGCCTGACCCGGATCCTGCTGTTCAGGCTTCGCGGCGCCTAACGGTGGTCCTGCCTGGCTAGATGAACAGCTGGACCGACGCGTCCTTCATCTCGAGCAGGGCCGTGGCGGCGCCCACCGGTTCCTCGAGGCCGTCGATGAGCTGCTCCTTCTTCAGCCCGAGCAGGTCCATCGTCATCTGGCAGGGGATCAGGCGCACGCCCATCTCACCGGCAAGGTCGAGCAGCTCCTTGGGGCTCGCCGTCTTGTAGTCGCGGGCCATCTTCATCATCATCATCGGTCCCGCACCCGCCATGTTCAGCTTGCTGAGCTTGGCTCGGCTCACCCCTGGCGGGTTCATCACCGAGAGCATCTTCTGCATCCAGTTCGAGCCGGTGATGCGGACGTCGTCCTTCACTAGGGCGAACAGGCCCCAGAAGGTGAAGAACACGGCGGCCTGCATCCCGCACGCCGCGGCGGTCGTCGACAGGATCAGCGTCGGCCAGATCCGGTCCAGGTCGCCGCTGCAGGCGATGATCGTGATCTTGTCGATCTTCTCGACCGACCCGTTGCCATTGGGATCTGCCATCGGGCGGCCCCCTAGCTCTTTCGGAGGACGAACCGGTATACACCGTCGTCCTGGGTCTGCTCGACCAGCTCGTTCCCGGTCGAGATGCTCCACGCCCGGAAGTCGGGAACCGCGCTGGGGTCGGTCGCCAGGACCTCCAGCGTCTGGCCGGCGGCCAACTCCTTGATGGCCTGGGCCGCTCGAACGATGGGGAGCGGGCAGGACTGCCCCTTCACGTCGAGCGTCTGGGTGATGTCGATCATCGTCTCTTCTACCTCCTTCGGTGGATGCGGGCGGGTTGAGAGAGAGTGGGAGCG
>JBOGVA010000065.1:0-19193 GCA_050692195.1 Actinomycetota bacterium | reverse complement strand
AGGAGAGTCCTTCCGGATGCGGGAGGCCAGACAGCGAGGAGGTGGCCGCCGGAGAACAGCCTGATCGCTTGGGGGGTGGGGACTTTTAACTGGCCACCAGTGGGGACTTCTCGTTGGCCATTGACAGGCCTCATCCAGCTTCTTGCTCGACCGATCTCAGGAAGTCCTCCAGGTGCGTGCGAGAGAAGCGCATCTGCCTCCCAAGTCGGTAGCACGCGAGCTGCCCGCGCTCAACCAGCACGTAGATAGTCTTGCGGCTGACGCCTATGAGGTGGGCGACCTGGTCGGCAGTTAGGAAACTCCGTTCACCAGGAGCGCTGGGACGTGCCCTAGGCAGGATTCCTCTGTTTGGCCCCCGATGAACAAGCTCATGGATTCCTTCAGACACTCTGGATGTACGGTGCAGCCAACTTCTCCATCAAGCCCCAACCTTGGCCGCTCGTATCGGCACCACCTTGCTCCGCGAAGCCCTTGAACGCGCCATCAGCTCGCCAAGGCGCTCGGCCTTCTCCCGTTTGGAGTCCGGGAACAAATGCAGATACAAGTCCGAAGTCGTCTTAATGGTGGTGTGCCCCAGCATCTCTTTTACCTCGTGGAGGGTGTATTCAGCCTTAGCGGCCAGAGAGGCCGCCGTGTGTCGGAGGTCGTGGACTGTCGGTGGCTCACGCCTACCTTCGAAACTATTGCGCAGCACTCCGGCACGCGCGCAGGCTGGCTGAAAGACTCTTGCCCGCCAATTGTTCTGTCGGATTTGCCCGCCGCCCACGTGAGTGAAAACGAACCCGTTCGGGTCAAGCTCTCCGGATTCCGTTCGAGTACCGAACTTTTCCAAGTGCTGGGTAAGCTCGAGCGAGAGCTCCTCCGGAAAGTCCACCGTCCTGACCCGACGCGTCTTCGTCTCCCCCGTGATCTTCTTGCCTCCTACTTCCGCAGAGCTTTCCGCCACCGTGAGTTGGCGCCTTGGCATGTCCAGGCGGCAGACACGAAGAGCCGAGGCCTCCCCGATCCTGAGGCCCGTGTACGCCAAGAGGTAGACCAGGGCACGATGTCGCGGAGGAACCTCATTCGCGATCGAATCGACCTGGTCGGGAGTCAAGAAAAAGGGTTGACGGCCCACGAGGTGAGGGGTGGTGATTCGTTTCGCAGGGTTGACTAAGGTCTTTCCCTCGAGCACCGCAGACTCCATGACGGCACGCAAGGTTCGATAGGCCTTGTCGATCGAGCCCGGGCCAACATTCGAGCGTTCCAAGTCCGTAACCCAGGCCTCCACATCATCGCGGGTGATTTCTGAGAGACGGAGGTGACCAAGCCGCCCGGCGACGATGTACAGGCGCCCGACGCTCTCGTACCTGGCTCGCGTCGAGGGCTGGAGGTTACGTCGGCGCTCCAAGAACAGTGGGAAGTACCCCGAGAGCGTCACCTTGCCACGCGCCAACCGCTTGAGCTGCTGGGCCCGAATCGGGTCCCGAGTTGAGGCTTGGAACTCCTTCGCTTCCTGAAGCGTGCGGAACGTCTTCGTCCGCTGACCTAGCCCGCGGATCCTGTATGAGACCATGAGGCGATCCTTGCTGCCGCGCCTCTTCACGCGATAGATCCCCGGGTACCCAGTCCTCTCGCACTTACGATTCTCCGCCACCAGTCTCCTCTCGAGAGTTATGCAAAGTTATGCACCGTCGCCGCGCGGGAGTCTACACGGTGAGCTGATGGTGGTGCAATTAGGCACAGTGAACAGCACTTATATCTCGTGGGCGCTGGTGGTTTCGAACCACCGACCTCCGCCTTGTAAGGGCGGCGCTCTACCGCTGAGCTAAGCGCCCCAGCGCCCTCTAGGGTACGTTGCCGGGACCCGGCAATCCCGGATCAGGCTCTGGGCACTCAGAGCCTGGACTCGTGGGTTGACGGTCTGCCCAACCCTCTCGATACTCGGGTCAGCCTTCGACCCCCAGGTGCCGTGTCTGGCGAGACCGATCACATCGCTTCGATCACCGGTGCTGCTTCCGTCCTCCGTCGAGCCCGGGAGCAGCGAGAGGAGAGCCTGCTCCAGGCGGCCGACAGCACTCGTATCTCCGTCGCGTACCTGGAGGCTCTCGAGCAGGACGCTTCAATCGAATCGTTCCCGAGCCCCCTCTACGCACGCTTCTTCCTGCGCGAGTACGCGCAGCACCTGGGCCTGGACGAGGATCGCCTCCTGAGCGAGTTCTCACGTCGCCACGGGCTCGCCAATCAACCTCCACCTCCCGCCGCGGACCTCCGGTTCCCTGGGGAGCGGGTCAGCCGGCTGAGCAGCCGCATCCTCCCGCCTCCGCGGATCGGCTCCCGCTCCCGGGTGCGTCGCCTGTTCGGCGGCTCCCGGCCGGTAAGGCGGACGTCCTTACCTCCCCTTCCCGCTCACGTCCCGGTCTCGCTCTCTCCAGCGCGACGTGTCCGGTCGCGTCCTCGCCTCGGCCGCTTACCTCCAATGGTCCTGGTGATCGCTGCGGTCCTTCCCTTGATGGCAGTCCTCTATCGCTACCCAATCCTCCGTGCCCTGTCCGGCGGGGATGCGCCGACGCCGGCCCCTTCGCCGGTCAGCTCCCCCGAGCCTCCACCCGAGCTTCCCCGCGGTGGGCGGCTGATCTTCCCCGACTACCGGGTCGTTGCGTTCTACGGCGCAGCCCGCACGGACAGGCTCGGGATCCTCGGCATCGGGCCCGACCTAGCGCTGGAGAGACTCCTGAAGCAGGCCGACGCGTACGAACGCCCCGACAGACCAGTCCTGCCTGCCTTCGAGCTGATCGCGACGGTCGCCTCCGGCCATCCGGGCGAGGACGGGATGTACCGGATGCGCCACGACGACTTCCTGATCGGTGGATACCTGGACGCAGCCCGCGAGGCCAAGATCCTGTTCGTCCTGGACGTCCAGCCCGGGCGCTCCGACTTCATGACCGAGGTGAAGGTCTACGAGAAGTACCTCCGGCAACCCGACGTCGGACTGGCCATCGATCCCGAGTGGCACGTCGGTCCGGGACAGGTCCCCGGAAAGCATCTCGGATCGACCGACGCGGCCACCATCAACAAAGTGTCTGCCTACCTGGCCGGGATCGTCCGCCGATACAACCTGCCCGAGAAGCTGTTCATCATCCACCAGTTCACCCTCGACATGATCAAGGACAAGGGCGACATCAAGATCCGTCCCGGCCTGGCGACCGTCATCGACGTAGACGGGTTCGGGAATCGCCCCACAAAGATCTCCAAGTACCGAGCGCTCACGAAAGGGTTCAGGAAGAAGTTCCATCACGGGATCAAGCTCTACTACGAGCGGGACACGCACCTGATGACGCCGCGGGCGGTGCTCCGGCTCAAGCCCCAGCCCGAGGTCATCATCTACCAGTAAGGCTCCCGGCCTGGAGAGTCATGAAGCTCGAAGTTCACCCACTGACGAGGGACCGCTGGAAGGACCTGGTCGAGCTGTTCAATCGCCCCGGAGGATCGATCGTCCGGGGGTGCTGGTGCATGTATTACCGGAAAACCGGATGGGGCGCTGGGCCGTCCGAGCGGAACAAGAGAGCTCTGAAATCCCTCGTCGTTAGCGGAACCGTCCCCGGCCTCATCGGCTATGAAGGTGGGAGCGCGGTCGGATGGATCTCGCTCGGGCCGCGTGAGGACTACGAGAAGCTTCGGCGCTCACCGGTGATGAAGCCCGTGGATGACAAGCCGGTCTGGTCGATCGTGTGCCTGTACGTGGAGCCCCGGGCGCGGGGCCGGGGAGTTTCCGAAGCGTTGCTCAAGGGCGCCATCGAGTATGCGCGATCGCGGGGCGCCACCCTCCTCGAACCGTATCCGGTCGACAAGAGCGAGAGGAGCCATTCAGACTTCATGTGGTTCGGGGCCAAGCGCATGTACGACCGCGCGGGATTCAAAGAGGTTGCGCGGCGCAAGGAGACTCGGCCGGTCATGCGCAAGTCAATTCGGCCGCGAGCCCGACCCCGCTGAGTCGAGCCCATCGCCGGAGCCAACAGGCAGTCGCACGTCGAACGTTGCCCCGGTCCCGGACGACGCGGCGCTCACCGTTCCTCCATGGGCCTCGACGATGGCCCACACGATCGAGAGCCCCAGCCCGGCTCCCCCCTTTTCCCTGGAGCGTGCCGGATCCCCTCGGTAGAAGCGCTCGAACACTCGACCGGCGACCTCCGGTGAGAGCCCGGGTCCGTCGTCCGCCACCGACAGCAGGACATCGTCGTGGTCCGCCTCGACCCTCACCCGCACCGCGGTCCCAGCCAGAGTGTGGACGCGGCAGTTGTCCAGCAGGTTGTCCACGACCTGCCGAAGCCGTCCTTCGTCACCGACCACCTGCGCCGGCCCCTTGACCTCGAGGTCGATGGGGCGGCCCGGTTCGATCGCGCGAGCGCCCTCCACGGCATCCGCGGCAATCCGGCCAAGGTCCACCATCTCCCTCTCGAGGGGCCGTCCCTGGTCGAGCCGGGCAAGCAGGAGCAGGTCGTCCACCAGCACGCCCATCCGGGACGCTTCGACCTCGATGGCGCTCATGGCCATTGCCAGGTCCTTTGGACGCGAGTCGGCTCCGCGGCGGAAGAGCTCCGAATACCCTCGGATCGACGTCAACGGCGTGCGCAGTTCGTGCGAGGCATCCGCGACGAACCGGCGAAGGCGCGCTTCGGACGCGCGGCGCTCCTCGAAGGCGGCCTCGATCTGGGCGAGCATCGAGTTCAGGGCCAGGCCGAGGCGGCCGACCTCCGTCCGCTCCTCTGCCGGCGCCACTCGCCGGGTGAGGTCCCCCGCCGCGATCGCCCCGGCGGTCTCGCCGATCCCGGCAAGAGGACGAAGGCCAACGCGGACGAGCCACAGAGCCAGGCCGGCGACCGCAACCAGCACGATCCCGCTCACCACCACCTCACCGGTCACGAGACGGCGGAGGGTCGCTTCTACGTCGCCCAGCGGGATCGCCACCACCAGCGTTCCCCGCCGCGGGCCAAGGGCAGTCGCCAGGACCCTGTAGTCCGACCCGCCGCCGGCTGACCTCGCCGTCAAGGTACGGGAGCCCCCCGAAGGCGACGCGGTCGAGCCGGGGAGGTTCCGCGGAAGCAGCGGGCGGTGACCCGCATCGGACTCGAAGCCGAAGACCGCCGCATTCCCCACCGTGCGGCCGGAGGCGTCTCGCAGCTCGGCGTAGGTACCAGGCGGAAGAAACACGCCGGACCCCCCGCGACGCGCACCGAAGGTCCACTCCACGGACAGCGCCGCCGCCGCCGGAACCCGGGCCGACACCAGCTGTTCGTCCACGCGACGCAGGAGGAAAGACGAGAGGAACCGATGGGTGGCGATGTTGGCAGCGATGAGCCCGACCGCGACGAGTGCCACCGTCATGATCAGGAGACGGGCCCGAAGAGACACTCTCACTCCGGAGGGAGTCGAATGACGTACCCCACACCCCGTACCGTGTGGATCAGCCGCGGCTCATCGCCGTCCACCTTCTTCCTCAGGTAGCTGATGTAGGTCTCCACGATCGAAGAGTCTCCGCGAAAGTCGTAGCTCCACACGTGGTCCATGATCTGACCCTTCGACAATACCCGTCGGGGGTTGGCCAGCAGGAAGCGCAGGAGGTTGAACTCGGTCGCCGTGAGCGCGACCGGCCGGCCTCGTCGCCAAACCTCATGGGTGTCCTCGTCCATCTCCAGATCCGCGAACCGTAGGCGGCCGGCTTGGGGTCCGGTGCCGCGAACGCGACGCAGGATCGCTCGGATACGGGCGATCAGCTCCTCGAGACTGAAGGGCTTCGTGACGTAGTCGTCGCCGCCGATGGTCAAACCACGAACCTTGTCCTCCGTCGAGTCGCGAGCCGTGAGGAAGAGGACCGGGACATGACGCCCCCGGTCCACCAGCTTCCTTTGTACGTCGAAGCCATCCAGGTCCGGCAGCATGACGTCGAGGACGATGAGCTCCGGCCGAAACGATTCCACCAGGGTCAGTGCCTCCCGGCCATTCCCGGCCGAAGCGACCTCGAACCCCTCGTACCGCAGGGCCGTGGCGATCAGGTCGGTGATATAGGCCTCGTCGTCCACCACGAGGACCCGCTGGGAATCCGCCGACAATGACGCTCCGGGAACCACAGATGCCTTGGGCGACGGCAAAGCCCAGGCCCCCTTATGCCCCGTGAGCGGCCGGGGGCGGGCCCGGCTCGGATTCGATGGCTCCCAGATCACGAGATCGCTGCAAGTACTCCTCCCGATCGATCTCGCCCCGAGCGTACCGGATGCGGACCTCGTCGAGAGCCGCGTCGCGCCGAGGCATCGGCGCCACAGCCGTCGAGGCTGAGCCGGGAACCGGGCCTCGGGCGGTCAAGCGCGTGATCGCCCACACGGCCAGGCCCACCAGGACCACCAAGAACAGCGCCGGCACGATGTTCGAAAAGAACCCCCACCACCAACCGTCGTGCCCAAAGCGACCACCGTGACGGAACAGCAACATCCTGAACACCTCCTTCGTCTCTTGCCTACTTTCGGTTCGCGCCCAGTCGAGCATCCAAAGCTGAGAGCAAGCTGGGAGATCGCCAAGAGTTCCAGGAGCCCTCGGAGGGGCCCGACGCGTGCGATCCGGGGGCTAGGCTGCGGCGGACGTCTGGCCGCTGGCGATCGCCTCGCTGGGCTCGAGCGCCAGAGGCAAGACCTCATCCACCGTCTCGACCAGATGGAAGGTGATGTCCTTGCGCACCTCGCCGGGCACGTCGTCAAGATCGCCCTCGTTGCGCCTGGGGAGGACGACCTCCCTCAGCCCGGCTCGATGAGCCGCCAGTACCTTCTGCTTGACTCCCCCGATCGGGAGGACCCTTCCTTGCAGGGTCACCTCCCCGGTCATGCCGACGGTGGCCTTCACCGGACGCTCTGACAGCAGCGAGGCGAGCGCGGTGGTCATGGCTACACCCGCGCTGGGGCCGTCCTTGGGAACCGCACCCGCCGGGACGTGGACGTGGAACCGACCCCGGAGCCGATCTTGAGAGATGCCGAGCTCATCGGCATGCGAGCGCACGAAGGAGAGCGCGATCATGGCCGACTCCTTCATCACGTCGCCGAGCTGACCGGTCAGGGTGAGCCCATCCCCCGTCCGATGGCCGTCGCCGCCCCCCTCGTCCATCCGAGTGGCCTCGATGAACAACACGTCGCCGCCGGTTCCGGTGACGGCGAGGCCAGTGGCCACGCCGGGCACGCTCGTCCGGTCGGCCGCCTCCAAGAAGAACTTCTGACGCCCCAGATACTCGCGAACGTCACCGGTGTCGACCTTCACGGGCGCTTGCGCGCTCTGAGCGGCGACCTTGGTCGCCACCTTCCGGAGCAGCTTGCCGATCTCCCGCTCCAGGTGCCGGACCCCTGCCTCGCGGGTGTAATCGTTCACGATCATGCGGAGCGCCTCGCCGGTGATCTCAACCTCTTCCGGCTTCAGGCCGTTCCGATCGAGCTGGCGGGCGAGCAGGTGGTCACGGGCGATGGCGACCTTCTCGTCTTCCGTGTAGCCATCCAGTCGGATGACCTCCATCCGGTCCAGAAGCGGGCCGGGGATCGTCTCGGCCACGTTGCCGGTGGTGATGAACAGGACCTCGGACAGGTCCAGATCGACGTCCAGGTAGTGATCCCGGAACGTGTGGTTCTGCGCCGGGTCCAGGACCTCCAGCAGCGCACTGGACGGGTCACCCCGCCAGTCGGCGCCGACCTTGTCGATCTCGTCGAGCATCATCACCGGATTCTTCGTGCCGCCGTCCTTCAGGGCCCGCACGATCCGACCGGGCAGCGCGCCGACGTAGGTCCGCCGATGGCCCCGGATCTCGGCCTCGTCGTGGATGCCGCCGAGTGAAACACGGACGAAGGTTCGGCCGAGAGCCCTCGCGACCGACTCGCCCAAGCTCGTCTTGCCCACACCCGGCGGGCCGATGAGAGTGAGGATGGCGCCCGACCCACGGCCGGTGGCCACCTCGGCCAACCCGCGCTCGGCTCGAAGCTTGCGGACCGCCAGGTACTCGATGATCCGGTCCTTCACGTCGTGAAGGCCTGTGTGGTCCTCATCGAGGATGCGGCGGGCCTCTGCGATTTCGAGGTTGTCCTCGGTTCGCTTCGACCAGGGGATCTCGACGAGCCAGTCGAGATACGTTCGGATCCAGCCCTGCTCCGGGTTCTGATCGGAGGTCCTCTCCAGGCGCGCCAGCTCCCGCTCCGCCTGCGCCCGGACGGCCTCGGGCATTCCAGCGGCCTCGATCTTCCTCCGGTACTCCTCGACGACGTTCTCCTCGTCGCCCTCCCCGAGCTCCTTCCTGATGGCGTCCAGCTGCTGCCGAAGGATGTACTCGCGCTGGTTCTTCTGCATGCCCTCGGCGACCTCTGACCGGATCTTGTCCCTCAGGGCCAGCTCGGCCAGGGTGTCCTTGGCCCAGGCCAGGACCTTCTCCAGGCGCTGCTCCACGTCCAGAGCCTCCAGGACCTCGACCTTCTGATCGAAGGAGAGATCCGGAGAGTAACCGGCCGTATCGGCCAGGGCGCCCGGCTCGTCGATGCCGCGCAGGAACTCGGCCACCTGCGGCACGCCACGGGCCTCCACGATGTTCTCGAGGGTGGCGCGGTATTCGCGGGCGAGCTGCTCGGCGCGCTCCGACACCTCCTGGGGGTCCGGCCGGGCCTCGACCTGGACCCAGATGGCCTCGCCGGTCCCGGCCACCCCCGAGCCGATCAGAGCCCGGTGCAGGCCGCGGATGATCAGGGCCTGGACACCTCCCGGGGTCTGGCCCATCTCCTCGATCACCGCCACGGTCCCCACCCGCGCGTAGGCGCCGTCCTCGGTCCGGGGGACCAGGAGCAGGGTATCCGCGGCCGAACGAGCCGCTTCGACCGCGGCGCGCGCCTCGGGAGCTTCGAGGGTGAGGGTCACAACCATGCGCGGCAAGACAACCCCCGCTGTCAGCGGCAGCAGGGGCAGGATCTTCGTCTCGAGCTGTTCAGGCACCATTGTCTCCGCTTGTGAAAGGGCTATCACCTTCAACAACAGTCCAGTTTACAGAGCTATTCCCGAAACTTGAGCCAGATGCACTCAACTTCGGCCGGGAGGTGCCGAGGCCAGAAGGAAGGCGGGCTGAGCTCACAGGTTCCTCCCCGGACGGGGGTAAGCTGAGCAACCTTCCCCGACAGGGAGACGACGTGGCGAATCGATCGGCCGGGCGCTGGCTCCGGGGTCTTGCGGTTGTCGCGGCGGCCGTCCCCATCACGGTGGCAGCCCTCCCCGCCCGGCTGGTCGGGGAGGAGCCGGGGCCCGCCACGGCCGTGGCCCGGCCACTCCAGACGGCCGCCGTGTCGGCCTCCCCTGCCGCCAACCTCGCGATCGGCCCCCGGCTTCGCCCGACGGCCCCTCCCGCCGTGCGCGAGTTCGACGTCGTCGCCACGGGCGATCTCCTGATCCACTCCCCCATCTACCGACGGGCGCTGCTGCACGGCGGCGGCGACGGATACGACTTTCGGCCGCTCTTCGCGAACATCAGACCGATCGTCCGCCGGGCGGCTCTGGCCATCTGCCACGTCGAGACCCCTCTCGGCCCGGGCCCGCCCGCCACCTATCCCATCTTCAACACTCCTCCCGAGCTGGCCGACGCCATCGCCTGGACCGGCTGGGACGCGTGCTCCACAGCATCGAACCATTCCGTGGACGGCGGCCAAGCGGGGATCGATTCGACGGTGGCAGCCCTCGAGGCCGCGGGCATCGCCCATACGGGCTCCTTCCGCACGCAACGCGAGGCCCGGCGCATCCCGATCGTAGAGGTACGTGGCGTACGCATCGCGTTCCTGGCGTATGCGACGTGGACGAACGGCATCCCGCTCCCCAACGCTTGGTCGGTGAACCTGATCTCGGTCCCGAAGATCGAGCGGGACGCGCGCCGGGCTCGCCGCCTGGGGGCCGACATCGTCATCGTGAACCTCCACTGGGGCACGGAGTACGTCCACGAGCCCGATGCCCACCAGGAGGCCATGGCGGAGGACCTGCTCGGAAGGGGGATCGTGGACGCCATCATCGGCCAACACGCCCACGTCGTGCAGCCCATCGGCCGCATCGCGGGCAGGTACGTGGTGTTCGGGGAGGGGAACCTCATCTCGAGCCAGACGGGAGATCGCCAGGATGGCCTGATCGCCGTTCTGCACGTGCGGGCGGAAGGGAAGGAAGCGAGGATCACGGGCGTCGACTACGTACCGACGTGGGTCCGCCATCCCGATCACATCGTCGAGCCCGTGGGACGAGCGCTCCGGCGACTGATAGCCGCGGGAGAGGGGAACGGGTGGCTTGCCGCGGCCCTCCGCGCTTCGTACCTTCGCACGGTCGCTGCGGTGGGATCGGGGCGCCGGATCAAGCCGCTCCCCGCGTCGCTACCCTGACCCAGAGCTTCTACGGCGGTCCCTGTGATCGCCGGCGGATCTCGTCGCGGAACTTCGGAAAGTAGCGACTGATCTCCTGGATGTCGAAGCGGGACAGGATCGACTCCTTCGGCTCCCGCTCGAGCAGCCAGTCGAAGCATCGGCGGACCAGCTGCTCCGGGGACTCTCCTTCCCCGCCGAGCTCCTCGTGGTCGCGGCGGGTGAGTGTCACCTGATGCAGGCTCCGCGAGTCCGCCTCCTGGACGGCGACGCGGAACTCGAACCCCTCTTCGTCCTCGCCCGCTCCCGTGACCTCGATGTAAGCCATCAGGTCAATCTATCCCGAGGATGTCAGCCGGTCTGACCGACCTCCTCAGACGCGGCGACGGTAGCGGGCGATCGCTAGCGAGGCGAACACCGCCGTGATGACCGCCATCCAGATCACCGAGTCGATCACCGGCTCGGCCACCGGACCTCCGAGCATCAGCCCCCGCGCCGCGTCGATCACCGATGTCACCGGGTTCACCTTCACGAAGGCCTGGAGCCACCCCGGCATGGTCTCCGGCGACGCGAACGCGGAGCTGGCGAAGGTGAGCGGCAGGATGATCATGAAACCCCAGGTGTTCACGGACTCGGTGGTGCGCGCGGTGATGCCGATGAACGCCATGAACCAGCACATCGTCAGGCCGAACGCCGTGACCAGCACCAGGGTGCCCACGGCGCCGGCCGCGCCGCCGCCGAACCGGAACCCCAGGAGGGCCGCGAATCCGGTGATGATCACGATGCTCCAAAGGATGCGCGCCCCGTCGGCCACGATGCGCCCGCTGATCACCGCCGAACGAGCGATCGGCAGCGAACGGAACCGGTCGATCACCCCTCGCTGGAAGTCGACGTTCAGCCCGATGGCCGTGGTGAACGGGAGAAACGCGACCGCCTGCACGAGGATCCCCGGCAGCGCGAACTGCAGGTACTCGCGGCTCGACCCGGCGATGGCGCCGCCGAACACGTAGACGAACAGCACCAGGAACATGAGGGGCTGGATGGACATCTCCACCAGCTGCTCGGGCGTGGCCTTGATGTGCAGCAGGTTCCGCCGGGCGATCGTCAGCGTGTTCGTGAAGACGTTCACCCGTCCGGAGGGTGCGAGCGTCGCCATGCTCATGTTTGGCTCCTTTCACTGATGTCCTCGGTCTGTGGCTCTTCCTCGGCCAGGTGCCCGGTGATGGCCAGGAACACCTCGTCCAGGCTGGGACGCCGAAGCGACAGGTCGTCGATGGCGATGCCGGCGTCGTCCAGGCGCCGGACCACCTGGCCCAGGGCCGATCGATCGTTGATCGCCACCGAGACGAGCCGGCCGTCGGTGTAGGTGCCGTCACCGCCGCCCGCGAAGTCCGCCAGGATTCGCTCGGTCGCCCCCACGTCTGCGGGATCGGCCGGCCGGGCCTGGAGCACCTGGCCCCCGACCCGGGTCTTCAACTGCTGGGGCGTCCCCGCCGCGATAACCTGGCCGTGGTCGATCACTACGATCTCGTCCGCCAGCCGGTCGGCCTCCTCCAGATACTGGGTGGTCAGCAGGACGGTCGTGCCCTCCGCCACAAGCCCCCGGATCATGCCCCACAGCTCGACACGGCTCCTGGGGTCGAGGCCGGTCGTGGGCTCGTCCAGGTACAGGAACCGCGGCCGGCCCACCAGGCTGGCGGCGAGGTCGAGCCGGCGCCGCATCCCGCCGGAGTAGGCCTTGACTCTCTTCGCGGCCGCGTCGGACAGGTCGAAGGCCTCCAGCAGCTCTTTCGCTCGACCGCGGGCGTCGCGTCCGGGGAACCCGAGGAGCCGGCCGATCATGTACAGGTTCTCCTGGCCCGAGAGCAGCTCGTCGACTGCCGCGTATTGGCCCGTGAGCCCGATGAGCCGCCGCACCTCCTTTGGCTGTCGGGCGACGTCATAGCCGCCGACGATGGCCCGGCCCGAGTCCGGACGGAGCAGCGTCGAAAGCACTCGGATGGCCGTCGTCTTGCCCGCGCCGTTGGGACCGAGCAAGCCAAAGATGCTGCCCTCGCGGGCCACCATATCGATGCCGTCGAGCGCTCGGACCTTTCCAAACGTCCTGACCAGGCCCTCGGTCTCGATCGCAGAGGTTGTCATGGAAGTCGCCCCTTTCGGTTCCCGGACCACGGCGGCCCGATGCCTCAATTCATGGTTGAACCGCGAGAGCCCTCCACATGTTCCTGATCCGCCGGAATCCGTGCCGAAGTTCATCGACGGCATGACCATGCCTGCCCAGCGGCGTCTCCATGACGGTGAGATGGGTATGACTAAGAGTGACCGATACGGTACGGAGGTGATGGTGCATGGCGTCGCAGAAACAGGTGCGAGCGGCCAAGCGGAACATCGTGAAGGCGAGGCAGGCCGCGAGATCGAAAAAGACGATCCTCCACCTCCCCAAAGCGGTGAGGCAAGACCTCAGCCGGCAGGCCGCGAAGTCTCGGGCGCGAGGTGGGAGGCTCGGTCGGAACCTCGAGGACCGAACACGGCAAGACCTCTACGAGGTGGCCAAGCGGAAGAACATCCCCGGGCGATCCAGCATGGGCAAGTGGGATCTGATCAAGGCCATCCGCAAAGCGAGCTAGCCGGACCTCCATCGAAGCCGGCGTCGCGGGGCTACATCGGGCTGTTGAGCTGGAAGTAGTTGTTGTCTGGATCGGAGAGAGTGGCGATCCACATCTCCTGCGTCTCATCCGGTCGATAGGGTTCTCGGACCACCGTTGCTCCCGCGGCTTTGAGCCTCTCGAATTCGCCCTTTACGTCAGATGTCTCGATGTTCCAAATCACTCTGCCCGGGTCGCTGTTCTTGCCCTTCACCTGATCGTGCGGCCCAACGGTCACCCAGCCGCTCCCTATCTGCCAGCTGCTGAAGTCGCCTCCTTCAAAGGCAGGCTTGCCAAAGATATTGGTGTAGTAGTCATGCAGGCGCTGCGGGTTCTCGGACCCGATCAATATGCTGTTGAGATTCATGGTGCCTCCTTTCAGATTTCAACCTAACTGTTCTTGCCCGCCTCATGCAATCTTCCAGTCTCAGCCTACGGCGTGCTTCGCCGGACCTCCTGCAGGACCCAGGTATTGCCGTCGGGGTCCTTGAAGTCGGCGAACGAGCCGTAGTCGGCATGCGCCGGATCGGGGCCCGGCCGCCACTCGCCCGACACGAAATGTCGGATCTCACTGACGTCCACCCCTCGTCCGACAAGCTCGGCGCGCGCGGCCTCGATGTCCGTGACGACCAGGTGGGTCCCCCGATAGGAGCCCGGCGCCGCATCCGTGATCCCGACCCCGATGGTGATCGAACACGCCGAGCCCGGGGGCGTCATCTGCACGACGCGGAACTCGTCGCTGGGCTGGTGGTCGACGTCCAGGTTGAACCCGATCTCTTCGACGTAGAAGGCCTTGGCGCGATCCACGTCGGAGACGGGAATCAGCACGAGTTCGAGCTTGAAGTCCACCGTGCAACCTCCTTCATGAGGCCGGTCGACTGTGCCCGTCCGCTCACCGTGCGCGGGCGGCCGCCTTCCTGTACTGCCGGACCGACAGGGGCACGAACACCGCCAGGATGATCCCCACCCAGATGATCGTGTAGGCGACGGGGTTGGCCAACGACCAGACATCGGGCTCTGGCAGAGAACCTGTGTTCCCGAACGCCTCGCGCACGCCCTGGGCCACGGCCGAGACGGGGTTCCACTCCGCAAAGGTCCGCAGCGGGCCGGGCAGGAGGTCCTGCCGCACGAACGTGTTGGCGATGAACGTCATAGGGAAGATGAACATGAACGAGGCATTCTGAACGACCTCCACGCTCGACACCTTCAACCCGACGTACGCCATGATCCAGGAGACCGCGTACGCGAACAGCAGCAGGAGGAGGAACCCCCCGATCGCTTCGAGCGGCCCGGTTCGGATACGCCAGCCGACGACCAGACCGGTGATGGTCATGACGAAGATCGACGTCGAGTTGTAGACGATGTCGCTCGCTGTCCGACCCACGAGGACCGCCGAGCGTGACATGGGCAGCGACCGGAAACGATCGATGATGCCCTTGGTCATGTCGTCGGCGAGGCCGGCTCCGGTGAACGTCGAGCCGAAGATCACCGTCTGCGCGAAGACTCCTGCGATCAGGAACTCCCGGTAATCCACCCCGGGGACATCGATCGCGTTCCCGAATACGAGCGCGAACAGCAGAACGAACATGATCGGCGACATCGTGGTCCAGATCAGAACCTCAGGGACACGCTTGATCTTGATCAGGTTCCGCTTCGCGACGACAGCGCCGTCGGCGAATACGAGAGCCACTCGTCTCATCGGACGGCCTCCTTCTCTCGAGCGTCGCTTCGTTCTGGCTCGGGCCCATCGCGGGTCTCGTCGGTCGATTTCGCCACCTCTTCGGCCGAGTGGCCGGTGAGCGACAGAAACACGTCGTCCAGGGTCGGACGCCGCAGCCCGACGTCGACCACGGCGACGTTCGCGTCGGCGAGCCGCTGAAGAACCAGCCTGAGAACGTCCGCGCCGCCGGTGACCGCGGCCGTCAGCCCGCGAGTCTGCCGGTCAACCTGAACCTCTCCGATCGAAAGGCCGGTGAGGATCGCCTCAGCCGGAGGCAGATCGTCGGAGCTTGCGAGGACCACCTCGACCCGCTCTCCACCTATCTGCAACTTCAGCTCGTCGGCCGTTCCGTGGGCGATCTTCCTCCCCCTGTCGATGACCACGATGTCGTCCGCGAGTCGATCGGCCTCCTCCATGTACTGAGTGGTCAGGAGAACGGTTGACCCGCCGCGGGCGAGCACTTGGATCGTCTCCCACATCTGGGCTCGGCTCCGGGGATCCAGTCCAGTCGTCGGCTCGTCGAGGAACAGGACTTCCGGCTCGGCGACGAGCGCCGCGGCGAGGTCGAGGCGACGGCGCATGCCTCCCGAGTAGGTCTTTGCCGGCCGATCAGCCGCTTCCGAGAGTTCGAAGCGATCCAGGAGCTCGCGAGCCCGAGCACGAGACTTCACCCGACCGAGGTGGTACAGACGGCCCACCATGTCGAGGTTCTCGTAGCCGGTCAGTTGTTCGTCGACGGCGGCGGTCTGGCCGGAAAGCCCGATGCGTTCCCGGACCTTGTCGGGTTCGCCACAGACGTCCAGACCCGCTACCTCGACCGCGCCCTCATCGGGTTCCAGCAAGGTTGTAAGGATCCGGATGGCGGTCGTCTTTCCGGCTCCGTTGGGCCCGAGGAGCCCGAGCACGGTCCCTTTCGGGACCTCGAGATCGAGGCCGTCGAGCGCAAGCACCTTGCCGTACCGCTTGACCAGCCCAGACGTTCGGATCATGGATGTCAATCCCTCACCCCTTTCGTCCCTTTCGCCAACAACGCTCGTCCGGAATTTGTTTCCGCCCACTCCTGCTTCGGTCCTCCGGCTCGTACATACGACGGGTAAGGGCCGCGAAACTCATCGGTCTCGTTCAAGCCAGCGCGGTCCCTCCGGTCACCGGTACGTCCCCGCGCCCTGGTCGGTGCGCCCAAGAACACGTCGGAGCGGGAGTGTCGTTCTCGACATCCCGGTGGGCGATCGCGCAGCATATCAAAGGGACTGGTCCCAAGGATCGCGGGCTCTCGTGGGGGAGGGCTCGGACCTCCGACCGGCGCATGAGTCTCACGGGCCGCACGCATCCTAGCCAGCAACGTAGTGCGGTCCGTGCTGGCAAGTAATCTGGCGGCTGGCCGAGCCGGTGCAAGGGACGGGGACATGAAGATGCATAGGGTCGAGGCCTTCCTCGCACGTACGGTCGTGCTTGTTGAAGGGATCAGCGACCAGCTCGCGCTCGAAGCGCTCGCTGAGCGCCGTGGTCGGAATCTTGACGCTGAGGGGGTTTCCATTGTGCCAATCGGGGGCGCGACGAACATCGGAGGCTTCCTGGATCTGTTCGGCCCTCAGGGGTTTGACGTCAGACTGGCGGGCCTCTGTGACGCCAGTGAGGAGGGCGACTTCCGGCGCGGTCTCGAGCGGACCGGCCTCGGCTCCAACCTCACTCGCGCCGATATGGAATCACTCGGTTTCTACGTGTGCGTCGCAGACCTGGAGGACGAACTGATCCGCTCCCTCGGTGCCGCCTCCGTCCAACAGATCGTGGACGCTCAGGGTGAGCTTGGATCGTTCCGCACCCTCCAGAAGCAGCCTGCGCAGCAAGGAAAGACCATCGAGGAGCAGCTTCGGCGCTTCATGGGTACCCGCGGCGGCCGGAAAATCCAATACGCGCCCTTGCTCGTCGACGCGCTGGATCTCACCCAAGTGCCTCGGCCGCTGGAGGGTCTTCTTGCTCACGTCTGACGCATCGAACGAAGAGCTCCCGCTGCTAGCCGTCGGCGCTGGACATGGCGCCAAGCTGCTGCATCAGACCTGCGATGTCATAAACGCCCCAATGTTCCACGACCTTGCCGTCGCGAATACGGAGGAGGTCGAATATGTCGAAGGCTACCCTCCTACCGGTCGGAGGGACGCCCATCAACTCGCTCTGGTGCGTTCCCGAGAACGTCTTCAGGGTGGCGACCTTGTTCCCTTCCGCGACTTGATCCTTGATCTCGACCGAGAAGTCAGGCAGCGCCTGCCAGATGTACTGGAACCACTGGATCCCCTCCTCCTTGGTCCCTTTCTCACCGGGGCCGGCACTGTGGTCGACGAAGTCATCCGCGATGAGTTCCTCGGCGACTTCGACCCGGCGAGCATCTTGCCACTCCTCGACCAGACGACGAACGATGGCCTTGTTCTCCTCGGACACGGTCATACCTCCTTCGATGAGCTATGCGGGGAGCGGCCGACCGGGCCCCTCCGCCATCACCTCCTGTAGCCCGAGTCCCCCCTGGTGCCGGACCCTCACCGGGATGATGCGAGACGCCGCTAACGACCCGCTAACGGCCGCCGCCCCCGAGGGCCGTCGAGCGCCGTGCTACGGTCATCATCCTGGAAGGCCTCAAGAAGATTCGCGGGCCGCGTCGATCCGCCGGCGACCGCTCGGCTCCGTGAGCGACAGCGCGCCGGCGGCACCGCCGATCCCGCTTGCCCGACGGTGGTCCACGGCCTGCCCGAGGTGGTAGCCGAGCACCTCGTGGAGCTCTGGCGTCGAGTCAGGCGACGTGCGGCCGAGCCAGTCCGCGAAGCGCTCGTGCAGCGCGGCCCGATCCTCGCGGGCGATGCTCTGATACGCCGCCATCCGGATCAGGGCGTGACCGAACCGGAAGGCGTTCGGGCCCGTGCGCCGGATGAAGTGCCTCTGCTCCATCGACTCGAGGTGGCGCTCCAGGAACGGACGGGCGTCCTGGGGAAGGAGCCCGGACACGGCATCCAAGTCGAACTCGAGCCCGACGATCGACGCGCACCGGAGCACGTCGCGCTCGCCCGGTCCTAGTCGGTCGAGCCGCATCGTGAGGAGCCCCCCAAGCGAGGCAGGGACAGCCCCGACGGGCCCGTCGTCGAGCGCGACGAGCAACTGTTCGGCGAACAGCGGGTTCCCCTCCGAGATCTCGACGATCCGGCGCACGACATCCGGCCCGATGGATCCGGCGCGGTCGACGACGAGGCTCTCGACGTCGGCGGTCGAGAGCGGCTCGAGCTCCACCACGTTTGTGGATTCCCACTCGGGCCGTCGCTCGAGTAGGTCGGGACGGGCAAGGCACAACAGGAGGATTCGCTCGGTCGCCTCCCGCGCGAGGTCGTCCACGAGATCGAGGAACGTCGGCTCGGCCCAATGGAGGTCCTCGAGCACCACGATGAGGGGGCGATCGGAGGCAAGGGCCTCGAACAGGCGACGGACCGCAGGGAACAGCACCGCGACGCTCTCCGGTTCGGCTCGCAGTCCGATCGCCGTGGCGATCTCGGGCGCGACGTGCTGTCCGTCGTGGTCCTCCGCCAGCAACCGATGCAGCCCGCGCCATCCGAGGAAGCCGGCTGCCTCGATCACCGCGTCTCGCACCGGGAGGAACGCGACGCCCTCACCGGGCGCCGGACAACGTTGGGTGATGGCGTTGGCGTCCGCGCCGATCGAGGACACGAACTCTCTCGCCAGACGCGACTTCCCGATTCCGGCCTCACCCAGCACCGTGAGTCGCCACACGCCGCCGGAGGGGACCACGCGCCGAAACGCGGAGCGGAGTCGGGTCAGCTCGCCCTGGCGGCCGAACATCGGTGCGTCGAGCGCGCGGGGGATGGCCGGCGCGCGGGCGACGATCTCCAAGATCTGCCAGCCCGTGGTCCCTCCCGGAGCGCCGTCGAGGGGTTTCATGATCACCGCCCCCCGGAGCAGCCGCTGCGCTGCCGACCCGACGACGACCTCGTCGTCCGGTGCTGCATGCTGCAACCGCGACGCCGCCCTCACCACGGGCCCCGCAACGGCATCGCGGAGCGCGGCCCCGGGCCCCGCGACCACGATGTCGCCCGTTTCGATGCCCGCCCGCGACCGGTAGAGGACGCCCTCGATCCCCGACGGGCGGTCGTCCAGCGCCAGAACCGCCGCCTGTGCGTCGGCAACGGCGCGCACCGCTCTGAGCGCGTCGTCCTCGTGCGCCACCGGAAACCCGAAGAACGCGATCAGGGTGTCCCCGAGCTCGCGCTCGACGCGCCCGCCGTGCCGCTCGATCACCTCGGCCGCGACCCGCGCGCAGTGGGCGCCGAGGCGCCCGACGGCCTCGGGATCCGCGTCCGGGTTCACGCTGGGGGCGGCGTCGAGGACCGCGACCGTCACGGTCCGTCGCTCCCGGGGAAGCCAGGACCCCGGCGAACCGGGAGGCTCGGTCTGGGC
>JBOGVA010000064.1:0-27307 GCA_050692195.1 Actinomycetota bacterium | reverse complement strand
ATCCGTCCGACGACCGAGCCGCGGCCTTCGTGAGCCTGGCGCGGGGTGAGGACCTTCTGGACGGGCTCAACCGGGCCGTCGCCGAGCTTGGGTTCCAGGCGGCCACCCTTCAGGTGATCGGAGCCCTGGAAGAGGCCACCCTCGGATACTTCGACCAGGAGCGTGGTGAGTACCGGACCTTCTCCACCGGGCACGTGGAGGTCAGCGCAGGGGTCGGCAACGTTTCCATCCGCGACGACAAGCCGTTCGTCCACCTGCATCTGGTCGTCTCCGAGTCCGACGGCAGGTCGCTCGGAGGTCATGCCATGGAGGGGTGCCGGGCGTTCGTCGTGGAGGCCTACCTGAGGAAGCTCGACGGTCCGCCTCCTGTCCGGCAGGACGCGCCCGGCATGCCGCTGAAAGTCTGGCCCGCAGGCTGATCCAGAGGGCTTAGAGCTCGCCTTCCGCTCGCTCTCCGGCCGCGTGCTCCTCCACGTCGACCTCGCTCCGGCCGTCGCCGGATGCCTCTTCGTCACCGGAGGCGTGCCCGTCGCCCGAGGTAGCGCTGGCGACCTCGGAGATCTCGCCGTTGCCCTCGAGGGGCGTTGCTGGCGGCAACGGCGCCAGCGCCGGGAGCGTGGGCATGGGCACGTTGACATTGGAGTGGCCCTTGTGCGCCGTCATCGCCTCCACGTGGTACGCCTCGGCCTGAGCGATGAACTCCGGACTCCGGTACGGGCGACCGTCGATGAGGGGGCCCTGGCGACCCTCGATGATGGCCTCCACGTCCTCGCCGGTGACCGTCTTGTTGGTCTCGAGGGAGTGCGCCACGGCAAGCACCGCCTCTCGATCCTGGGCCAACAGCTCATGGCTGCGCTTCAAGAGCTCCGAGAGCTTTCCCTCGATGCGGTGACCGAGGTTGCTCTCGAGAAGGTCCTTCTCCTTCTTGTCCTTGCCCTTCCCCGGCCTTCCGCCGCCGCCGATGCCGACCTCGTGGGTCACCCCGTGGGAGGCCACAGTGGAACCCATGCCCCAGTAGCCCTCCATCATCGTCGCGATCTTGGTCGCGCCCTCCAGGTCACCCGACACGCCGGAGGAGCTGTCGCCTTCGAAGAACATCCGCTCGCCGGCCAGCGAGGCCAGGCTCACCATGATGTCGGCCTCGTACTCGGACCGCCACCGCGTGAACTGATCCTCCGGCGGGATCGAGGCCACCATTCCGAGGTAGGTCCCGCCCTTCTCGATCGTGGCGATGTCGATGGTGAGGTGGCGCCGGGCCCGGTACGCGGCCACGGCGTGGCACGCCTCGTGCACGGCGACCGCGTGGCGCTCACGCTCGATGTACTCGACGTCCTCGGGCGGTCCGAGATCCTTGAGCTGCTTCGCCTTGACCACGTCCCTCCACTGGATGGTGCTGCGGCCGGCCCGGATGGCGTTGATCAGGGACTCGTTCACCAGGTCCTTGATCGAGGCGCCGGTGGCGTACGGGGTGATGGTGGCCAGCTTGTCGACCTCGCCGGGCGTCAACTCGTGGCTCACCTTGGCCAGGTACCCGTCGTAGGTCCGAATGCGCCCGGCCTTCGACGGATAGCCCACCTTGTAGATCCGGTCGATCCGCCCCGGCCGAAGCAGGGCCTGGTCCAGAGCCTGTGGGAGGTTGGTGGCCATCATCACCAGGATCCGGTACTTGGGCGGAGGCTTGGGCCGCATCCCCAGAGCGCGGCGGACCACCCGGTTGAAGAAACCCCTGGGCTTCTTCAGGCCCGACAGCTCCGTCAGGAGCGCGTTCAGCGTCCCCATGCCTCCGCCGCCGAACCCGCCCATGATGATCAGGTCCCTAAGGCCTCCTCTTCGCTCGTCCCCGCTGCTCCGCTCGAGGCCGGACTGAAGGAGCATGGCCGCGGAGTGATCGGAGAGATATGAGAGCCCGTTGCACGCCGGGGTGAAGGACCATGGGCTCGGGGCCGGCGAGGCGGACCCGCCTCCCCCCGGCATGGGGCCTCCTTGGCCGAGGGCCCCGCGATTGCCCAGGGAGTCGGCCTCGTCGAAGAAGACGATGACCCCGCCGTAGCGGGTGGCCAGCTTGCGCAGCTTCCGGAACAGCGACTTGACCTTGAGGATGCCCACGCCCATGAACATCTGGATGAAGGCGCCCGGGTCCACGAAGACGAAGGGCCTCCCTGTCTCCCCGGCCACGGCCTCGGCCATGAGGGTCTTCCCCGTCCCCGGGGGCCCCCACAGCAACACGCCGCCGGGCACGTAGCCGCCCTTCTCCTCGATGGACTCCGGGTCCTCGAGGAACACCATGTTCTCCTTGATCTTCGCCAGCACGTTGTCCTGGCCCCACACGTCGGTGAATCGGGTCTTGATGTCGTCCGGCATGTAGACGTCCACGCCTCCGCGGGACAGGAACCAGAAGATGCCGACGAATTGGAAGATGACGAAGAAGAAGCCGAACGCGAGCTGGAGGATGAACGGCAGGGCCTGGAACAGGACCACCGGCAGTTGGAACAGCGCGAGTGCGGGCGACAGGTCGTACAGCTTGGCCAGCACGACGTCCAGGACCAGCAGGAGGAACAGGACCTTGAGGACCCTTGCCACCCGGTAGCGGTTCCAGTCGTTCATGCGGCCGGTCCGGCGGTTGAACCCACCGAAGACTCGATTCGTCCAGAAGCGGTGGTACGCCGCCCAGTGCTCGCTGATGAAGTAGTGGATCTGCCGGATCAGCTCCACGCCGGCCAAGGCGAGGATCCACCAGTTCGACTGGGCGGTCTGGTTGAGGGCCTCCTGGAAGGTGATGAGCCCGGCGAACTGCGCCAGCGTGGCCCACGCCAACACCAGAAACCCACCCAGCAGCAACGACAGGAGCTTGATCCGATCCCACCAGGCCAGCGGCTTCCGAGTGGCTCGGTCCTCCTCACGCTCCCGGCTCTTGTACTCGGGTGGGGGGGTGGGGCCGGTGTCGTGGTCCGGCCAAGCCAAGCCCGGCTTCCCGTCGCGGTCGGCAGTCATGTCACCTCTCCCTCACGGTATACGAACGAACGATCTGATCGATCATTGTCTGGTTTTGGCTGTAGCAGTCCGACCGGCAGCGGACGATGAGCAGGTACAACTTCCGAGTCTCCGGATCGACGAGCGAGATCTGGTTCACCGTGAGGACCGCATTCCCCTGCGACAGCCCGAAGTTACCCCCAAAGGAGATGTTGTAGACGATCCGGAGCCCGTGGACGCCTCCCTCCAGCGTCAGCTCCTCGTACTCGAGGACGTCGGCAGCGTCGCCCTGGACGGCCGCGTCCACCGGATAGACAGCATTCCTGATCCCCGAAAGCGAGAGCATGTCCCGGGCCTGATCGCTCAGTTGGCGCACCTGAGCCGTAACCGTCGGGTGCTCGGGGATGCTGGCCGCGAGGAGGTGCCCGACGTCCGGTTCGGGGGCGGCATCGTACCCCACCAGGAACCTGAAGCCCGCGTTGGCTCCAGGCGAGTCCTCGAGGCCCGACGCCACCAGGATCTGCTGCTTGTTGTAGCGAGCCCAGTCACTGGGCACCCGGAAGTAGGCCCGCTCCGCCTGAGAGCCCTCGTACGTATACGTGTTTCCACCGCACGAACCCAGCAGTAGCCCCATCACAACCACGACGCCAAGGGCCCCCGAGCGTCGTAGAGGATACGATCGCACAGGAAGTTTCATCGGTCCATTATGGCGCTGTTTCCCAGTTGCGCACCGGCTTCCGAAAGCTGTCCAACCTCCACATAGAAGCCATCGGGCGCCCTGGGCCATACTGAAGCAGGACAAGGCTACAGGCGGAGCTCCTGGATACGGTAACCGTCACCGTGCGAGGTAAGGGCGACCCCCTCGCACTCGGACAGGGGCTCGATGACCATTCCGAGCAACCCATAGATCGCTGCTTCGATCAGTGGACTGTGTCCGACCGCCAGGCCGCGACTTCCTTCCGGGATGCTATCCAGCAGCTCCACCATCACGCCCGCTAGACGGGCCGACTCCTCTTCCACCAGATCCGTGTCCTGCGCCTGGATGGCGTCGAGCCGGGAGGACCCCGCGGCCTTTCCGGCGGCCCGCCATCGATCTTCCCGCTCGGACCCCAGACCGGGGCTCACCGTGTGCTGCGGCAGGGCCTGACCCGATCCCCGGAGGAACCACGCGACCGTCTCGGCGGCCCGGCGGGCCGGAGAGACGAACATGACCGAGTAATCGGCCGGAAGAGACCGACCCACGTCCTGCGCCTGCGTCCGGCCCTCGGGGCTCAGGGCGTCCGAGGCAGGGTCCCGCACAGCGTGCCGCCGTAGTTCCAGGGTTTTCACGGTCTCACCATCTTATGAGCTCGCCTCCGGCGGTTCGCGCCGGCCCCCGCCGCTCGGGATGTCGCGTCCGCGACGCGGCGTGTATCGTGCCCCCGCCCAGGTGATCGTCGGAATCCGCCACGCGCAGGTCTGGAACCCAGAGGGGCTGGTCTACGCCAGGCTCCCCGGGTTCCACCTCTCGGACGAGGGTCGGACCGCGGCGAAGGCGCTGGCCGAGGCCCTTTCCTCGACGCCAATGAGGGCCGTCTACTCGGGCCCGCTGGATCGGGCCATGGAGACCGCTGCCATACTGTCGGCGCCGCACGGCCTGAGGATCCGGCGCGACGAGCGGCTGACCGAGTGGTCGTTCTGGGCAAGATGGCAGGGAATGCCTTGGACCCGCATCCGCGAGCGCGACCCACACCTGCTGGAGGCGTACGGGATGGACCCGGCGAAGGCCTGCCCGGAGGATCCCCTGGAGGAAGTGGGTGGGCGCGTGCTGGCGTGGGCCCGCGACGCCGAGCGGGCCTATCCCGAGGGCCTGGTTGTCGGCGTGACCCACGAGGCTCCACTCCTGGCCGCCTATCTCGTCGGAGGGGGCCATGACATCAGCACGTACAGGTCTATGAACCTGCCCCATCTCGGGGGCCTCCGCCTTCGCCCGGGTCCTCCAGAGCTCGTGGACCTGGTCCAGTGGGCCGGTACCTGCTGAGGGAGAGGACGCCCCCTTTGGCCCTCCTGCTGCTGCTGTTGGCCGGGATCGTGTGCGGGCTCGGCTTCGTCACCCGGTGGCTGTTCCTCCCCGCGGCCTTCCTGTTCGTCGTGTGGTTGGCCGGCTGGTTCGTTCGGCCGGGGAGGGGTCGCTGGTACTACTGGTAGCTTCCTTCGTACGTCCGGACGTCCGTAGGTCCGTCGGCGATCCGCCTTCGGCGGACCGCTCGCCGCCGGGGTGCGCATCCGCTCCGCTTCGCTTCGCGGAGTGCTACCCCCTGGACCCCAGCCTGCTCTTGGCCTCCCTCCGTATGATGCAAGGGATGGGCATTCGCGCGGCGGGACGGCGGGGCACCGTCCCGGTGGTCCTCATGGCCTGTGCGCTTCTCATCGGGGCCTGCACGGGCAGGGAGGCACCTCCGGCGAGCACGGCCGTGAGGACGACATCGCCCCCAGCCCCACCCTCGCCGATAGAGGATGGCTCCGACCTCGAGGGCGACCCGATCGTCACGGTCGTGAGGCGGGTGGCTCCCACGGTGGTGAACGTCACGACCTCCACCCTTTCGCCCGACGCCCTCGGCGGGACACAACCAGGAGAGGGAGTGGGGACCGGGTTCGTCATCCGCTCGGACGGGGTGGTGGTCACGAACTTCCATGTGGTGGAGGGTGCGCTCGAGATCGAGGTGACCATGCCCCCGCCGGACAGCCGGACGTTCGCGGCGCGAGTGATCGGCGGCGATCGAGACCGTGATCTGGCGGTGCTCAAGATGGATGCCACCGAACTTCCCGCCGTTCCCCTCGGAACCTCCTCCGAGATCCAACTCGGGGAGCGGGTGATCGCCCTCGGCTACGCGCTGGCCCTGCCCGGGGGCCCCACTGTCACTGCCGGAATCATCAGCTCGCTCCAGCGGACCGTGGAGGTGAGGAGCCGGGACGGAGGTACGCGGACCCTCGAGGGGATCCTTCAGACGGATGCCGCCATCAACCCGGGTAACTCCGGAGGCCCGCTGGTCGACCTGAGGGGGAACGTGATCGGCATCAATACGGCTGCGGCCGGCCTGGCCGAGAACATCGGGTTCGCCATCTCGATCGACGCCGCCAGGCCGATCATCGAGCACGCCATGGAAGATCCGGACGCCCCGGTCGCCTACCTGGGAGTCCAGACGACCACGGTGGATGCGGGCGTCGCCGCCCAGTTCGACCTGGCCGTCGACAGCGGGGCCCTGGTCGTCGGGCTGGCCCCGGGCGGTCCCGCCGAGGAGGCCGGCATCCGACAGGGGGACGTGATCGTTCGATTCGCCGGACGGGCGGTCAACGGGTCGGAGCAGTTGGGGGAGGCGATCCTGGCGAGGGACCCCGGAGACCGGGTCGAGGTCGAGGTCGTTCGGGGGGACGGGGAGCGCAGGACGGTCACCGCGGTCCTCGCGGTGCGGCCGCTGCCCGTGTAGCGTCGGAAGCGTGAGCAATCCCTTCGAGCCCGGCGAGCGGGCGCTCCTGGTCGACGATCGAGGCCGCCGCTACCTGATCCGCCTGGAGGCCGGCGCGGTGTTCCACTTCCACGGCGGGGCGGTGCCGCATGACCTGATCCTGGGATCGGTGGAGGGCACGGAGGTGCACTCCACCACCGGGGCCGCCCTGGTCTGCCTGCGGCCGAGGCTCACGGACTTCGTGCTCAAGATGCCCCGTGGCGCGCAGGTGATCTATCCGAAAGACCTCGGGGCGGTGGTGGTCCAGGCGGACATCGCGCCCGCCTCGAGGGTCCTCGAGGCCGGTACCGGGTCGGGGGCGATGACGCTCGCACTCTGCCGGGCCACGGGTCCGGAGGGCCGGGTGATCTCCTACGAGAGCCGGGCGGACTTCCACGAGCGGGCCGCCGCGAACCTGGAGGCTTTCATGGGGAAGCTGCCGCACTGGCTGGAGCTACGGCTGGGAGACGTTCGCGACGTGGCCCTGACCGAAGAGGTCTTCGACCGCGTCGTGCTGGACCTGCCCGAGCCTTGGAGCGTGCTGCACGAGGTGGACCAGGCCCTTCGGGCCGGTGGGATCATCTGCACGTATCTCCCCACCACGAACCAGGTCCAGTCGGCCGTACTGGCGCTCGAGGGAGCCGGATTCGCGGAGGTGGAGACGTTCGAGGTTCTCCTCCGACCCTGGCACGTGACCGAACGGAGCGTCCGCCCGGCTCACCGCATGGTTGCCCATACGGGATTCATCACCGTCGGTCGAAAGACGTACTCCCCCGGCTAAGCTTCGGCATCTCTCCGGCCGAGATTTCCCGTATAGGGAGGCAAGGTCCGCAGGCTCGTTTGGAGACAAGAGGACCCCAGCACCACGGAAAACGGACGGGCCGGAGATATATTGGACGAAGGGTTTACGAGGAAGGCAGGTCGACAGATGCCCGAGCCGAGAAGAGGTCCCGACCCCGAGGAGCAGCTCGAACGCTACGAGAAGGAGATCCACCAACTCCAGACACAGATCAAGTTCCTCGAGGATGAGACCGCCTTGCTCCGCAGGCGCCTGACCAACTCTCCCCGACAGGTCAAGGTCCTGGAGGAGCAGCTCCTCCAGGCCCGCGGGGAGATGGCCCGAGTCGCCGCCCAGAACGAGAAGCTGGTCGGGGTGTTGAAGAGCGAGCGGGAGCGGCTGGAGAGCCTGAAAGAGGAGGTCGAGAAGCTCGCCCAACCGCCCGCAACGTTCGGCGTGTACCTCAGGCAGAACGAGGACGAATCGCTGGACGTGTTCACCGGCGGGCGGAAGATGCGGGTGAACCTGGATCCCGAGATCGATCGAGGCCGCCTCCGGTGGGGCGTCGAGGTCATCCTGAACGAGGCCCTGAACGTCGTCGACGTCCTGGACCAGGACGTGCTCGGCGAGGTGGCCACGGTGAAGCAGGTCCTGGGGAGTGACCGGGTCGTGCTGCTCGGCCGGGGCGACGAGGAGCTGGTGGCCATGCTCTCGGCCAATGTCCGCGGGCGTCTGCGCGTGGGCGACCCCGTGATGTACGACCCTCGCTCCGGATACGCACTCGAGGCGCTTCCGAAGGAGCAGGTGGAGGAGGCGATCCTCGAGGAGATCCCGGACATCACCTACGAGGACATCGGGGGGCTCGGACGGCAGATCGAGGACATCCGCGACGCGGTCGAGCTCCCCTTCCTGTACGCGGAGCTGTTCGTCGAGCATCACCTCAAGCCGCCCAAGGGCGTGCTTCTGTACGGACCACCAGGTTGCGGCAAGACCCTCATCGCCAAGGCGGTGGCCAACTCCCTGGCCCAGCAGGTGGCCGAGAAGACCGGGAGGGAGGAAGCACATTCGTACTTCCTCAATATCAAGGGCCCGGAGCTCCTCAACAAGTACGTCGGTGAGACCGAGCGGCAGATCCGCCTGATCTTCCAGCGAGCCAAGGAGAAGTCCGAGGAGGGCTTCCCCGTGATCGTGTTCTTCGACGAGATGGACTCGCTGTTCCGAACCCGCGGGTCGGGCATCTCGAGCGACGTGGAAAACACCATCGTGCCGCAGCTCCTCTCGGAGATCGACGGCGTGGAGACCCTCAAGAACGTCATCGTGATCGGGGCATCGAATCGCGAGGACATGATCGATCCCGCCATCCTTCGGCCGGGGCGGCTCAACGTGAAGATCAAGATCGAGCGGCCCGACGCGGACGCAGCACGCGAGATCCTGGGGAAGTACCTCACACCCGGCGTGCCGCTTCACCGGGAAGAGCTTGGGCTCTCCGGAGGCCAGCCCGATCGCGCCGTGCAGCGGATGATCGAGGCCACCGTCGATCGCATGTACGCCACCTCCGAGGAGAACCGATTCCTCGAGGTGACCTATGCCTCCGGCGACAAGGAGGTCCTCTACTTCAAGGACTTCAACTCCGGGGCGATGATCGAGAACATCGTGGCCCGGGCGAAGAAGGTGGCCATCAAGCGCTTCCTCAGCCATGGGAAGAAGGGGCTGAAGCTGGAGGACCTTCTCACCGCGATCCGAGACGAGTTCAAGGAGAACGAGGACCTCCCCAACACCACCAACCCCGACGACTGGGCCCGCATCTCGGGGAAGAAGGGCGAGCGCATCGTCTACGTGCGCACGCTCCTGGGCGACGGCCGCGGCGAGGGCCGGCAAGTGGAGCGCGTCAACGCCGGCCAGTACCTCTAGCCGCCCCGGGGAGGGAGGCGCGTTTGGCGATCCCCAAGGTGATGGGCATTGAGACCGAGTACGGGATCTCCAGCCCGGGCATAGCGGACTTCAACCCCGTCCTCGCGGCCTCCATGCTCATCAGCTCGTATGCGGGAACGCTCCGCCGGATCCGCTGGGATTACGAGCAGGAGTCTCCGCTGCGTGACGCACGGGGCTTCGAGCCCGTGCAGGAGCGACAGCCCGTGGAGGAGGATCTGGGCCTGGCCAACGTGATCCTTCCCAACGGGGCCCGCTACTACGTCGATCACGCCCACCCCGAATACTCCACACCGGAGTGCGCCACCTCGCGTGGGCTGGTGGTCCACGACAAGGCGGGAGAGCGCATCCTGGAGCGATCTTTGCAGGCGCTGGCTCCGCTGCTGCCTCCCGGCCAGCGCATCGGCATCTACAAGAACAACACGGACGGGAAGGGGAACTCGTACGGGTGCCACGAGAACTACCTGGTGGACCGGCGCACGCCGTTCTCCCGGATCGTCAGGGACCTCACCCCGTTCCTGATCTCGCGGCAGATCTTCACCGGTGCCGGGAAGCTCGGCTCCGAGAGCCCCAGGGAAGAGGGGCGCGGAGTCCCGTACCAGCTCTCACAGCGGACGGACTTCTTCGAGGCAGAGGTCGGGCTCGAGACGACCTTGAAGCGGCCGATCATCAACACGCGAGACGAGCCCCACGCCGACCCGGACAAGTACCGCAGGCTCCACGTGATCATCGGGGACGCCAACATGTCCGAGGTCGCCACATACCTCAAGGTGGGGTCCACCGCGCTGGTCCTCAAGATGATCGAGGACGATCTGGTCCCCGACCTCTCGCTGGAAGCGCCGGTGACTGCGCTGCACGAGGTGTCCTGGGACGTCACCTGCCGGAGGACGGTCAAGCTTCGGGACGGCCGGCGAATCCGCGCCCTGGAGCTGCAGTGGGAGTATCTGGATCACGCCAAGAAGTTCGTCAAGGAGTCCGAGCCCTCGAACGAGCATGGAGAGATCCTGCACCGATGGGAAGCCATCCTGTCCGGCATCGAGGAGGAGCCGCTCTCCCTGTACCGCGAGCTGGACTGGGTGGCCAAGTACCGGCTGCTCCACGCGTACCGGGAGCGCGACGGGCTGGACTGGGGCGAGCCCAGGCTGGCCATGATCGACCTTCAGTACCACGACGTCCGCACGGACCGCGGCCTGTACTACCGCCTGGCCGAGGCCGGTAAGGTGGAGCGGCTGGTCTCGGAGGCCGAGATCGCGCAGGCAATCATGGAGCCGCCCGAGGACACCCGGGCCTACTTCCGCGGCCGGTGCATCGCCAAGTATCCGGGGTCGATCGCCGCGGCCTCCTGGGACTCGATCATCTTCGACCTGGGACGGGAGGCCCTCCAGCGCGTGCCCACCCGCGAGCCGGCCCGGGGCACTCGCGAGCACGTGGAGGAGCTCCTGGATTCCTGCGACGATGCCGCCTCGCTGATCGCGGCGCTCCAGCGCTGAGCTGCACCCTCCCGCTGCATCCACCGATGAGACGGAGGCCCGACCTACAATAGCTTCACCGACACACGAGCAAGGAGCGTGAGACTTGCCACAGGAAAAGGATCAGAAGCGAAACCAGCGCAAGGGCGGCGGCGACTCTGCGGAGGCGGTCGGGCAGGTGTCGTCCACCGACAAGGGCGAGAAGCTCAAGGAGGAGATGGACGAGATCCTGGACGAGATCGACTCCGTGCTCGAAGAGAACGCCGAGGAGTTCGTGAAGTCCTACGTCCAGAAGGGCGGGGAGTGAACGACCGCACCGACGGCTTCCCCGCTCCCTCGTACCCACTGGGGGCGAATCCGAGCTTCATGGACCTGGTGAGGGCCACGGCGGAGACCCCTCGCCCGGGTGACGCGGGCTCGCCCTCGCCCCCCGCGCCCCGCGAGGTCCCACACGGCACGACCGTCCTCGCCCTGAAGTTCGACGGCGGAGTGGTGATGGCGGGGGACCGCCGGGCGGTGGAGGGCTTCATCATCGCCGACGAGCGCATCGACAAGGTGTTCCCAGCCGACGACGTCTCTGCCATCGCCATCGCGGGTGCGGCCGGGCAAGCGACAGAGATCGTCCGGCTCTTCCAGACCGAGCTCGAGCACTACGAGAAGGTCGAGGGCGACCGCCTCTCGCTCGAGGGCAAGGCCAACCGGCTGGCGCAGATGATCCGGCAGAACTTCGCCTTCGCCCTCCAGGGATTGGTCGTCGTTCCGCTCTTCGCGGGGTTCGACGAGCGGCGAGGGGAGGGGCGGCTGTTTCGCTACGACGTCACGGGAGGCCGGTGGGAGGAGACGGACTTCCACGCCACCGGGTCCGGCGCCCTCCAGGCTCGCGGCACTCTGAAGAAACGGTGGCGAGTCGAGATCGACCGGGCCGACGCCATCCGCGCCGCGGTCGAGGCCCTCTACGACTCCTCGCAGGAAGACCTGGCAACAGGAGGACCGAATCCCCTCCGAGGCATCTACCCGACGGTCAAGACCATCACCGCCGAAGGAGTGGCCGCCGTGCCGGAAGAGGAGGTGGAGGCGGCCTTCCAGGCGATCATCGGGGAGACCCACGAGGCGCCCAGGAAGCGCGGGGGCAGCCAGGCCCGAGAGGGCTCCGAGCCCACAGGCGACACGCCCTCCTGATGGCCTGGCAGCCCTACGTCCCGCCCGAGCAGCTCACCAAGGACCGTTCGGAGTACGCCCGCAAGGGCATCTCCAGGGGGCGGTCCGTGGTGGCCCTGGAGTACGCGGACGGGCTGTTGTTCCTGGCGGAGAACCCGAGCGCCACCCTGCACAAGATCTCGGAGATCTACGACCGAATCGCGTTCGCGGGCGTCGGCAAGTACAGCGAGTTCGAGGACCTCCGGATCTCGGGGATCCGGCTGGCCGATCTCCGGGGCTACGCCTACGGACGAGAGGACGTCACGGCGAAGACGCTGGCCAACGCGTATTCGCAGGCGCTCTCGACCATCTTCACCACCCAGATGAAGCCCTACGAGGTCGAGATCCTGGTGGGCCAGGTGGGGGAGAGGCCGGCGGACAACGAGCTCTTCCACATCCTTTTCGACGGGAGCGTGGCCGACGAACGGGGCTACGTGGCGATGGGGGGACGCTCCGACGACCTGGCCACGCACCTGAAAGATGCGTATCAGGAAGGCATCTCGCTACAGCAGGGCTTCCGGGAGGCCGCGAAGGCGCTGGCCGCGGTGGAGGGGAGCGCGATCCAAGGTGAGCGCCTGGAGGCGGCGGTCCTCGACCGGACGCGGGAACGGCGGAAGTTCCGCCGGCTGAGCGACGAACAGCTCGCCGCCATGCTCGAAGCGTAGGTACGGGTGGCTGGAGCCCGGCGAACCTCCTCGGGCCTACACTGACTCAGTGGACCGCAGGATCTTCGGGCTGGAGAACGAATACGGCGTGACCTGCACGTTCCGGGGGCAGCGCCGCCTCTCCCCGGACGAGGTGGCCCGGTACCTGTTCCGCCGGGTGGTCCACTGGGGCCGGTCGTCGAACGTGTTCCTGGAGAACGGGGCTCGGCTGTACCTGGACGTCGGGTCCCACCCCGAGTACGCCACGCCGGAGTGCGACAGCATCCTCGACCTGATCGCCCACGACAAGGCCGGCGAGCGGATCCTGGAAGCGCTCCTGGCCGCAGCCGAGGTGCGGCTCCACGAGGAGGGGATCTCCGGCGACGTCTACCTGTTCAAGAACAACACGGACTCGGCCGGCAACTCCTACGGCTGCCACGAGAACTACCTGGTGGCCAGGCAAGGCGAGTTCGCCCGGATCGCCGACGTATTGATCCCGTTCTTCGTCACGCGCCAGATCTACTGTGGCGCGGGGAAGGTCCTGCACGGACCGCGAGGCGCGCAGTTCTGCCTCTCCCAGCGGGCCGAGCACATCTGGGAGGGAGTCTCCTCGGCCACCACGCGATCACGTCCCATCATCAACACCCGGGACGAGCCGCACGCCGACGCCGAGCGCTTCCGGCGCCTTCACGTGATCGTGGGCGACTCCAACATGAGCGAGTTCACCTCGTTCCTGAAGGTCGGCGTCACCGACTTGGTGGTCCGCATGGTCGAAGAGAACACCATCATGCGGGACCTGACTCTGGAGAACCCCATCCGGGCGATCCGGGAGATCTCCCACGACCTGACGTGCAACAGGAGGATCCGGCTGGCCACGGGCCGGGAGCTCTCGGCCATCGACATCCAGACCGAGTACTACGAACGCGCCTCCAGGTTCATCGAACGCAGAGACGGCGACGCGATCTCCCTCAAGATCCTCGATGAGTGGCGGCAGGCCCTGGAGGCGCTGAAGGCAGGGGAGCCCGAGCGGCTGGCGTCCAAGGTCGACTGGGTGGCCAAGCACGTGCTGGTGGAGCGGTATCGCGCCAGGCACGGCTTCCCCCTGTCACACCCGAAGCTCGCCCTCATCGACCTTGCCTACCACGACGTGAACCGCCGTCGGGGCCTGTACTACCTCCTGGAGCGCCGAGGACAGATGGAGCGAGTCGTCCCGGAGCGACAGGTCCAGAAGGCCATGCGGGAGCCCCCCTTGACCACGCGGGCCCGCCTGCGCGGTGAGTTCATCCGCCAGGCCAAGCAACGCCGCCGGGACTACACGGTGGACTGGGTCCACCTGAAGCTGAACGACCAGGCCCAGCGGACCGTGTTGTGCAAGGACCCGTTCCGGGCCGTGGACGAGCGCGTGGAACAGCTCATCGCCCACATGTGATCCGCAAACGGTGCGGAGCGATCCTCGCGGAACGGGCTGGACCTCACCGGAGCGGTTCGAGCGTCTGGTGGCCGAAGCCCTGGACGACCTTCCCGCGTGGGTCCAAGAACGGCTGGAGAACGTGGAGGTCCTCATCGAGGATCATCCTCCGTCTGACCACCCAGATATCCTCGGGCTCTACGAGGGGATCCCCCTGACGAACCGCGGCCGGGGCTACTTCGGCGTGCTCCCGGACCGGATCACGCTCTTCCGGCGGCCGATCCAGGCGGTGGCCCGGAACGACCGTCACATGAGACGGGTCGTCCGGGACACCGTGGTCCACGAGATAGCCCACTTCTTCGGGATCTCGGAGCAGCGGCTCCAGGAGCTCGGCAGGGACTAGCCAGACGCATGAGCCCGGCGCTGATCATCCGCGCGTACCTCGCCATCACCGCGATGTTCACGCTGTCCGCCTCTCTGATATGGGGCATCAACACGCTGTTCTTGCTCGACGCCGGCCTCGACATCTTCGAGGTGTTCCTGGCGAACGCCGTGTTCACCGCGGCGATGGCCCTCTTCGAGATCCCCACGGGGGTCGTGGCGGATACCTGGGGGCGGCGCGTCTCGTTCCTGCTCAGCGCGGCGACCCTCCTGGTGGGGACGCTGGCCTACGTCGGGGTGGCCGCCGTCGGCGGCGGGGTGCTGCTCTTCTCGCTCGCCGGGGTGGTCCTCGGGCTCGGTTACACGTTCTACTCCGGGGCCGTGGAGGCCTGGCTCGTCGACGCGCTCCGGGGGGCCGGCTTCAAAGAGGAGCTGGATCGGGTGTTCGCCCGCGGGCAGATCGTCTTCTGGGCGGCCACGCTGTTGGGAACCGTGGGGGGCGGGCTGCTGGGGAGCATCGACCTGGCGGTCCCGTACCTGGTGAGGGCCGCTCTGCTCGCCGGAGCGTTCGCCGTCGGGTTCGTGATGATGCACGATCTCGGGTTCGAGCCCCGGACGCTCCGCCTGGGCAGCATCGTGGCCGAGATGCGCAAGGTGGCCCGGGCGGGCCTCACGTATGGATGGCGGACGCCGTCCGTACGGCTCCTGGTCATGGTGTCGTTCGTCAACGCGGGCTTCTTCTTCTGGGCATGGTACGCATGGCAGCCCTACTTCCTGGAGCTCCTGGGGCGAGACCTGGTATGGGTGGCGGGCGTGATCGCCGCGCTGTTCTCCTTGGCCGGCATCCTGGGCAACTCTCTCGTCGGCCGGCTGGTGAAGCCCGGCCGGAGGCGGACCACCATCCTGGTGGCCGGAAGCGCCGTGGTGACGGCCTGCATGGTGGGAGTGGGAGCCGTCGGGTTGTTCTGGGTGGCCGTGCCCCTGTTCCTGGTGTCGGCGGTCGCCGAAGGGCTGCTCATGCCCGTGAGGCAGACCTACCTCCACGCGATCATCCCCACGCAGGAGCGAGCCACCCTGGTGTCCTTTGACGCGCTGGTGGCCAGCCTCGGCGCCGTGGGCGGCCAGGCCGGACTGGGCTACCTCTCTCGCGTCAGGTCCATCGCGGACGGGTTCGTCCTGGGAGGCCTGGCCACGATCGTCTCGGTCCCCCTGTACCTCCTGCTGCGCCGGCGAGGCGAGAGCGCGGACGTGGTGGGGGCGATCGCAGCCGAGGAAGCGACTCGCTAGCCGTCTCCTCCCCAGGCACGGTCTCTCGCGGACATCCTGCCGGCCAGCACCCCGGCCGCGCCGGCCGCCAGGAAGAACTCCGGGTCGTCCGCCACCGACCTGCCCATGGACTCCGGCTCGATGCCGAGCTCGGCCAGCAGGTCGAGCGCCGGCCGCCCGTTTGCCTCCACGAGCTGATGGCGTTCCTCGAGGTTGGCCGACCTCAGGGCGTTCCACATCGCCTCCCGGCGCGGCCCCTCTTCCAGGGCGGGCACGGCCACGTGCACGGGCACCAGCGCCACCCGGCCAAGTGCCGTGATGGAATGCCGGGAGAGCACGCGGTGGTGCGCCTGGGGGTCGGCGAAGCTGATCCGGAGCGCGGCGATGGGCCGGCCGTCGATGATCGCCGCCGCGTTCAGGGCCATCGCCGATTCCACGTCCGAGGCTCCCCACGTCGTTCCGGTTCCCACCTTGCCCGGCCCGTCTGCCACCACCGCGACGTCGGCGCCGACGACGTGGCGAGCCGCAAGCAGGCCGGTGAACACCGTGACCGCGTCCAGATCCCCCCCGAAGGCCTGTCCCGTCGAGATCACCGAAGCCAGGAGACCTTCGGATCGAAGCGTCGCGGCCTGCTTCGACAGAGCGGCGGGAAGGGCCGCCCCGTCCGTCATCACGTAGGCGATGCGCGAGGCTCCCGCCGCACGGGCACCCGCCACCGCCGCCGCAAGCATCGAGTGCAGGGGGCACCAGACCACGGGCATCCCGTCGAGACCGCCCGCATCCTCCATCCTGCTCCGGTGCGGGCTGCCCTCCTCCTCGACGCTCTGCACCTTGACCTGCTGGGGGAGGTACCGCGCCTTCATGATGTGTCCGGGCGCGGGAGGATCGCGTTCGGCCATGCCTTCCACGGCGATGACGAAGTGCATCCCTCCCGTTCCCAGCCCCAGCGAGACCGCGGTTGTGTTCACCAGGATCCGGTCGCCGGGTCGCACGGGCCCCACCAGATCCGGATACACGATGGCCTTGGCGAGCCGGCCCTCGATCCGCACGGACACCTCCGCCGCGCCCGGCCGCTCGTCGAGGAGCTCGACGACCTCTCCATACCGGAGGCGAATCATCCCGGCATTATCATCGCCCGGATGCACCCGCTGGAACGCCTGATCAACCTGGTGGCCCTCCTCCTGGAAGCACGGCGGCCGATGACGTTCGATGACATCCGCCGGGTCATCCCCGCCTACCAGCAGTCCGACTCCGCCTCGGCCAAGCGCATGTTCGAACGGGACAAGGACACCCTCAAGGAAGTGGGCATCCCGATCGATCTCCAGCCCACGGATCCCTGGGAGGTCGAGCACGGATACCGCATCCTCAAGGACCAGTACTACCTCCCGGAGGTCCCGTTCACCTCCGACGAGGTGTGGGCGCTGTTCGTGGCCGCCCACGCCCCGGGGGAGGGAGATGAAGCCGAGCAGGCCTTCCAGAAGCTCTCGGCCGGGACCGAGGCAAACGTCCTCACCGCGATGGCGGAGCGCACGGCCGCGCCGGGGGCGGACCCTTCCGGCCCTAACCTCGGAGCCGCTGCGGACGCGGTTGCCAGGCGCAAGGCGATTCGATTCACTTACCGGCCGACGCAGGGGAAAGCCGGGCGGCGCGAGGTCGATCCCTACTCTTTGGTGTTCCGGCGAGGGCACTGGTATCTGGTCGGGCTGGACCGAACCCGGGGAGAGATCCGCTCGTACAGGCTCTCCCGGATGCAGCCTCCCATCAAGGAGGTCGGGCCGGCCAGTGCTCCGCCCGACGGGTTCGACGCCTCCCGACACCTCGAGGCCGGGCCGTGGGGCCTGGGGGAGCCGGCGGCCCGGGCGCGGGTGGCCTTCAGCCCCAAGGTGGCGTGGTGGGCCATCGCCTCCACACCCGGGGCGCGCTCCCTTCGCACGCGCGGAGACGGATGGGTGGAGGCGGACGTGCCCGCCAGCCAGACGGACTCGTTCGTCTCCTGGATCCTCTCGTTCGGCCCGGACGCACGCGTGTACTCGCCGAAGCCCGTCAGAGACCAGGTTGTGGCCAGGCTGGAAGCGGTTGCCGGTGGAGGCGAGGCGCATGGCTAGCGGGCCCACCGGCCATGGCCGCCAGGCGGGCCGCGGCCGCCAGACGGGAAAGGCGTCCGATCGGCTCAGGCGGTTGCTCGTGGTCGTGCCCTACGTGGTCCAGCACCCGGGAACACCACTGGAGGAGATCTCGCGGCTGTTCGGAGTGGGGGAGAGCGAGCTGCTCGAGGACCTGAACCTGCTCTTCGTCTCGGGACTCCCCCCCTACGGGCCGGGAGACCTGATCGACGTCCAGGTCGAGGAGGGCCGGGTCTGGATCGGGATGGCGGACTACTTCTCCCGTCCGGTGCGCCTCACCCGATCGGAAGCCCTGGCTCTCTATCTCAAGGGGAAGGCCCTGCTGGGGGCACCGGGACTGGAGGAGGCCCCCGCCCTCGCCTCCGCACTGGACAAGATCGAGAAGGGGCTCGGCCGGGACGCCCTGGCCGGCCTGTCGGGACGAGTGGCGGTGGGCGACGGCGGCGGATCCGCGGACGCGCTTGCGGCGGTCCGGGTGGCCGTGGAGCGGCGGGAACGGGTGCAGATCGAGTACTACACGGCGTCCCGGGACGAGCTGACCGTCCGCCGGATCGACCCGGAGCACGTGTTCTCGGCGATCGGCAACTGGTACGTGGTGGCCTGGGATGAGCTGGCCGACGGTGAGCGGCTCTTTCGGGTGGACCGGATCCGCTCGGTGGCGCAGACGGGGGAAGCCTTCGATCCGCGGGGCCTGCTGGGGGCAGGCAGGCCCCTGTACACACGGTCCGACCAAGACATACCCGTTCGGCTCCTCCTGGGACCGAGCGCACGTTGGGTCGCCGAGTACTACGAGGCGGAGCGAGTGGTGCCGAAGGAGGACGGGCGGCTGGAGGTTACGCTCCCCGTGAAGGTCCTTCCCTGGGTGGCAAAGCTCGTGCTCCGCCTGGGGGGAGGGGCCCAGGCTCTCGACCCCCCGCAACTGGTCGATATGGTCGGTGAGACCGCCAGGGAAACCCTGGCTCTTTACCGCCGCGTTTAGGACTTTCGGCACCTTAAGCGGCCACAGGCGCTCGCCGATATGCGTGGTGGGATGACCACGATACGGACCACCTGTCCCCGATGCGGCGAGGTCGACATGACCCCCGAGGCGATCCTGCTGTCGATCCGCGACCACGCGGGCGAAGGCATCTATCGGTTCTCCTGCCCGGAGTGCCTCAATACGATCGAGAAGCCGGCGGATCGAAAGGTGGTCGCGCTCCTGCTGTCGGCGGGCGTCGAGCTGGCGGACCCGGACGGCAGAGACGCGGACTGTGCGGACACGCCTGGATGTGGCGACCCCGTCGGGGCGCTCGAGAGCCGGCCCCCCGGACCACCGTTCACGGTCGACGACCTCATCACGTTTCACTTCCTTCTTCGCGACGACGAGGTACTGAACCGAGCCTTTCCCGTCGAGTGAGGGGAGTTCCCTCCCGCAGCATCGCACCTGCTATCCTGCCGCGGTGCTCCTGCCGATAGTGCTGGCGGTAACGCTGGCAACCGTGGCGGCGCTTCTGGTGCTCATGCTGGCCCTCCTCCGTCATCTGAAGCGGCTGGCTGCCTCCGTGGCGATGTTCAGCCGGGAAGTGCAGCCGATGCTCGATGAGATCCAGCGCCAGTCGCTGGACGCGCAGGGGCGCCTCGACCGCCTCTCCCAGCGCCGGGACGCGCCCATCCCCCCTCGAGCGGCAAGCGCGGGCGGAGCGGGGACGGCGGAGCGCGGGAACTAGTAGCCGGGGGAGTGCATGTTCAAGGGTGACGAGCGCAGAGCGGGGCGCAGCCTGGCCAGGAGCACCCTCGGCTCGAGCTGGACCTTGAGGGCGAGCTCCTCCAAGTCTCCCGACCTCAGTGTGATGACGTCAGACAGATAATCTTCCCGCTCGGCCTTCACCTTGTGGATGAACTCCGCGATCACCCGCCCTTCTCTCTCATGGATCAGCGCGAGCTGATTGAGGTCGACCACGATGCCCTCGCTACCTTCGGGAGTCAGGCGGCCCAAGATCTTCGACAGCAGCCGGTCGGCCCGGACTCCATAGAGGCGGGCAAGCTGGCAGAATCGCTCGAGCGAGATGGAGCGCTCGCCTCGCTCATAACCGCCCAGGGCAGAGGGCTTGAACCGATCGTGCGATCGGCGCTTGACCTCCGTCAGAGAGAGGCCTCGTTCCAAGCGGGCCTGTCGAAGTGCGGCCCCCACCGCCTTCGAGATACCTTCCATGCGCGCGTCAGGGCCCCGCGCCTCGCAGGCCTGCCTGGACCATCTGTCATTTCCTCTCCGGGGGGGCAACTATGCTAGCGGCGCCCGATCGGCGAGTGCAGCCCGAATCGCCGTAACTTTCCTACGATGCAAATCCGCTGATCAGTAGGACGCTCGCCACTCTCCGCGGCCAGGTGGGGGATAGTGGCCAGGCCGGCTGGGGACCATCCAAAGCAAGCAGTTCGTTATCTAGCAGCCACTCAAGGTTCTCCTGGTTCTCCTTTACAAGAAACACGCTGTGCGGCTAAACTCCCCTCTGCCTTCGACGGGGGAAGGGGCGCTTGGGCCGACCGACAATCGTAACGAACGAGAGCGACCTGGTAGCGGGCTCGATCGACCAGTCCGCCCTCCTTCTGCGCCTGTGTCACGCATTCGGATCGGCGTCCCACCTGGACGAAGCCGTCGCATCCATCCCCAGATGGGTCCGGGCGGCCGTGGCCTGGGGAGAGGCACCGGTTCGGCTCCTCCTCCCTGCCCCGGGCGGCCACCTGCGAGTGGCTCTGGCGCAAGGTGATTGGGAGGTCGGGGGCAGGAGGCTCTCGGCCCGGCGCAGGCTCGCCTACCTGAACAAGAAGGCGCTCCGCCTCAAGCTGAAGACCTCCGCGGACGGAGTCCTGGCCATCATCCCTCTGGTGTCCCGGGGGGAGAGCGTGGGCTTGCTGGAGGTGGTGGCCCCCAGCCGCTCGATCGACAGATGCTGGGGGCTCCTCGACGCCGTGGCCAGCCAGGCCGCGATCGTGCTGCGGAACCTGCGGGCCAGGGAGGACCTCGAACGACAGGTCGAGGCGATGGGACGCGTCGCCGCGCTGACCCGCGACATCGTGCGGGCCGGTACTCCGGAGGCCGCCATCCGAGCCGCCACGAGGTTCTGCTTCGATCGCTTCCATCTTCCGGTGGTGGCCTGGCTCAGCCGGGAAAGGGGCACCCGCCTGACGATGATCGCCACATACGGCCTCACGGGCCCGAGACGGGCCGCGCTGCGAACCGTGATGGGCAGCCTGCCCCGGTGGTCGGGGGTCCCCGCTCGGAGCAAGGATGAGCTGGCCGCTCGATTCGGACGGTTGATGGGAACCGACGAGGTTGCCGTCATCGACGCTGGCTATGCCGTGCTGTTCTTGGCGGGCGGTTCCGCTTCGTTGCAAGGCTCGCTCGACACCATTGGGTCGCTCCTGGAGGACGTCCTCGAACACCTGGCCACCGTATCGCTGGCCGAGCGCAGGAACGAACGCCTCGACCTCGGGATCGCCTGGACGGCGCACGAGGTGCGCGGCCCTCTCCTTGGCGCCAGGGCCGTCATGGAGTCGCTCGCGGAGGCGACGACCAGAGACGCGGACACCGATGATCTGCTTCATCGCTCGCAGAAGGAGCTGGCGCAGCTGGCCGAGCTCGTGGACGGGCTGCTCCGGTGGGCGGTGGGATCTGGTTCCCTGCGGCGTCGGCCGGTGGACCTCGTTCGGATCGTCGAGGAAGCGGTGGAGTCGTGCCGCTTCGAGCTGAACGAGGATCGGGTGTCGCTCTCCGCGCCCCCGGGAGTGATCGTTCGAGCGGACCCGCGACACCTCCGCGGGGCCATCGCGAACGTGATCCGCAACGCCCTCGCTTATTCCCCGCCCCCCACCCGGGTCACTGTCTCGGTCGAGCCGGGCGATCGCGTGGCCACGGTGAGGGTCAGGGACGAGGGGCCGGGGATCCCCAGATCGGAGCGAGAGTCCATCTTCGACCCGCTGGTTCGGGGAACGGCGGCACGGTCTTCCAGATGCGGAAAGGGCCTGGGGTTGTTCATCGCGCGCCAGGTGGCCCAGGCGCACAACGGGGCGATCTGGGTGGACTCGAACGGCAAGGGCGCGGTCTTCAACATCGAGATTCCCCGGGAGGGCTTCGAGCCGGACTTCGCCCTGACCGGCTCCCCGCCGGTGCACGCGGGCCCCGCCGAGTCGCCCGGGCGAGAGCGGTGAAGGGAGCAGAGACGGGTCGGCGATCGGACGGGGGGATTCGAGTTCTGATCGTCGACGACCACAAGCTCTTCGCAGAGGCCATCCGTTGGTCCCTCGAGAGAAGGGGGATCGACGTGGTCGGCCTGGCGGGCACGGCGGGGGAGGCGCTGGCGAAGGTCGATCGATGGAAGCCGGAGGTGGTCCTGGTGGACCTCGGCCTGCCGGGAGAGGACGGCCTGTCCCTGGGAAGGAAGATCCTCCAGCGTCACCCGGAGACCAAGGTCCTGGCGGTCACGGCGATGACCGACCCGCAGGCTATCGCCGGGACGGTCAGGGAGGGCTTCCACGGATACCTCACCAAGGACGCCCCCGTCTCGGAGGTCGTCAGCTCGGTCCAAGCGGCCCTCAACGGCCACGTGGTGATGCCTGAGATGATCGCGGTGGCCGCCGAGGCCCGGCCCAGGGCTGAGCAAGAGGCGACGCTCCTCTCCCAGCAGCTCACCGAGAGGGAACGGCAGCTGCTCACCCTGCTGGTGGAGGGCAGGAACAACAAGGAGATCGCCGCGAGCCTCGCGATCAGCCCCAACACGGTCCGCACCCACGTGCAGAGCATCCTGACCAAGCTCCAGGTCCACTCCCGCCTGGAGGCCGCGACGTACGCCGTCCGGTACGGACTGGTCAAGGTCAGGGGCAAGCGCCACAGGAGCTAGCTCTTGAGCACCTCCGCCAGACCGGTCAGCATCCGGGTCCGGTGCTGGGGGGTGGAGACGTCGGAGTAGTAGCTGTAGCACCGCGCTTGCTCCACCAGGCGCGCAAGAGTGTTCAACGCGCGCTCGATGCCGACCTTCGGCATGTTCATCACGTCGGTGGTCAGGCAGTACAGAGCCCGGCCCCGGGAGAGGGGCTCCATGTGGTCCTCCGGCACTGAGTTCGGGACGTAACCCACAACCACGTCCGGCGTCACCGGCCGGTCGATCAGCGGGACTGAGGCCGCACCATCGCCGAACATCCTGGTAACCCGGTCCACCGCGTCATCGGGGATCTCCAGCCGCGGAGTGACCGGGATCACCCCTCCCGCGTCGTCCACGGCGACCATGCGTTCCACCGGCAGACGAAGACCGGCCAGCTCGGGACGGCGGCCAAGGCGGGCCAGCGTGCTGCGGTAGAAGTCCGGAACCAGGGCTATCTTCCCCTCCTTGGCGATCGCAGGAGTCCCGAGGTAGAGGGCGTCGTCTCGTTCGGGCAGCAGCGCGCGCTCGATCTCCGCGAACAGGCCGCGGGCCAGGGTGCCGATGTCCTTGGTCCGGATGATCCGCTGGGTCCCCTGGTAGAGGACGTGAAAGCGCTTCCGGGCCCGGATACGGTCCTCCTCGCCCCCGGCGATGACGACGGAGAAGGCGACGGGAGCCTTGCGCCGGACCCGGTAGGCGGACAGCGTCGCGTTCATCCATCGGGCGAACCGCCGGGAGGTGGTGCGGATCTGGAAGGCGTTCTCGCCGAACTTGAAGTTGCTGAAGGACACCCACCCGAGGTGCTCGAGGGCGTCCGCTCAACCACCGCCCGGGCCGGGGGCCACGGGCCGCTCTTCGCGGAGCTCTTGCTCTTCCTGTTCCTCCTCGGTCAGCGAGTCCTCGAGTGTTTCCGTCACAGCTCGATCCCTTCCTTCGACGATCGCTCGGGGCACCACCCAGTGCCGTCCGCTGCTCCTTCGGAAAAGCGAAGGTAGGTGGTGAAAGGCTACCCGACAACCGCCCCACGGCGTAGAGGAGCTACGGCGGATGCATTGGGATCGGACCGATGGGAAGGGTCCGCCATCGGCCCTTTCCCCCCGATCGTGTACTCCCATCCCAGATGACGGACCAGATACGGACCGTAGAGACCGTACGGTCCGCCAGGTTCCGCCCGAGAGAAAAGTTACCGCCCCCGGACGATGCTGCTCGAGGCTGATTCGTGGTTCTCTGACCCTGGAAAAGAGCGGCTCGTGGACGCATGAGAGGAGGTGAGTTCATGAGTCCAGAGGAGCTCGAGCCGAATGAAGGCATCACCAGAAGGAGGATGATCAAGAGGATCGGTGCCGGCGCGGCCATCGCCTGGTCGGCCCCGGTCCTGACGAGCATGAGGGCGCCGGCGTTCGCCCAGCAGGACTCCTGCGTCGTCGAGCCGGATTGCGGCTGTAGCACCCCATGCAACTTCGCGATCCCGTGTGGGGGTCGCTCGGACTGCAACTGCTGGGTGCACGCCAGCTCGAGGTCGTGCACCTGCCTGCACTTCACGGGGTCTTGCGGCGAGTTCGGGCTCTGCCCGGGCGGGCAGGACAGCGAGTGCGCCGAAGGCCTCTGCTGCGTGGACACGTGCTGTGGGTTCACCTGTACCCCAGCCTGTGGTGGCGCCGGTGCCCCCCAGCGTCAGGGCAGGGGTCGGACCACCCGCTAGGCGAACTCGAACCAATCTCGGATGGGCGCCCTCCGGGGCGCCCATCTGTTTTGAAGGGGGCGCTCAGCCGGCCCGGGCAGGCAACTTTGCGGGGCAGCCGGCGTCGCGCGTCGGACTCGTGCGAGCGCGGTAGGCAAGCTACTGCATCCGACCGTTCTCGGTGTGGTTTGCCTCCGAGATGCTTCACCCCGTAGGGCCGTCGAGGCTCGGTCTGGCCCCCCTGTTGTAGTGTTGATGGCCCTTCCCGAAGGAGCACCGGTCATGGCTGTCGAAGAGCGCGGGGTGGCCGAAGTCGAGGATGCCCATGCCCACGAGATGTCGGCTGACGACATCGACGAGGCCTTCGTGCCGCGCCCGAAGGACGAGGTGGTCGGCCTGGAGATGGACGGCGAGGCGGTTCTGGTCGTGGAAGGCAGATGGAGCACCCACTGGCTGAACCAGATCAGCACGGTGGTATGGAACGCTCTCGACGGTGTGTCGAGCGTCCGGGAACTGAGCGCGGAGCTGGCCCGGGCCTTCGGGGCTAACCCCGAGGAGGTGTTGATCGACGTCCGGGATGTGACTCGGCAGTTCGGGATGGCCGGGCTGCTGCAAGGCGTGGCCGCGTCGCCCAGGGGAAAGGAAGGTATCGCCGAGGGGAAGGTGATCCCCTCGTTCGAGCTGCCCGACGCGGAGGGCCGGACCGTGTCTCTGGAGAGCCTGCGAGGCCAGAAGCTCCTCCTGGTCAACTGGAGCCCGACGTGCGGGTTCTGCAAGGAGATCGCTCCCGAGCTGGCCGAGCTGCAGCCGCGACTGCGCGAGCGAGACCTCCGGCCGGTGCTGATCGCCACCGGTGAGATCGAGGCCAATCGACAGGTCATGGAGGAGGCCGGCCTGGACGCGTTGCTGCTGATCCAGGAGCCGGGAGAGGCAGAGGTCTTCATGGGCATGGGAACGCCGGTGGCCTATCTGGTCGACGAGGCAGGGAAGAACTCCGCCACCATGGCGTATGGCGCCGACGCCGTCCCGGCGCTCGCCAGGAAGGCAGCCGGATTGCCCCCCAAGGAGTCGGGCCAGGAGGCCCACGAGGGCCACGACCATGCGCACTAGACGGTTGAGTCCTCGAAACCAAGGACACTAGCGACCCCTCGGCTCGCCCGCCCCCTGGACGCCCCCGGTTCACATGTGCGCGATGAGCTGCTCCACCCGCTCGTCCACCGAGCGGAACGGGTCCTTGCACAGCACGGTTCTAGCGGGGCACTCGAGCGGGCGCTCGAGGGACCAGAAGCCGTCCGCAGGGAGGGCTCATCCGTTCGGCGTACGCCGAATACCCCATCGGGCGCGTGTAGTTTCGGCTGCCCCCCTTCTAATCTTGCGGCGGTCCCATGGACCCATTGGGACAGGAACCCCGCCGACCCCCACAAGGGAGGGATGAGCGTGAGGAGATATCTGTTGCCGATCTTGGGCACGGCCTTGCTGGCCCTTGGATTGATCGGCCCCTCGGCTTCCGCCGGACCGGCCGCAACGAAGCCGAGCCTCGGACTGACCCCGGCCCAGCGGCTGGCCCAGGGGCCGCTCCCCAAGAACGCCGCCACGTACGCGAGGGCGAAGGCCCAGGCCAAGATCGGTAGGGCCGCGGCCGCCCAGCGCACGCCGCGGGCCGAGCCCCAGGTCCCCGTGACCTTCATCGAATGGGACGGAGTCAAGGACGAGGGCGTCACGCCCTCCGACTCAACGGGGGCGATCGGCCCGACGCGCTACGTCGAGCTGGTCAATCTGAACTTCTCAATCTACGACCGGGCCGGCAACGAGCTCTCCACCGGCACGCTGAACCAGCTCGCTGGCAGGCCCGAGTCGGACTTCATCTTCGACCCGCAGGTGATCTGGGACCCGCAGACGCAGCGGTTCTACTACGCGATGGACGACGTCGTCGGGAACTTCGCCAACAGTCTGCTGGCCTTCGGGTGGAGCATGACCGCCACTCCCACCACGGCCGCGGACTTCTGCCACTTCACCTTCGACTACCCCGGTGACCTCTTCCCCGACTATCCCAAGCTCGGCGACAGCTTCAGCTGGGGCCTCATCGGGGCCAACGTGTTCGACCCGCCCGGCTTCGGCTTCGTCGGCGCAGACGTGATGTGGTTCCGGAAGCCGCCCCCGGGCTCGGCCTGCAACCAGCCGTTCACGGGAGTGACGCGCAACCTCCTGGACCAGACCGGGACCGGGACGTTCACGCCGATCCCGGCGCAGTCCACCGACGCCCCCCAGGTGACCCTGGACGGGGTGATCATCAGCAACGACCCGTACGACGCGGGGGAGCAGACCTTCCTGACCCGCTTCCTCGTGAGGAACGGACCGACCGGACCGATCATCGAGAACCCGGGCAGGTCCATCCCCATCCCGCTCTACCAGATGCCCCTGAACGCCGATCAACCGGGGTTGCCTGCCTCGGTCGACACGCTGGACGCGCGGGTCACACAGGCCGTCTCGGCCGTCGACCCACGATTCCGCGGCGCGACCACTGTGTGGACGCAGCACACCGTGCGAGGAGGCGGCGGAGCCGAGGTCAGGTGGTACGAGGTGGAACCGCAGACCCGGGTCGTCCTCCAGAGCGGCGTCGCCACCAACCCCGCGTTGGACGTGTACAACGGGGCCATCTCGCCGGACCGCGCCAACAACGGGTCCACCCAGGACTACGGGAGCAACATGATCATGGGGTTCAGCACGTCGTCTTCGACCGAGTTCATCAAGATCCAGATGGTGTCGAAGATCGGCGGGGCAGCCCAGTCCACCTTTGTCCTGGTGCAAGCGTCTCCCGGGGAAACCTTCGACCACTCCTGCTGCCCGAACAGGTGGGGAGACTATTCCTCTGCCACCCCCGACCCTGTGGCGCCCCAGGGCGGAGCGAGCGGGGCGGTCTGGCTAACGAACGGGTGGACGGACGACAGCCCGCCCGGGGATCCAGATACCGACTGGCGTACCTGGAACTGGGGGGCCAGGCCGTAGCCGAGTCCATCATTGGCTGATCGAATGGAGGCGCCGGCCGACCGTCCCCTTGTCGACCACCAGGTGATCGGCGTC
>JBOGVA010000063.1:0-50465 GCA_050692195.1 Actinomycetota bacterium | reverse complement strand
GGCGTAGGCCGCGCGTTTCTCGGCCTGCGACTGGCCGGCGACGATCACGCCCACGCTCATGCCGAGGAAGCGGTAGATGCGGCCCATCCACTCGGCGTGGAACCGGGCGAGATAGTCGTTGACCGTGACGATGTGGACGTTATTTCCGGGGAGCGCGTTCAGGTACGCGGGAAGCGTGGCGACGAGCGTCTTGCCTTCACCCGTCCGCATCTCGGCGATCTTCCCGGTGTGCAAGACGGTCCCACCGATGAGCTGGACATCGAAGTGACGCTGTCCGATCGTCCGCTTGGCGGCTTCCCGGACGGCGGCGAACGCTTCCGGGATCAGCTCGTCGAGCTCCTCGCCGTCGGCGAGCCGGCGGCGGAACTCGTCGGTCTTCCCGCGGAGCTCAGCGTCGGTGAGGGAGGTATACGTCGACTCGACCGCATTCACGGCTTCGACCACGCCGGCCAGACGCTTGACCTTGCGCTTCTGGCCTGTGTTGAGGAGCTTGACGAGAACGCTCAACGGACTCTCCTAGGCGGGGGACCGGCCCCCATGGTAACGGGGGAGGACCGGTTTCAGGGGGTGTCCGAGCGCCGCTCGAGGTCGATGAGCTCCTTGCGGACGGCGTAGAGCACAGACTCCATCCTGGAGTGGAGGTGCAGCTTCTCGAGGATGTTGCGGATGTGGTTCTTCACGGTGTTCTCGGAGATGTAAAGCTCCTTGGCGATGTCCCGATTGTTCAATCCCTGCGCCACGTGCTTGAGGACCTCCATCTCCCGGTCGGTCAGCCGGGGGGCTGGGAGCTGCCTCTGCTCCTCGGCCCGCTTGGACATGGCGGCGAACTCGGCTAGCAGCTTGGCGGCCATGGAGGGAGACAGCCGGGACTGCCCCTGCCAGATGGAGCGGATGGCATCGGCCACGTCGTCGATGGAGATCTCCTTGAGCAGGTATCCCGCCGCCCCCGCCTTGATGGCCTCGTACAGGTCCGCCTCTTCGTCGGAGATCGTTAGGACCAGGATCTTGACGTGCGGGAGGAGGTCCTTGATCTGCCTGGTGGCCTCGATGCCCGACCGCCTTGGCATCCGGATGTCCATCAGGATGACGTCCGGCATGAGCTCCTGGGCCTTCTGGACGGCCTCCTGGCCGTCGCCCGCCTCTCCGACCACGTCGATGTCCGGCTCCTGATCGAGAACCATGTGCAGGCCACGCCGGAACAACGCGTGATCGTCGACGATCAGAACCCTGAGAGACTGGTCGGTGCTCTGGCTAGAGCCCGTGGGTTCGTCGGGCAAGGACACCCTCCATGCTGTCCGCGATGCAGGGTCTACTCCGAAGTGCGTGACCCTCCGGGACTAGTCCTTCTGATTCTAGACGATTGCCTCGATGTGGCTAGACATCGCGCCCCTGGCGTTCCGCCGCCGGATACGGTGGCCGACCGGCTCAGCGCTTGCGCTTCGCGGTCGGCTCTCCCCGGCGGGCAGAACTGGCGTGCCGGTGGTTCCGGACCTTGTCCTTGTACGCGGACATCTGTCGTTCCAGGCGCTCCACGACCTGGTCGAGGGCTGCTTCCACGTCGCGACCGGAGCCTTCGGCCCGAAAGACACGTCGGGCCGTATGGCACGCGACCTCGACGCGGTGGCCTCCTTCGATCCGAGGGTTGCCTTCGTCGATGATCTCGACCTCGAGCCTCAGGACTCGAGGGTTCAATCGGGCGGTCTTGGCAAGCTTGTGCTCGGCAGCTCTCTTGACCTGCTCGGTGACGCGGACCCCCCTGCCCTTCACGATGAGATCCATTCGGCGTCCTCCCCCACCCGGTCCACGCCGGTGCCGCCCGGTCGGCCCGGCCCGGAGCCCCAGGCGCCGGCCGTTCGACGAGGTTCGAGGTTCCCGCCTGGCTGACCTGGTCTTTGGCCCCACACTCGCCTGCTGAGGGGATCGCCGCCTGAGACAGGCGGCTTAGCGCCTTCTCCCGGGCGAGTCTCCCCGCCCGAGGCAGGTCTTACATCTAAGCCGCACCATGCTCAGCGACCAATGGTCGCCTTACGTGGGTCGTTTCGCCTGCGACTGGCATCGACTACCGGGAGGAACGCCCCCCGGGCAACCACAGACCCAGGCCGGAACCCCGTCGGATTATAGCAACGGGTCGGGAGGTCCCTTCCGAGAGACCTGGCCGCCGTGAGGACGCCCACCTCGTCGGCACCGGCCTCCAGAAGCACCCGTGCGCATTCCGCGGCGGTGGCGCCGCTTGTGAGGACGTCGTCGACCAAGATGACCTGGCCCCGGGCCTGCGCGTGCCCGCGAAAGGCCCCGGCCAGGCCGTGACGTCGTTCTCCCCCGGCTCTCCGGGCCTGGGGCCTCGTCTCGACTCTGCGCTCCAACAGGGGCAGGACCGGCCAGCCGCACAGGCTTCCCACGGCTCGGGCCAGGACTTCCGCCTGGTCGTACCCGCGCGACCGCTTTCGTCGCCTCCCGAGCGGAACCCACGTCACCATCGGAAGCCCTCGAGGTCGGGGGCCAATGGGCGGGGGGCGGGCCAGCGCCTGGACCATGAAAGGCGCCAGGGCGTCGCGGACCGATCTGTTCCCGGCGAACTTCAGCCTCATGAGGGCGCTTCGTATCGGCCCCTCATAGAGGAAGGGAGCGCGGCACCACGCGATGGGTGGGGGTGGGCAATCGGCGCAGCTTCGCAGGCGGGCCTCGAGCGGCCTCCCGCACCGGAGGCACCCCGGCGGGACCAGGAGGACCATCTTCTTGCGGCACGCGGAGCAATAGGGCCAGGGCCGTACGCCGCAGCCGATGCAGGCCCTCGGGAATACCAGCTCCATCAAATCCTGAAGCATCGGTGAACCGTAGCGGCTGCCACCGACATCCCGATCTCTTCCGTGCCACCCATCGGGACACCGCGCCCGATGCCCGGGCCAACCCCCGCGGTCGGGTGAGCCCGCCTACCCCCTAGAGCAGCGACACCTTGAGCGGTTCCGACTGACTCCCCAAGCCAAGCCGGATCCTCACCGCGAGCGATCGGGCGGACCGGGGCAGGGGATAGGAGATCGTTCGTCGCTCGCCTGCCGAACGGGGCTCGAACAGGCGCGACCCCTTCTGCGGTGGAAGGACTTCCAGCGAGACTCCGTCAGAGATCAGCAGGGCCTCCCCCGCCGGCTCTTCTTCCGCCTGCCCCTGTGGGTCCTGGCCGGCTGGGCGGAGCATCCGCCACACGACCGAGGCAGAATCCGCGGCAAGCTCCACCCGGTCCACTTGGAACGTGCGCTGTCCCACCTGCACCCTACCGTCCACGTGGATCGAACCCCGGCGCACGTCGCCCCGAGGCCACGGGATGGCGAAAGCGCGGCTGGCGAAGGCCCACGAGCTTCCGGCGTCCACCTTCACCGAGGATTCCAGCGCGTACCATCCGGGCTCCAGCTCCGAAACCGACGCCTCGAAAGGGACGAAGAGGTCGCGAACGGGATTGACGTGGAGCATCCGCTCCTCCACGGCTACCGGCCTGGCCAGCCCCGATGGGACCCGGGCGATGCGAGCCCACTCGAACTCGATCCCGTGCGGGTTCCCGTCGGCACCCCGAAGGACGAAGGCCCCTTTGATCGAGGCCGGGAACCGCTCGAACCGCGTCTGTACCCGCACAGGGGGCTCCTCCTGTCGCCGGGAGCTCCGAGCAGCGCTCACCGCCGAGGGCCCTCAGGTCCCCTGCTCCCACGAAGCCAGATACGCCGCCTGCTGCTCTGTGAGCCGATCGATCTCCACTCCCATCGCGGCGAGCTTGAGCCGGGCCACGTCCTTGTCGATCTCTTCGGGCACGCCATACACCTTCGGATCCAGCTCCGGGGCGTGCTGCACGATCCACTCGACCGACAACGCCTGGTTGGCGAACGACATGTCCATGACCGCCGCGGGATGTCCCTCCGCCGCAGCCAGGTTCACCAGGCGCCCCTCTGCCAGCAGGTTGAGCCGGCGCCCGTCGGGGAGCCGGTACTCGTCGACGAACTCTCGCATGCGCCGGACCTCGGCGGCCATCTCGCGGAGTGACTTCTTGTCGATCTCGGCATCGAAATGGCCGGAGTTGGCCAGGACCGCCCCGTCCTTCATGGCCTCGAAGTGCTCCCGGGCCAGCACGTTGATGTCGCCGGTCACGGTCACGAAGACGTCTCCGACCCGCGCGGCCTCGCGGGCGGGCAAGGCCTCGTACCCTTCCATGACCGCCTCCAGAGCCCGAAGGGGATCGACCTCGGTCACCACCACCCTGGCCCCCAGCCCTCGGGCCCGAGATGCCACGCCACGCCCGCACTGGCCGTAGCCGCAAACGACCACGGTCCGGCCGGCGAGCAGCAAGTTGGTCGCCCGGATGATCCCATCGATGGTGGACTGCCCCGTCCCGAACCGGTTGTCGAACAGATGCTTGGTGTCGGCGTCGTTCACCGCCACGATCGGGTAGGCCAGAACGCCGCCGCTTGCCATCGCCCGCAGCCGGATCACGCCGGTCGTCGTCTCCTCGGTCCCCCCGAGCAGCTCCGGGAGCTGATCGGGCCGCTCCTTGTGCAGCGTGGTCACCAGGTCGCAGCCGTCGTCCATGGTGAGCTGGGGGTGGAAGTCCAGAACCGCGTTGATGTGGCGATAGTACGTCTCGTGGTCCTCGCCTTTGATGGCGAACACGTCCACCCCGTCGTCCTCACAGAGCGCGGCCGCCGCATCGTCCTGTGTGGAAAGAGGGTTCGAAGCGCAGAGCGCGACGTCGGCGCCACCGGCCACCAGGGTCCGGATGAGGTTCGCCGTCTCCGTGGTGACGTGCAGGCACGCCCCGATCCGCACGCCCGCGAGTGGCTTCTCCTTCTCGAACCGGTCGCGGATCTGGGCGAGCACGCGCATCTCCTGGTCGGCCCACTCGATCCTGGCCCGGCCCTTCTCGGCGAGGGCCACGTCCTTCACGTCACAGTCCATGATTCCTCCTTGAGGTGTGTCGACTCCGTTGGCTGACCGCTGGGCCCCCCGCCAGCTTCGGGAGGACTCCCTTGAGGATCGCACGAACGTGGAGCGTGGCCTCCCTCGCTGCTGCCAAGACATCTTCGTGGGACGACTCCGTGCCGGCAACGTTCGTGATGCAAGAGATGCCAAGTACCGAGAGCCCAAGGGCGACCGCAGCCACGGACTCGGGCACGGTCGACATCCCGACGGCGTCCGCGCCGGCCCGGGCCAGGAACGCTGTCTCCGCGGGTGTCTCGTAGGTGGGGCCCGGCAGGGCGGCGTATACCCCTCTGGCCACGTCGACGCCTTCCCGGCGGGCCACCTCCTCCGCCAGCTGCAACAGCAGAGGATCGTACACGGTAGAGACGTCGACGAAGGCCGGCTCGCCGCCCGGGAACCGCCATCCGAACAGTGGGTTCACGCCCAGGAAGTTCAGGTGGTCCTGGATCAGCATCAGCTGGCCACGCTTCATCGACCGATTCACGCCACCGGCCGCGTTGGTCAGGACGATGGAACGAGCCCCCAGAGCCGCGGCCAGTCGAGGGATCAGCGTGGTCGCTCCGATCCCGTGTCCCTCGTAGTAGTGGACCCGGCCCAAGAAGGCGGCCGACGGGACACCGTACAGCTTCCCCATGAGCAGGCGCCCCGCCTGTCCTGGTACGGACGGGGAGGGGAAGCCGGGGAGCGCCTCGAAGGAGAGTTCTTGGTCCACCCGCACGTCGCTCGCCACCGCAGCGCTCAGTCCCGACCCCAGCACGAGGGCCACCTCCGGCTCCAGGGGCGTCCTCTCCCGGATGAGAGCCACCCCTTCCTGGACGAAGGTGTCCCCGGGGCCGGGCGTGCCGGGCGCCGCAGGGACCTCGTTCATTCGCGCAGCCGGGTCTTGAGGTCGGTCAGCACGGGCACGGGCATCGGATCCACCCCGCGAAGGATCGCTAGGTAGGTGCTGGTGAAGTCCCCCACCATAATCATGGACAGCAACACCGCGAGAGGGTTGGCCCCCGCTGCCTGGACCTCTCTCAGCTCCAGGCCCGACCCGGAGACCGCATCTATGGTCGCCGAGATCCTGGTGGCGATCCTCGGATGCTCGCCTCGATGTCGCAACACCACCGCGCAGTATCCCCGGACCGTGTCCCCCGACCAGCCCTCGATCTCGTTGTGGTCGAGCTCGGGGATGACGGCGTGGAAAGCAGGGATCTTCGCGTTCTCGTTGAGCTGGGTCTTCCACCTCACGGCCGCCGCTTCCGCCAGCCCCTCGGAGCCCCAGATGACCGGGGTCCGTCCTTCGAGCCAAGCGGCGAGGCCCTTCGCCTGGTTCACCTCCGCTGGCATCTCCGGCCCCAAGGAACGAGCTACCTGGTCCAGATGGTCGCACGCCTCCTCGATCAGATCGGCGGCAGGGGGCACCAGTCCCATGCGGTCCAGGGTGCCGATCGCCGCGCCGGTCAGATAGCCCAGCGCCGCCCGGGGGGCGGGGATGTCGGCGGGGACCGCCACCCGCGCGACCTGGTCCTCCGCCGAGAGTGAAGCCAGCTCGCCTCCTCCGCAGATGCTCACCACCCGAGCTCCTCGGGCGACCGCGTCGAGATACGCGGCGAGCGTCTCCTCCGTATCTCCGGAGAACGAGACTGCGACGGCCAGGGTGTCCCGGCCGCAGAACTCCGGCACCTCGGAGCCCTTGCACACGACGATCGGCAGGGGTAGCCGGGGGGCGAACAGCACCCTAAGGATGTCGCCGGCCACGCCCGAGCCGCCCATGCCACAGATGACCACCGATCGAAGGCCTTCTCCCGAGGGGAGCTCGTGCGGACCGGTTCCGGCCTGAAATCCCGCTCTGAGCTGGTCTCCGAGCGCGCCGGCCAACGACAACATGCCGCCGGAGTCGACTGCGGCGATCGACGCCGGCTCGTCGAGCGACCGATGCCCCATCTCCTTCATGCGCCGTCCGGCTTCTCGGCCTCCTCGATCAGCATGACGGGGATGTCGTCGCGGACCGGGTACCGCAGCCCGCACTTCAGGCACACGATCTGCTCGGGGTTCTGGCGGTACTCCACATCTCCCCGGCAGCTCGGGCACACCAGGATCTCGAGCAGCTCCTTGTCGACCGGCATGGGTCTCCTCCTCGCTACCGCGACGCCCGAGATCATCCCTCACGGATCAGGGACAGGACCTCGGCGGTCTCCTCCTGCAGCAGCTCCTCGGTTCGGGCCTCCACGTTCAGGCGCAGCAGGGGCTCGGTGTTCGAAGGTCGAACGTTGAACCACCAGTCGTCGAATTCCACCGTGAGCCCATCCAGCCGGTCCTGCCGACCGTGCCGGTAGGCTCGAGCGATCCTCTCGATCACCGCCTGCTGGTCGCCGACCTCCGTATTGATCTCGCCGGAGCCCCGATACCGCCGGAACGGGGCCAGCAGCTCGGACAGTGGCCTCCCCGCCTTCGACATCTGATCGAGCACGACGATGGAGGCCACCAGGCCGGAATCGGCATTGTAGTGGTCGCGGAAGTAGTAGTGGCCGGAGTGCTCTCCGCCGAACACCGCTCCGGTCTCGGCCATCACCTTCTTCATGAAGGAGTGCCCGACGCGAGTCCGGATCGGCTCCCCACCGTTCTCGGCGATCACCTCCGGAACGGCCCGCGAGCAGATGAGGTTGTACAGCACCTTGGCCCCGGGATTGCGTTCCAGCAGCCCTTTGGCCACGAGCGCGGTGACGAGCGACCCACTGACGCCGTTCGCATGCTCATCCACCAGGAACACTCGGTCCGCGTCGCCGTCGAAGGCGAGACCGAGATCGGCCCCGTGCTCCGTGACCGCCCGCTTCAGATCCGCCTGGTTCTCGGGCACCATCGGATCCGCCGGGTGGTTGGGGAAAGTTCCGTCCAGTTCCATGTAGAGAGGAACCAGCTTGCAGGGGAGTCGATCGAACAGCGCGGGGAGGACCAGGGCGGCCATGCCGTTGGCCGCGTCGGCCGCCACCGTGACCGAGGCGAACGAGTCCACGTCGCCGAAGGAGAGGAGGTGCTCGATGTACTCGTCGAGCATGTCACGGCTCTCGACGGAGCCTCTGGCCCCGTGCGCTCTCGGCGGCCCGTCCTCCTCGGCGAGGCCCCGGACATCGGCGAGGCCCGTGTCCTGGCCCACCGGAGCTGCTCCGGCCAGGCAGAGCTTGAGCCCGTTGTATCGGGGAGGGTTGTGGCTGGCCGTGAACATGGCTCCGGGGATGCCGAGCCGCCCGGAAGCGAAGTACACCATGTCGGTGGTGGCCAGCCCGATGTCGACGATCCCGACCCCTGAGTGGGTTACCCCGTCGGTGAAGGCCGCCGCCAGCGCCGGCGATGAGAGCCGGCAGTCGCGGCCCAAAGCGATCCGTTCGGCGCCGGACCAGGAGGCGAAGGCCGCACCTATCCGGTAAGTGGAATCCTCGTCCAGTTCATCTGGATAGATGCCCCGGATGTCGTACGCCTTGAAGACCAGGGAGAGGTCGGCCGCCATCGCGGCCTCAGTCTAGCCGACCCCTTCCGTTGCCCCGTTCGGAGCAGTGAGGTAAGGAGATCAGCCCGTCGTCAGCGGTTGGCGACGAGACCGAGGACAGAGCCAAGCGGGAGGCTCTCTCCCCCTCGCTCCCATCCCTTCCACTCGCAGGTGGAGCAGGAGGTGAACGAGACGGGGGAGGCCGCCAGCGCGATCTCGACCCTGAGGGTCTCCGCCGAGCCGCACGACGGGCACGGTGTCGATCTGGTGTGCAGGGGCATCTCACCTGATTCATCGGCGTAATCAGGGTGCCCGGCACATAGTCCCCCGTAACTGTTTTTCACCCATCCCCCGGGACTACGCGGGCATCGGTCATTCGGGGGATACGGTCGAGCCCGGCATACGGGGACAATGGCCCAGCGCGGCGGAGTGTTAGAGCCCCGAGTGGGAGTCGGTCAGTAGGCGATGATGACGAGGGTGCCGACGACCACCCGATCGAACAGATCCTCCGAATCGGGGATGTGCATCCGGATGCAGCCGTGGGAGGCATAGGTGCCGATCGAACTGTCGGCGTAGGTGCCGTGGATCCGAATGCCGGGTGCATCCAGGTCCAGGGCCCGTGTCCCGAGCGGGTTGTCGGGGCCCGGCGGGATGAAGTCGGGCTCGTTCTTCCCCCACGTGTCCTTGGCCGGGTTGTACCACGTTGGATTGACTCGCTTGTTGACGACCACCCAGTGCCCCTGAGGTGTGGGGTACTCCGCCTGGCCCGTGGCCACAGGGTAGGACTTGGCCAGCTTGACCCCGTCGTAGAGGTAGAGGCGGTTCTCGGAGATCCTGATGATGATCGTCTGGCCAAGGGTTTGCTCGCTCACCTTGGGCTTCACCCGTCGAACCGCGAGGTCGACCGACGACGTTCCGCCCCTGACCGCTTCCATCAGCCTGCGCCGGGAGGCGCGAACGTTCAGCTCCCTTCCCGGCCTGGATCGTCGCGCCACCAGCTTCCCATCCTCGACGTCCAGATAGGCGTTCTGGGGGAGCCTCTTGATCTGGCCGGCCGCTTCTCGGACGAACTGACGGACGAGGCTTGCCTCGTATGACACCGGCAGCTCGATCTCGCGTCGGATCGGCCGGTCCAGCAAGCGATGGTACAGGCGAGCCGACCAATGATAGGAACGGGTCTCGGCGAGGGCACTGGCCACGGCGTCCCGCAGGCCGACCCGGGTGCCCAGGCCTTGCGCGCTCATGCGCCACCCGCGTCCCGCACCGCTGACCTCGATGGGGCGTTCCAGGATCCGCGCCACGGCCGGAGCCAAAACGCGTTCGGCCTCCGCCTGGGTCATGCCGCCCACGTCGACGCCGGCGATGCGTACTCCCGGAAGGACCTGCCCCGACCTAGACCGCTCGTATCGGTAGCCGGCGTAGGACGCGCCGGCCAGGAGCAGCACGAGGATCCCAGCGAAGGCGAGCAGGACCGAGACTCGGGTCAGCCTCCTCCGCAGTACGTGCTTGCGTCCGCTCCTCAAAGAGCGCCTCTCTTCCCTCACCCCACATCTTGCATCGGCAGGCCGAGCGTGGCGGCGTACCCCGAACCACCCCGTGTGTAGGACGCGCTCGCTGCCACGATGGTTCCTTCCTCCGCCGTCACCATCGCGGAGACCGGCTGTGGCCCGACCGCCGGGCGAAGCGGGACATGGATGATCCTTCCCGCCTCGACCACGAACGACTGGAGCTCACGCGCGGCGACGACGCCTCTGGGGCCGATCAGGCGAACGGTGACCCGGGCGAGAGATCGGCCCGGATTCTGCATGATGAGCAGCGCATTCCCCCCGGCAGGTGGCAACGTAGGCATCACCAACCAGGACCGAGCCGGGACCCCTCCGGAGATGGTGGCGCCGTCTCCGCCGCTCCCCGTCAATCGGAGGGCTGCCGCCACGTGCCGGTCTTCCGTGGCGCTCACCACGATCCCGGCGTCGGTCTCGGGAACCTCCACCGTCCGAACGCCCTCTGGAGGGATCGAGATCCCGGCTGGACCGGCGATGACCTGCTGTGACGCCCGGCCTTCGCCGACGATCAGAAGGTCGGCCGGCGACGCCAGAGGGTTGACCAAGAGCAGCTGAGCCGGCCCCACGTGGCCCCCGGCGGGGATGATGACCCGAGGCCGGAGGGGCCAGATCCCGGCCTCGGCACGGATGCCTCCTTCGGACAGCCCGAGCCCCCCGGCGATCACTCGACCGATCCTGGACTCGATCTGGGCGGCCACTGTGTGCTCGCCGGGAGCCTGCAAGAGGTGATCGTTCACCCGGAGCGCGACCGACCGATGACCCTCCAGAACGAACGGGGAGAACCGCTTCGGCCGCACCTCCCGCTTCTCGGTGCGGATGACGACGTCGAATGCCGCATCTGCGGCGAACGGGTTCATCACGACCATGAAGGAGGTCTGGCCGGGTCCGGTCAGCTCGTCGGGAAGGAGCTGGGCTCGAAGGGGCTCGCCCACGCAACGCTCGGCGGCCGCGGGGCCGCCGGAGCCTTCCGATCTTAGCACGGCCGCAGCTCCGACCCAGCCCCCGAAATACTCGATCTGGGTGGAAGCGGCCTGATCCCCGGTGTAGACCCTCCGATAGACCTGACGGTCGGGAGCGACCGAGAGCGATCCGACCCTCCGGATCCCGGCCTCCCCGAAGCTGGTGATGCGAACGGAAACGGGTTCGGTTCCGGGATTGGTCATCACGACCCAGCCCCGCCATCCATCCGCCCCTCCATGAGGGCAGAACCAGGAGCCCGTGGGGCCGGTTTCGGCTCGCCCAGGCCCCGTGGCACGCGCCCCCATGACTCGGTCGAGCGCCACGCCGGATCCGGCGAGAAGGAGGAGGACCGTGCCGAGAACGACCGCGCGTCCCCGGATCCTGGGAGGCGTCGCCGACGGGTCAGCCGGCACGCACCGGTCTCCTGGTGATCCATAGGGCGCAGAGCCACAGGATGGCCAGAACCGCCACCTGAAGGCTCCTGAGCCCCTGTCCCTCGAACCGGACCTCGAATCCCGATGGATGCGGGCCGATCTGAAATCCCGTCGCCCACCCGAACGCCGGTACCGGACTCCGCGACGACTCTCGAGAAGACCCCCGCTGGTCGGGGATGAGCTTCCAGCGCGAGTCGAACTGCTGAGAGAGGCCGATCAAGGCCGTGGTCCTCGTGCCGGCACTCGTGTACCCCTCTCCGTTGCGGCTCTGTCGCAAGGGTCTGCCCGGCGAGGAGTTCAGCTCGACGATGGGCTTGCGAACTCTCGAGCGAGCAGCCCGCATCCACAGAGGGTCGGTGCTCACCCAGGCAGGGGGGGCCGCCTTCGGGTTGCTGAAGATCCTGAGCCCCTCTGCCGGGACCAGATCCAGGTCGAACTGCCGGACCAGTACCTGGAACGTAGGACGCGGCAGGTCCAGGGGGTCCGCTACCACGAATCGGATCCCGAAGGGGGCGAGCAGGGCGCCGCCGTGCCGACTGCTTCCCGCCAGGATCTCCGTGAGAGCCCGCCGGAGCTCCCTGTAGGCCGGCCCTGCCGGAGCCCGGCCCGTGTCGAGCGCCGACGCTCCGTCCGGACCCGTGACGGCGAAGCGAACGGACGCCGCACCAGCGGCCGCCGTGCCGTCGGGGAGACCGCCGGGGGCCGGAAAGGCGTCGCCGGCGGCGTTGCCCAGCCATAGGATCCGGTACTGCGCCCCGGTCGTCGGCACCACCACTGGATACGCTGCCGGGATCCTGCCCGAGCCGCCCACCGACCACGAGCCCGACGCCGCCTGGAGCCCCTGCGCGAGCAGCCCGCCGACCAGGATCACGCCGATCAACCCGGCCCCGACGTGACGCGGCCCGAAGGCCTGCCGCGTCACCCCTCGCCCCAGGGCCGTCAGACCGAGGCCAACCAGCAGGGAATACCCCAACGCGGCGACGCCCAGGTACGCAACGGGGTTCGAAAGAGCCAGCGGCAGGTATCCCGCTGCGGCCAGCCAGGCGAGGTAGATGGAAGCGATCACGCTCACTGCCGCCCTGGCCGCCAGCCTGGCCTCTCGGCCCGAGACGAAGAGCAGCGCCAGGGCGGCGGCGGCGGGCAGGAAGAAACCGGTCGGCCAATCTCCGGGCCCGTCCGCGAGTGACAGGCGGGCCAGCGAGCCAAAGGTGGGATCGCCGGCGCGGTCGGCCAGCCCCAAGCCTCCCGCGCCCAACAGGCCGATCGTCAGGGGAAGCGTAAGCAACGCCGCCACGGCGAGCCCACCCGCGGTGAGCGCAACGCCGCGCGTTCTTCCGCCGGGACGAGTCGGCACCAACAGGCATGACGCCAAGAGGACAGCCAGGGCCAAGACGGTCGCGGGGAAGAACGAGAAAAGGACGCCCAGCCCCAAGCCTGCCCCCGCCAGCCATGCCAGCGTGAGACGGGCGCTCGTGCCATCGAATCCCAGGCGAACCTTCTCGGAGAGCCATGGCAGCCCAGCCAGGAATACGAGGGCAGAGATCCGACCCTGAGAGAGGCCCCAGAGCACCACGCCGGAAAGGGCGTAGCACGTGGCCACCACCACCGAGGGGACCGTCGCCCCGGTGACCGACCGGGCGGCTCGGTACGAGCCCAGCGCGGCCACCGCGGGCAGGCCCAACAGGAGGACCTTCTGGAGAAGGGGCGGGCTCCCCAGGGCAAGAACGCTTCCCATCCCGAGCAGCCCGAGGGCGGGGCTCGCCGCGGCCGTTCCACCCAGCCCCGTGTGACGCAGGCCCGAAACGAGCTCCCGAAAGAACCCCGATGGCGAGTCCGGGAACGCGGCCATCCCCCCGCCGGTCAGCGGCGCTGCCACGAGCAGGTGGCGATACGCCACCACCGCCAAGAACAGCCCCAGGACCATGGCCGTGGCGGCCGGATGCCTCAGCGTGAATCGGGTGAGCCGCACCGGGACAGAGAGCGCCTGTGTGTCCGGTGCCGCGCCCTCCGGAAAGATCGCCTGGCCGGCGAGGACCGCAAACCTCCTCAGCCGGATCCACGCCGGAGCCATCGCCCGACGAACGGACCGATCCGGAACCGCCCGGACGGCTTGGGTTCGGACGCGCCGGCGAACCGTGCCGGGGAGGTGGACCAGGTTCCAGCCCCACGCCGCCAGCACCTGCAACGCGGCCTCGAACCGCCGGGTCAACGCCAGGAAGGACAGGCGGATCAGGCCCTGCACGAGGTAGGCGGGCAGGATCCACAGAAGGGACAGAAGTCCGTAGTTCTTGAGCAGGCTGGCCAGAGCGCCCCTCTCCCGGTGGTAGTGGAACCGCCCCCGCGCAGGCAACCCGTCTCGCTCGCCGCGAAGAGTGGCTTCGCGGTGGCGGGCCAGAGCCTGGGGCGCCATCAGCACGCGGTAGCCGGCCAAGCGCGCCCTCCAGCAGAAGTCGAGGTCCTCGTGATCGGACGAGAGTCGATCATCGGGGGGACCGATCCTGCGCCAGGTCGGGCCGGAGATCAGCATGGCGCACGAGGACACGAACAGGACCTCCCGGATCCGGTCGTACTGCCCTTGATCGATCTCTCCCTCTTCGAGCGGGGAGTAGGGGTATCCGAAGCGGTCGGAGGACTGTCCTATGTCTCGGAGGACACCGGGTTGGTCCCAGTCCATGACCTTGGGCCCGACGACGCCCACGCCGTCGATCGTCTGCGCCGCCTCCACCATGCAGGCCACCGCGTCCGGGGCCAGAACCGTATCGTCGTGGAGGAGAAGGACGAAGTCAGCCTGCTTGGCCACGTCCGACTTGAGGGCTTCGCCCACCGCAGCCGAGAACTCCACGTTGGCGGGAAGCCTCAGGACTCGAGGCTGGCCAAGCGCCGATTCCAGAAGCTCCACGGAGGCGTCGGAAGACCCATTGTCGACAGCCAGGACATTGATGCGTGGATGGGTCTGGCGAGAAAGCCCAAGCAGGCACTGGCGAAGCCAGGGCACGCCGTCCTTGACGACCAGCACCACGAGCACACTCGGTGGCTTGGTGCGCTCCGAGCGCGGAGCGCTAGCTGGGGCGCGAGTCTCGAGCTGTGCCATGAGTAGTCGAAGGAATACGATGAGGCGGCGCCGAGCATAGCATGGCCCACGAAGCCCCCGACCCGGTAAGCCCAGGAAGGGGGGCATCCACCCCCCTTCCTGGTTCTTCTACGAGATCGGATCGAGCTATCGCTTCCTCTTGGCGGTCGACTTCTTCCGGGCAGTCGACTTCTTCGCCGAGGACTTCCTCGTCGACTTCTTCGCCGAGGACTTCCTGGTCGACTTCTTCGCCGAGGACTTCTTCGCCGACTTCCTCTTGGCTGAGGACTTCTTAGCTGGCATCGTTCACCTCCTCTCCCCTTGACCCGTCCGCGCTCCGCCGTAGGCGGGCGCTTCGCCCAGGAACGCGGTCCCGTCGCTCTTCTGCCGCTGAGCTCCTGGCCCGCCAACCGTCATGACGCCATGCGCTTCAGGCGTCGGCGTTCCCGCTCGCTCATTCCTCCCCACACCCCATAGCGTTCGTCGCGTCTGAGGGCGTAGTTGAGGCACTCGATGCGAACGGGGCACTCGGCGCAGATCCGCTTCGCTTCGCGAGAGGATCCGCCCTTCTCGGGGAAGAAGATCTCCGGGTCGTAGTCTCGGCAACGTGCGCGGTCCTGCCATGGAACAAAGTGGTGCACGGCCTCTCCCCCAAATTACATTGTTGTAATTCTGAAGGATACCAGCCATGGAACGCAAGTCCGCCGGCCGATCTTTTCCCGTCGATCTTCGTCGGTCCATTTCCTGAGAATCGTGGCGCGGTTCGACGCCAGGTGCAAGCTCGAAAGGCACTTTTTTTGCTAGTCAAGGAGCTTGACGTTATTCGTAAAGCTACCTGACGAGAGCGACAGAAGTTGGGGGTTTGGGTCACCGGTTGGGGGTTTGGGTCACCGGTCGGGGCTCGTCGCGACCCTCGATCGATCGACCCGACCATATGTGGTTGTCCGCTCGGCAGGGACGCGGCCGATCTCCAGGATCGCCTCAACGAACTCCTCGGGCTCTTTGCGGATCCCCCATTCCGCTCCGGCCATGCGCGAGATGGTCTCCTCCATCAGGGTGCCGCCGAAATCGTTCGCTCCCCCCTGCAAGATGGACTTGCAGTACTCCATGCCCATCTTCACCCAGGACACCTGCACGTTCTCGATCAGTCCATGCAGGAGGATGCGAGCCACGGCGTGCATCCGCCGGTTCTCTTCGAAGGTGGGACCGGGACGAGCCTTCCCGGCCAGATAGATCGGCGAGTTCTGGTACACGAATGGGAGGGGCACGAACTCGGTGAACCCGCCGGTCTGATCCTGGATCCGGGCCAGCCTGCGGATGTGGGCCACCCAGTGGGGCGGCGCGTCCACGTGCCCGTACATGATCGTGGAGGAGCTGCGGATCCCAAGGGCATGCGCGGTCTTGACGATCTCCTCCCAAGTGTCGGCCGGGAGCTTCCCCTTGGTCAGGACCCACCGGACCTCGTCGTCAAGGATCTCGGCGGCCGTGCCCGGGATCGTCCCGAGGCCCCGCGCGCTGCACTCCTGGAGGAACTCGGCGAACGAGATACCCAGCCTGGTGGAGCCGTTCAGGACCTCCATCGGGCTGAACGCATGGATGTGGATATCGGGAACGCGAGCCCGAATCGTCTCCAGGATCTTGAAGTAGAAGTCACCGGGTAGGCTGGGATGGAGGCCTCCCTGGATGCAGACCTCGGTCGCGCCGTAGCCCCAAGCCTCCTCCGCGCGGTCGGCCACCTCCCCCAGGGTGAGCGTGTAGGACTCGGGGTCGATCTCCCGCTGGGCGAAAGCGCAGAAGCGGCAGCCCGTGTAGCACACGTTGGTGAAGTTGATGTTGCGGTTGACCACATAGGTGACCTCCTGGCCCACGGCCTCTCCCCGGAGGTCGTCTGCGACTCTGCACAGGGCCCCGAGCGTCTCCCCCTGGGCCTCGAACAGGGCCAGGGCCTCGCTGTCGGTGAGCTGCCCTCCCAGGCCGGCCGCCGCCTTCGCCAATGCGGCACGGATGGCCGCGTCCAGCCGTTCCGGCGCCACCTTGGGCCGTTCGACCCAGCCCCGGGTCCCCGAGATGTGGTCGAAGTCGCCGTAGACGTCGGATGCGTCCTCCCTGAGGCCCGTCTCCGGACCCTTGGCGAAGTCCAACGAGATCGTCCTGGGTTTCCACTGAACCTCTGGGTCCTGCCACGGAGTGGGCTCGGGAGTCTGGCCCTGGACCGCCAGGCCATCGGCGCCGGCCAGCCGGCGAACCGGCTCCTGCATCTTCCCGGCGATCCACGGATCGGGCTTCAGCGCGAAGTGGGGATAGATCGCGAGGCGTTCGCGAAGCTCGTAGCCCTTCGACGTGGTCCGGCGCTCCAGGTCGCGCAGCTTCGGCCAGGGCGCCTCGGGGTTCACGTGATCCGGGGTGACCGGGGACACCCCGCCCCAATCGTTGATGCCGGCGTCGATCAGCCGCGGGTAGTGAGGATCGGACAGGTTCGGCGGGGCTTGCACGTTCATCCATGGACCGAAGACCATCCGCGCTGCGGCCACCGTGGCCAGGAACTCCTCCTGCCCGGGCTCCGGGGCATCGTGCATGGCCGTACCTGGCTTGGCCCTGAAGTTCTGGATGATCACTTCCTGGACGTGCAGGTACCTTCGATGGATCTCCCTGATGGCGAACAACGACTCCGCCCGCTCCCTGAGCGTCTCTCCGATGCCGACCAGGATGCCGGTGGTGAAGGGGATGGACAGGCGCCCAGCGTCCTCGATGGTCCGAAGTCGGACCGCTGGAACCTTGTCGGGAGAGCCGAAGTGGACGCCGCCCTTTTCGGAGAGCCGAGGCGACGAGGTCTCCAGCATGATGCCCATCGACGCGCTGACGTGCTTGAGTCGAGCCATCTCCTCCCAAGTCATCACCCCGGGATTGAGGTGCGGGAGCAGGCCGGTTTCCTCGATCACCCTGATCGAGACCGCCCTCAGATAGTCGAGCGTCGAATGGTAGCCACGGGCGGCCAGCCATTCCCGAGCGACCTGGTACCGGTCCTCCGGCCGGTCCCCCAGGGTGAACAGCGCTTCCTTGCACTCCTGGCGCCGTCCGGCCTCTGCGATGGCCACGACGTCCTCCGGGGTGAGGAAAGGCTCGTCCAGCCTGGCGGGCGGCTTGGCGAAGGTGCAGTAATGGCAGTGGTCCCGGCACAGCATGGTGAGGGGGATGAAGACCTTGCGCGAGTAGGTGATGGTCTCGCCATGGCCGAGGTCCCGAAGCGAGGAGGCGATGGCCATGAGCTCGTCGAGTTGCTCTCCTCGTGCAGCGAGGAGCGCCTCCACGTCGTCGACGGAGAGCGATCGCCCGGCGCGAGCGCGGGACAGGGCGCGCCGGACCCCATGGGCGAGGTCCATCATCTTCGCCATCGAATGTACGGCCGGTTCTTCATCCGAGCAACCAGGAGAGCGAAGCGTTGGCCGCCGGCAAGGAGGCGCGGGAAGATAGACGCGTGAAGGTGGCGGCCTTGGCCGGCGGCGTCGGAGCGGGCAAGTTCCTGCGCGGCTTGGTGCGCGTCGTCGCTCCCGAGGAGCTGACCGTGGTGGTCAACACCGCGGACGACATCCAGCTTCACGGCCTGCACGTCTCTCCCGACCTGGACTCGGTCACCTACTGGCTGGGCGGCGTGGCCGATCGGGAACGGGGATGGGGACGGGCGGAAGAGACGTTCCGGACCACCGAGGAGCTGAAGTCGTTCGGAGCTGAGGGTGCGTGGTTCGGCCTCGGGGACCTGGACCTGGCAACGCATCTGTTTCGGACGCTGCTCTTGGCTCAAGGCCATACCCTATCGGAGGCCACGGAGGCGGTCACCCGGCGGTTCGGGATCGCGGTGAAGGTGCTACCGATGACCAACGACCAGGTGGCGACGCGAGTCGAGGCGATCGACCGGCAAGGGAGAGCGATGGACCTCCACTTTCAGGAGTATTGGGTGAGGGGCGGGGCCGCCGACGACGTGAAAGCCATCCGATACGAGGGCGCAAACGAGTCGCGACCGGCACCTGGCGTCATCGAGGCCATCGAAGGGGCTGAGGCCGTGATCATCTGCCCCTCGAACCCGATCGCGTCGATCGCGCCGATCCTGGCCGTGCCCGGGATCCACCAGGCGGCGGCGGCCCGGTGCGATCGGGTGGCGGCGATCTCTCCGATCGTGGGCGGCGCCCCACTGCGCGGCATGGCCGACAAGCTGCTCCCAGTCGCGGGAGTGGAGGTCTCCGCGGCCGGGGTCGCCAGACACTACGGGAGGCTCGTCGGCGGATGGGTGATCGACGAGGTGGACCGACGCCTCGAAGAAGGCGTTCGCGCCTTCGGCGCGAGGGTCGCGGTCACCGACACGATAATGGTGGACGACGACGCTGCCGAGAAGCTGGCCAAGGTAGCCGTGGACCTTGCGCTGGGCGCCGCCCCGGAGCAGAGCGGTATTCGCCGTGGCCGTTGAGGTCATCCCGGTACCCGGAATCCCTGAGGTCTCAGGCGGGGACGACCTCGCGGCGCTGATCGGACGTGCCCTCCGCTCGGCAGGCATCGAACTCCTGGACGGCGACGTCGTCGTCGTTACGCAGAAGGTGGTCTCGAAGGCCGAAGGCAGGGTGGTTCCCGAGGGTCCGGAAGGAAAGACCCCATGGGTGGAGCGGGAGACACGCCGGGTCGTCGCTCGGCGAGGAGATCTGATCATCGCCGAGACGCGCCACGGGTTCGTCTGCGCCAACGCCGGGGTGGACGCATCGAACGTGGCGGACGGATTCCTCACGCTGCTGCCATTGGATCCCGACGCAAGCGCGGAGCGGATCCGTTCGTCGCTCCGTGCGGCCACCGGCGCGGAGGTCGCGGTAGTGATCAGCGATACGTTCGGCCGGCCCTGGAGGATGGGGGTGGTGAATGTTGCCATCGGTTGCTCCGGGCTCCCCTCCCTGGTCGATCTGCGTGGCACGAAAGACGCCATCGGGCGCGTGCTCGAGACTACGGTCGTGGCAGTGGCCGACGAGGTGGCCGCGGCCGGCGGGCTGGTCATGGGGAAGGCGGAGGGCGTGCCGGTGGCCATCGTCCGAGGGCTCCGGCCGAAGGGAACGCCTTCGCCCGCCCGCGCCCTGGTCCGTGGGCCCGGGGATGACCTGTTCCGGGAGTCGCCACTTCAAGCGATCCACGCCCGCCGTCCGACCCGGTCGTTCGGTCCCGGCTCGGTTCCTCGGCAGGCCCTGCTGGACGCGATCGGTCCTGCGTGCGCGGCTCCCACCCACGACGCACGTCCCTGGCTCTTCGTCGCCCTGCGGTCGGGAGCGGCCAGGAACCGGCTGCTGGCGTCGATGGCCGACTCCCTGATGGCAGACGCTCCGGTCATCATCGTGCCCTGCATGCGCGCGACAGGCCCTGACTGCTCCCCAGACGAGGAACGCGCGGCCGCTGAGAGAGAGGGGTCCCTCCTCTTGGCGGGGGCGGCCATCCAGACTCTCATGCTCGCGCTCCATGCCGCTGGACTGGCCTCCTGCTGGGGAGCCTCCACGCTGTTCTGCAAGGACGAGACCCGGGAGGCTCTCGGGCTGGGGGACGAATGGATCCCTCTGGGCTCGGTCGCCGTTGGCCCTTTCCCTGAGGGGGAGCCGCCGCCCCGGCCGGCCATCGACCCCCGCGAGTTCCTGCGAGTGGTCGAGTGAAGGCCCTCGCAGGCCTCGTCCTCTGCGGCGGAGAGAGCCGGAGGATGGGGATGGACGAGGCCCTACTCGCCCTGGAGGGACGTCCTCTCGTGCTGCGGGTGGCCGAGCGCCTGGCCCGAGTGGCCGATCCGATCCTGCTGGCTCCGGGGCGTCCGGGTCGGCTCGGCGACCTCGGGTACCAGGAGGTTGCCGATAAGCCCCCGGGTACCGGTCCTCTGGCGGGCCTGGTCGCCGGCCTCGCTGCCTCACCGCACCGGCTGATCGCTACCCTCGCGGTCGACATGCCGCTGGCCAGCCCGGAGGTGTTTCGGCTGCTGGCCGAGCTTCACAAGGGTGAGGACGCCGTGGTCCCGGTCACGGCGTCCGGGCCCGAGCCCCTCCATGCCGTGTTCGACGCAGCCGCCCTTGCATCTCTTCGGGCCTCCCTGTCCGAGCGGCGGCGCGGGCTTCGGGAGGCGCTCTCCAGGCTGCGGGTGCGTGAGGTGTCCGAGGCCGAGTGGCGTGAGGCCGACCAGACGGGCCGCTTCGCGACGAACGTCAATCGCGCCAGTGACCTCGCCGCTCTGGGCGATGACGACGCGGGAGCGACGCTTACTACATTCCCTCGTTGATCGGATCGGGCGAGATGGCCCGAGTGTATGGAGGAGGCGGACGCATGAGCGATCAGGAAGAGCACGAGCAGCGAATCGGCCCCGATGAGGAGCGAAAAGGAGCTCCCATCGTCTATGTGGTCAAGCGGACCAGTCGGTTCAGCAAAGAGGTCATCGCCACGATGATCTCCCTGGCCAGCGCGGCGTTCGGGGTTGTCGCCGCTCTTGCCTGGAACACCGCGATCACGGAGCTCTTCAACGAGTATTTCGGAGACGCTGCGAAGATCAGCGCGTTCTTCATCTACGCGGTGGTCGTGACCCTGATCGGGGTCATCGTCATCGTCATCCTTGGCCGGATCGCCGCCCGGATCCAGGCGCAGCCGGTAGAGTTCAAGTACCCGGCGACACCGCCGATGAGCTGAATCCGCTATCGACCGCCGAACCAAGGACACGCATGGCGAAGAAGAAGAGACGACGCCCGACACGCTCTGCGCACGTCGGCGCCGGGGCCTCCGCGACGACAGCCGAGGGAGGCGGTACCGACCCGAGCACGGTGAAGCCCGTGCTGGCCACGCCGGGAGGGCCAAACCGGCAAGCTCGCAAGCAGGAGGCCAGGCAGCGGCGGGAAGCGCTGCGCCGGAGGATGACCCGGCGCCGCTTCTATCGGAGAGCGGCTTTGGTCCTCGCCGTCCTGGTGGCAGCCGCCGCCGTCACCGGGTACACCCTGTATCAACGCCGAGCCACCGCCCGAGCGATCGAGGCAGCGGGCTGCGGATCCGTGCAGACGATCCAGCCCTACGACCCGCCGATCCAGGACACCACCCATATCAGCCTCGAGGGGGAGGTGATAGAGCCACCGCCACTTTCGACCTATCCGTCGACTCCCCCTGTGTCGGGCCCTCACCTTCCCCCCGGCCAACAGGTCCCAAGCGGCGTGTACCCGAACCCGCCGGACGTCTACGGTGCGATCCACTCCCTGGAGCATGGCGCGGTGGTCATCTGGTACGACCCCAGGGCTTCGGTCGCGGAGCTGAACGAGATCCGAGAGTTCTTCGATGAGCCGGGCGAACGAGACCACGTGATCGTGGCGCCTTACAGCTATCCCGACCAGGGCGAGAGCGGGGGGCTTCCGCAGGGCAGAGCCATGGCCCTGACCGCGTGGCACCACGTTCAGTACTGCGACCAGCCGAGCCTGGCCGCCGCGAGGGCCTTCATCGACGACTATCGGGCGGCCATCCCCAATCCCCCCGGATACAGGGGCGATGCCCCTGAAGCCGGTGCATCGGTGTGACGGCCTTCCCCGCGACCGGCGGGCCTGGCTGACGGACACGGGCCGTTCCCGGAATCGCGAGCCCGCACGCGCGCCAGGTGGCCCGGAAGCGCTCCAAGCCCAGCGCAAGAGCCGTCCGGACAGAGCGGGCACGGGAGGAGCGTCGTGCCCTGGAGCGGGATCGCGCTCGAAGGCGCCGTTACCGCATCGCCGGCGGCATCCTCGGAGGAGCCCTTATCCTGTTCGGCCTCGCAGCGCTCGTGATCTATCTGCACCGTCTGTCTCCATTCGAGAGGCGCCTCCTGGCCCAGGCTCCTCGAGCCGCTGCGGCCGCGGGCTGCACGGAGGTCCGGAGGGTGCCGCCCTTCCCCGACGCACTGGACCGGACCCACATCGGAGGCGGTGATGCGCCGGTCATGCCTCCGCTGTCGCGGTACCGCTCGGTCCCTCCCGTCTCCGGACCACACGCGGGGGCGGCGCTTCGTGCCGGGAACTACGACGTCCCCCCGCCGGTGGACATGGCCCTGCATTCCCTGGAGCACGCCGCCGTGATCGTCTGGTACGACCCTGGCTCTGCCTCCGACCCCGCGCTCGGAGAGGTCCGGCGCTTCTTCGAGACGTCGGACGAAGGCACCCACGTGATCGTGGCGCCCTACGACTACCCGGAGGAGGGCGAGGCGGGGCGGCTCCTCGACGGCACCGGCATGGCCCTGGCGGCGTGGCACCACGTTCAGCTCTGCGAACGGGTCAGCCTCCCCGTGGCCTTCTCGTTCGTCGAGGCGTACCGCTTCAACCTGTATCGCTGGGGCTCGTACCAAGGCGACGCCCCGGAACGCTTTGCCCCTATCTGAGGACCTCGCCGGCGCTGACCCGGGCGCCTTCCGACTCGGACCCGGGCGGGATCACCGCCCCTTCGGCCAGGACGGCCCCCCCGACCACCGCCCCCTCCCCGACGCTCGCACCCGGACCGACGATCGAGTCCCTCACTCGGGCACGTGGACCGATCTTGGCCCCGGCCAGGAGGACGGAGTCCTCGACCTCGGCCTGCTCCCCCACCTCGCCCTCCGGGCCCACCACCACCCACCGGCCGAGGTGGGCGAGAAGCGAGACGTCGGCGGAGGGATCGACGTGCGGTGCCACGTAGCTCAGGCCCCTGATCCTTCCCTCCAGGACGTCGAACGTCGCCTGGAGGTACTTCTCCGGCGTTCCGACGTCCATCCAGTAGTGGCTGGACACGTGGCCGAACACTGGAACGCCCTCCGCGACCAGGCGGGGGAAGACCTCCCGCTCGATGTTCACGGGTTGTCCGGCAGCGACTCCGCGTAAGGCCGCCGGCTCCAGGACGTAGGTCCCCGCGTTCACCAGTCCCGCGATCGGTTCAGCGGGCTTCTCCCGGAACTCCAGGACCCGGCCATCCTGGCTCAACGTGACCAGGCCGTAGGGCCGGGCGTCGCGGACCTTCGCCACCGAGATTGTGGCGACGGCCCCGGCCTCCCGGTGCCCGGCCACTAGCGCGCCGAGGTCCAGATCGGTGAGGACGTCCCCGTTCAGCACGAAGAAGGTCTCGTCCACGCCGCGAGCTGCGTTGGCGATGGCACCCGCCGTGTCGAGGGGCGTGCGCTCGGTCACCCAAGTGACGGCGGGCGGCCCCCGTCGCTCCCCGATGAAGGAGGCGAACGCCTCCTCCAGGTACGACGAGGCCATGATGGCCTCCTCGACCCCATGCCGGGCCAGGTGGTCCAGGACGTGATGCAGGAATGGGCGGTCGACCAGGGGGATGAGCGGCTTGGGGATGGTCTCAGTGAGGGGCCGGAGGCGGGTCCCCTCCCCGCCGACGAGGACCACCGCCTTCATCGAGGCGCTAGCGTTCGCCCCGGCGCCACGACACCAGGGCCGCTCGGAGACGCAGGGCCAGCCACGCCGGAGGCCTGAGCACGACCCGCCACCCAGAGGACAGGTGCTTCACGAAGTAGGCGTAGATGCTCTTTGAGTGCTCGAGGGTCATCCGGCGCCTACCGGCGGCGGCGGTCCCCCCCACGTGCTCGATCTCGAGCTCAGGAGAGAACCACACCTCCCAGCCCGCCTCGCGGAGCCGCGTGCACAGGTCCATGTCTTCCGCGTACATGAAGTAGCGCTCGTCGAAGAGTCCCACCAGGTCGAGGGCGACCCGGACCAAGAGCATGGAGGACCCCGAGACCCATTCCACCTGCCGCTCGGACTGCCGGTCCCATCCCGCCATCGAGTAGGCGCGAGAGAACGGGTTGTCCGGCCAGAACGGGCCGAGCAAAGTGTGGACCGCCCCCTGGGCAAGGGTCGGCACGCGTCTGGCCGATGGATAGATGCTCCCGTCCACGTTTCGAACGAGCGCCCCGATCGCTCCCGCCCCCGGGCGGTCCCGGGCCACCTTGAGGAACCCCTCCAGAGTGCCGCCGATGATCTGCGCATCCGGGTTGATCAGAAGGACGAACTCGGACCTCGTGGCCCGCATGCCCTGGTTGGCCGCCGCGGAGAACCCGCGATTGGAATCGTTCTGGATCAGGCGGATCTGAGGGAAGGCCTCGATCGTCGCCGCGACGCTTGAATCCCGGGAGTGGTTGTCGACGACGACCACCTCGAAAGGGATGTCCCCGGCTGAGGCGAACACCGAGGAGACGCAGCGAGGTAGGCCCTCGCCGCTGTTCCAGTTGACGATCACGACGGCGAGATCCCGCACGTCGCCGCGGGGCTCCACCCCAGATTCGCCGTCGCCGGTCACGCTGTGTGATGGGTCCGGGAGATCAGGACCAGCCCCCCGATGATCAACGCGACGCCGCCGTAGCGCAGCCCCGAGACCGGCGTGCGCAGGACGAACCGATCGAACACCAGGATGAGCACATAGGTGAGCGAGGCGAAGGGGTAGGCGAAGGACAGGGATGTCCTCGACAACACGATCAGCCAGAAGGAGGCCGACAACCCGAACATCAGCAGCCCTCCCCACACGGCCGGGGTGAGGGCGATCCGGCGGATCGTGTCCGCAGGATCCCGCAAGCTCAAGGGGATCGCCCCATGGTCGGTCACCTGGTTCATGGCGAACTTCAGCGTGAGTTGGGCCACTGCGGCCAGCAGCACCGAGAGCAGGATCAGGCCTATCAGCACGACTCTTCCTTTCTTCCTGACGTCGGACGGTGGGATCTCAGGCTCGGACCGTTCGGCCTCCGGCTGCGGCGCTTCGACCTCCGGCTCGCCGTGCGGGACGCCGCCCGGCGTGACCTCAGACGGTACGGAGCGGCCGGATCGAGGTGCGCCCGCCGAAGCCGCGGCCACGAGGAGGGCCCGGGCAAGGTCCTCGTCGCCGTCGAACACCATGTCTCCCTCCCCAGCCTGCTCGGGCAGGCCCCCGACGGCCGAGACGATCGCGGGGGTGCCCATCGCCTGGGCCCGCGCCAGGACTCCGGAGGACCAGGCCCTTCGATACGGAAGGACGAGCCAGTCGGCCGCAGCCACCCATCGATCGAACTCGTCGTCCGTGACGAATCGCTCGACCAGCGTCACACCCTGGACGGCCTGGCACCGCGCGGAGAGCTTCGCCACGTACTGCTCGTTCTCCGTGGTGCGGTCCCGGATGGAGCCCACCACGTAGAGGGCCGCACCGTCTGCGTCGGCCCTGGCGAAGGCCTCCACCGCACGATCGAACCCTTTAGAGGGCTGGAGGAAGCCGGCGCAGACGAAGACGGGACGGCGGTTCTCCAGCCCTAGCTGCTGCCGCGCCTCCGCCCGAGAGACCGGGCGAGCCGGCTGCACCCGGTGCGCGATGATTCCGCCGCGCACCCGGACGCGGTAGTCGCGTTCGAGGGTCGCCCTTTCGGTGTCGGTGTGAAACCACACCCGTCCGGCCTTTCGAAACGCCCGGCGAAGGAGGAGATAGTCGGGCCGCCACCGGACCGGCGGGTCCGCCTCGTGTACCAGCAGCTCGACGGTCCGGCGACGACGAAGGACCAGTCCGAGCAATCCGAGCGAGGTAAGGATCTTCGAAAGGGGTGAGCGCGGCCGATAGTAGAGGGTCGGCTGGAAGTGGACGATGATGCGATCGAACTCCCACCCCATGCCGGCCGCCCGAAGGAAGGCGCGCCCGCCCAAGAACGTCACCCGGACATCTCCCTCTCCGTCAGGCGGGGAAAGGACAGTGACCTCGTGACCCTCGCCGCGCAGCTCCGACACCTGGTCGCGGGCGTACGCGCCCACCCCGCAATGCCTGGGCGGGTACGAGGAAACGACCAGGACCTTCACGATGGCCTCACGGTCACAGCCGCTCCACGCGGCACTCGACGGGGATGAACACGGCGCCGGGGTTCTCCTCGCCTCGGATGACGTCGAACGAGTAGTGCTGTTCCTGCACGTGATAGACCTGGCGAGCGTCACGGGAATGCACCCCGAGGGTCACGTAGTAGCGGCCCCCCACGAACGGCAGGCTCTTCAGGATGAACTGGACCCTCTGCTTGCCCTCCAGCCGGGGGATGGGCGTCCGTCGCCAGTCGGTGTTCGTGCCGTACACGAACTGGTTCTGGTCGTCGTGGATGGCGAAGGACACCACCGGGTCCTCCACCGGCCTGCTGGCCTTCAGGTCCATCTGGATGACCAGCTCGTCGCCCGGAGCGAACCAGTCGGGAGTGGACCCCTCGCTGCCGAAGATCTCAGCGGAGATGATCTCGATCTCTTTGGTCCCCTGGTCCCATCCGTAGGCGAGGTCCTGCTTGCTCATCAGCGCACGGAAGTCCCTGACCACCTCCCGGGGCTCGCCCTGGGTCCTGATCCGCCCCTGATCGAGGAGCAAGACCCGGTCGCACACCCTGGCAACCAGATCTGGGGCATGCGTCACGAACACGATCGTCCGCCCTTCACGCTGGAAGCCCTCCACCCTGTCCAGGCATTTGCGCTGAAACCCGATGTCCCCCACTGCCAGGACCTCGTCCACGAGCAGGATCGACGGGTCCACATGTACGGCCACCGCGAAGCCCAGCCGGACGTACATACCCGAGGAGTAGAACTTCACCTGGTTGTCGATGAAGTCCTCGAGCTCCGCGAAGCCCACGATCTCGTCGAACAGTCGGTCCGTTTCCCGACGGGTCAGGCCGAGCAGCGAGGCATTCAGGTAGACGTTCTCCCGCCCGGTGAGCTCGATGTGGAACCCGGCGCCCAGGGCCAGCAATGGGGCGATCCTTCCCCGGGCCGTCACCCGGCCCTCCGTGGGCCGCAGGATGCCGGCGATGACCTTGAGGAGCGTGGTCTTCCCCGAACCGTTCGGCCCGATCAGCCCCAAGGTCTGGCCCTCGGGGATCTCCACGGACACATCGCGGAGCGCCCACATCGTCTCCTGCGTCATGCGCAACCGGATGAGCCGCTCCTTGAGCGACGTGGGGTTCTCCCGATGCCGCCGGAAACGCTTGCTCACGCCTTCCACGGCGATGGCCGGCGGCACCTACAGCTCCTCCGCGAAGTCCCCGGACATCCGGAAGAACGTCCTCCAGGCCAGCCATAGAAGCAGCATGGACCCCGCTGCCACAGCACCCACCAGCGTCGCCAGCCACTCGAGGCTGACCGGCAGAAGGACCGGAGCATCCGAGCCGGGCGGCGTCACCACCCCGTACAGCGCCCTCTGGAAGCCCATCACGATCCCGGTCATGGGGTTCGCCAGGACCAGGTGGTAGGCCGAAACCCCCAACACGTGGACCGAGGCCAGCCGCTCGGAAAGGAAACCACTCGGGTACACGATCGGCGTGAGCCAGAACCACAGGAACAGGCCCACGGTCAGGAGATGCTGGGTGTCGCGATAGCGCACGTTGAGAGCCGACACGCACAGGCCCACGGCAGTCGTCAACACCAGCAGCGCGAAGAACGAGAGCGGGAGCAGCAGGAGGTTGGCTCCCCACAATCCGTACCGGAGGAGCAACATGAACGCCACCAGCACAAGGCTCTGGAATGCGAAGTCGACGAACGCCGCTCCCACCGAGGCGAGCGCAAGCACCTCGCGAGGGAAATACACCTTGTTGACGAGGTTTCCGGCATCCACCACGGACTTGACGGCCAGCCCGAGCGAGTTGGAGAACAGGCCCCAGGCGAGCAGGCCAGAGAGCAGGTACACGGGGAAGCCAGGGATCCGGTTGGGCAGGACGACCGTGAACACCAGGCTGAACACCACCAGGTACAGAAGGGGGTTCAGCATCGACCAGGCGACCCCCAGAACGGAGGACTTGTACTTGACCCTGACCTCCTTGCGGATCAGGTTTTCCAGGATCTCGCGCGCTCCGGCCAGCTCGCGAAGTCGGGAGAGGGCATGGAGCTTCTGAGGTTCGGAGGTCCGAACGGCGACCTCATTCGCGCTGGCCAGGATGGGTCCTTTCGTCAAACGTGCAGCCCAGGCAGTGTGACCTGACACGAAGTGTAACAACGGGACACCGCGTGTTTGAGAGTGTCTGCTGCCGGTACGCGGTGCGTTACCCTTCGGGTGTGGGATTCCTGCGAGACCTGGCCAAGAAAGCGCTCCCGGACCAAGCCGTCGAATGGTACCGGCGGAGGCGGGCGCTTCGGCACTACATGCGGAGCCTCTCCTACCAGGTCTACGACAGGGGGGCCAAGATGGAGATCGAGGAGCTTGAGGGTACGATCCTGGCCAAGCGGCCCGAGCTGACCGAGCGCCTGACGAAGGACGTCCTGGAGCGCACGGATCTGATCCTGCAGCAGCTCGACCGGCAGATCGAGGGGCTGCGGGCCCGCCACGGGAACGAGCTCCGGAGCCTGCGCGAGGAGGTCGGCGAGCTTCGGGCATCCCTGGCCGAGCTGGCGGAGCAGCACCAGGCAGCGGGAACGAAGGTCCGGCCCGAGCCGGCCGGCACCCGCGGGGCGGCCGGCCGGGCACGGAATGACGCGTGAGGCTGGCCTGGCTCTCTCCCCTTCCACCCTTGCCCTCGGGCATCGCCGACTACTCGATCGAGCTGCTTCCGTTGATCGCCGAACGGGCATCGGTGGAGGTCTTCTCCCCTTCTCCCGGCGCGCTGAGGTCCCTGAGGTCACCCCCCGGGGTCACCGTCCTTTCGCCAGCGTCCTTCTCCAAGCGGGCCGGCTCGTACGACGCCGTGTTCCATCACCTCGGAAACAACCCGTTCCACCAGTTCGTCTATCAAGCCGCCCTGGAAGCGCCCGGCGGAATCGCCGTCCTCCACGAGGTCGTCTTGCACCACCTCATCGAGGCCGGGACGATCGGCTTTGGGAAGCGAGACCTGGCCGGGTACTCGGCGATCCTCCAGGCGGAATACGGGAGCCTGGGAAGGCGCCTGGCCGATCTCCGAAGCCGCCGGGTAGCCACCGAATTCGACAAGTTCCTGTTTCCGCTGAACGGCCGTATCGCCCGGGGCGCGCGCGCTGTGGTGGTTCACAGCCAGGGAGCCCGGGAGCGGATCGTGGACGTGGCTCCGGGCGTCCCGGTGGCGGTCATCCCGCATCACGCAGGGGCGCCGCCACCCGATACTGTCGGAATCAGTCGAGAGGAAGCGCGGGCCCGCCTGGACCTGCCCCTCGATAGCTTCTTGGTTGGTCAGTTCGGGTTCCTCACCCGTCCGAAGCAGCCTGCCCCGGTCCTCGGCGGGTTCGCCCGCGTGGCGGCGAGCCGTCCGAACGCCCGCTTGCTCGTCGTAGGCGCGAACCTGGCCGGGCCGGGGGTCCAGCGGCTGATCCGCCGGTACGGGCTGGAGGGCCGGGTGCGCCTGACCGGCTTCGTCGATCTCACCCGCTTCTACCTGTTCCTCAAGGCCGTGGACGCGGTGGTCAACCTTCGCTACCCGAGCGCCGGCGAGACCTCGGGGACGTTCGCCCGGGCGCTGGCGGAGGGGAGGGCCACGGTGGTCAACAACATCGGTTCGTTCGCCGAGATCCCGCCGGACGTAACCCTCAAGGTGGAAGTGGACGAGGACCAGGCGGATGCAGTGGCCTCACATCTCGTGCGCCTGGCAGAGGAGCCCGAATTCAGGGCCGCCCTCGAGGACCGCGCCCGAGCCTACGCGGCGACCCATCTCGACCCGCGCCGCTGCGCCGAGCTGTATCTCCAGCTCGCCGAGGAGAGCGCCCAGCGGAACGTGGCGGGAGCTTGAGTCCTTTCAGTCCGTCCCCTTGAGCCGCTTCAGGAACTCCTTCTCGGCGATCGTCTCGACGCCGAGCTGAAGCGCCCGGTCGTATTTCGAGCCCGGGTTCTCTCCCACCACCACGAAGTCGGTCTTCTTCGACACGTTGGAGGCGACCCGGGCACCAGCTCGCTTGGCGACCGCCTCCGCTTCCGACCGGCTCATCGAGGCCAGGCCGCCGGTGATCACGATGGTCGTTCCCGAGAGCGGTCCCCGCGGAGCCTCTTCCGGCTCCTCATCCGCCATCCGCACACCGGCCCGGCGGAGCTTCTCGATCAGCTTCCGGTTCTCCTTGTCCCGGAACCACTCGAACACGCTCCGGGCGATCTCGGGACCGATCCCCTCGACGGCGTTGAGATCCTCCACCGACGCGGCCGCCAGCTCGTCGATCGAGGAGAAGGCCCGAGCCAGGAGCTGGGCCACGTGCGAGCCGACGTGCGGGATGTTGATCGCCACCAGGAGGCGCCACAGGGGCCGGTCCTTCGACGCCTCGATGGCGTTCATCAGGTTCCTGATGGACTTCTCCTTGAAGTTCGGCAGCGAGGCGAGCTGCTCTTCCGTCAGGGCGTAGATGTCGGCGGGATCGAAGACCCAACCCCGGTCCATCAGCAACATTCCGGTCTTGTAGCCCAGGTGCTCGATGTCCATGGCTCCCCGCGAGGCGAAGTGGAACAGCCACTCGATGCTCTGGGAGGGGCACCCGAGCCTGTTGGGGCAGCGACGGTAGGCCTCTCCCTCATTCCGCACCAGGGGCGTGCGGCACGATGGGCACCTCTTCGGGAACCGCCAGGGCTTGGTGCCCTTGGGGCGCTTGGCCAGGACCGGACCGACGACCTCGGGGATCACGTCCCCCGCTCGCCGGACGATCACCGTGTCTCCCTCCCGGACGTCCTTTCGACGCACCTCGTCCTCGTTGTGCAACGTGGCCGTGGTCACCGTGACGCCGCTGATGAAGACCGGCTCCAGGAAGGCGAACGGCGTGACGATTCCCGTGCGCCCGGTGTGAACCCCGATCTTGCGAAGAAGCGTCGTCCTCTCCTCGGGCGGGAACTTGTAGGCGATGGCCCATCGGGGAGCATGGCTGGTGGCCCCGAGCTCCTCCTGGAGAGCGATCTGATCGACCTTCACCACCACGCCGTCGATCTCGTAGTCCACGCTGTGCCGGGCCCTCTGCCATCGCTCGCAGAAGCTGAAGACCTCCTCGAGCGATCCCAGCCGCTCGGTCCTCGGGTCCACCGGCAGCCCGGCTTCCCTCAGGTATTCGAGGGCCTCCGAGTGCCTGTGGAAACGTCGGCCGGACGAGTTCCCGACCCCGTGGCACCACAGCCGGAGGGGGCGCGAGGCCGTCACCGAAGGATCCTTCTGCCGGAGGCTTCCGGCTGCGCCGTTCCGCGGATTGGCGAAGACCTTCTGGCCCGCATCCCGCAACTGTTCGTTCAGCTCCTCGAAGGCCTTGACGGGTAAATAGACCTCACCGCGAACCTCGAGAACATGAGGATGGCCCGAACCCCGCAGCCTCATGGGCACTGCCCGGATGGTTCGGATGTTTGCCGTGATGTCGTCTCCCACGTAGCCATCGCCGCGCGTGGCCCCCCGCGCATAGGCGCCCTCATCGTAGGTGAGGGCCACAGCCAGACCATCGATCTTCAGCTCGCAGACGAAGTCAGCCTGCTGGCCCACCGTCCGCTCCACTCGCTTCCCCCAGGCGTTGAGCTCCTCCCACGAGAACGCGTTGTCCAGGGACAGCATGGCAACCCGATGCCGCGCGGGGGCGAACAGCTCGGTGGGCTTGCCTCCCACCCGCCGGGTGGGGCTGTCCGGCGTGATGAACTCGGGGAACTCATCCTCGAGCGCCCGGAGCTCCCGCATGAGCTCGTCGTACTCGGCGTCGGAGACCTCGGGGTCGTCGAGCACGTAATAGCGGTAGTCGTGATAGTTGATGAGGTCACGGAGCTCCTCGACCCGGCGCTTGGCCTCGGCACGGCGTCGCTCGTCGGGGTCGTGACGCTCGTTCGACTCATCCTTCGAGGGCGCCTTGCGGGGCATGAGCTAGGCGGCCAGCTCGAGGGCGCCGGCTACCCCGATGTGCCGTCCCCGCATGACGACCGCACCGTGAACGCCGGAGAGTCCCTGCAGGTAGGCCAGGGCCGTCCGGAAGGAGTTCGCCTTCGCCAGGATGGCGGTGGCGCCTGCCGCGGCGGCGTCCGCCAGGATGCAGGAGCGGGCCACCACCACGAGCCCCTCCTCGGCGTCGGCCCGCAGGGCGCTGCGACCGAGGGTCGCGTAGATCCCCTGTGGACCCAGGGCCGGATTGACCACGACGGCCAGCCGATGCTCTCGCCTGGAAGGGGCCCCAACGCCCAGACGGGAGCGCCGCCGGGTCACCACGAAGTGATCCTCCCCGCAGTTCACGGTGACCTCCGCCGATCTCTCGGCGATCTTCCGCCCGACGAACTCCGTGAGGGCGCCCCGGAACGTGAACATGGGCCCCACTCCGGCCACGGCGGATAGCTCGGCCATCTGCCGGACGATGAGGGGGGCGTCCCCGGGGACCGCCAGGGGGCGCTTGCTACTTCGGAAGCTCGGATTGCGGATCGCGTACGACTGGACCTGCTCCCAGAAGTGCATGCCGGCGGCCCTGGCCTCCTCGTAGAGCTCCCCGGAGGCCCAGATCCGAAGCATCAGGTCCTGCACCGGCACGTCGAAGGGCCGGGCCTTCCTCCTCAGACGAAGCAGCATGTCGAAGGAAGGCTACATGCTGCTCGGAGCATGTCGGAGAAGCGGGGACCGGTCGATGCCCGCGGCCGAAGCGCGCCTGCCTGAGATCCGGCTACGAGAGGAACGCGTCCTGGGCCGCCTGGTCCTCGTTGAAGGCCCAGGACTCCGTGGCCTGATCCTCCTTGATGTGGAAGGTGATGACCGAGCGTCCCTCGTACGTCCTGCCGTCGGGGCGCTGGGCTCTCCCGGTGACCAGGGCGACCACGTGGTCGTCGTTCCCGACGACGTCGTGGATGTCCTGGGTGAAGGTTCCCCCGGTCACCTCGAAGATCCTCGCGAAGAAGGCAAGGACCTGATCCTTGCCCCGGTGATCCCCGCTGAGGATGTTGTTCCCCGGCGCGTGCCACACGACGTCGTCGGACAGGTGCTTGCGCATCCAGTCGGTGTCTCCCTTGGCGAAGGCGTCGAAGCCCTGCCGGACGAGCTGCACGTTCGGGTGGTCTGCCATGGCTCCTCCTCCCGACCCGTGCGGTTCACGCTAGATGCGAACGAGGGATCTCGCAAGTCAAGCTCCGGTGAGAGAACCGTCAGGAGATCGCTTCGCGGATTCGCCCCCCGCCCAGCACCTCGTCGCCGCGGTAGAAGACGGCGCTCTGCCCGGGGGCGATGGCTCGCTGCGGAGAGCGGAACTCGACCCGGACCTCATCTTCTCGTGGCTCGATCACGGCCGGCACGTCGTCGCCCCGGTACCGGATCCGAACCCCGACCTCGAACGGCCCGTCGGGAGGCCGCTCCCCGGCCACCCATGAGACCTCCTCGGCCACCAAGCCCCGCCGCTCGAGCAGCTCACCCGGCCCCACCACCACGCGGTTCTTTTCCCGGTCCAGCTCCAGGACGTAGGAGCGATCCCCGGTCGAGACGCCGAGGCCGCGGCGCTGGCCGATGGTGAAGCGGAAGGTTCCGTCGTGCTCCCCGAGCACGCGCCCCTCGGCGTCCACCACCTCTCCCCGCCGGACCAGGTCGGAGGCGTGATGGGCCAGGAAGGCGCCGTGGTCGGCGCCGGGAACGAAGCACACCTCCTGTGAGTCGGGCTTGGTGGCGACGGGGAGGCGCAGGCGCTCGGCGTGGGCCCGCGTCTCGGCCTTCGACTGCCCGCCAACGGGGAATAGTGATCGAGCGAGCTGATCCTGCCCCAGCACGTGGAGGACGTAGGACTGGTCCTTGGAACGGTCGCGCCCCCGACCCAGGTGCCATCTGCCCGCGCCGTCCTGCCAGGAAGTCACATAGTGGCCGGTAGCCACGAGGTCGAACCCGAGCTGGTCGGCGCGCTCGAGGAAGGAACCGAACTTGATGTGCTGGTTGCACCTGATGCACGGGTTGGGGGTCCGGCCGGCGCGATGCTCGGCATAGAAGTCGGCCAGGACCATCCGATCGAACTCGGCGTTCATGTCCACCACTTCGAACTCGAACCCGACGGTCTCGGCGACCGCGGCCGCGTCTCTCTCGGCGCCCGGTCCGCAGCATCCGTGGTCCGTGCCGTCCAGGTGCACGAGCTTCATGTGCGAGCCGAGCACTCTGTAGCCCTGCTCGTGCAGCATGGCGGCCGAGACGGAGGAGTCGACCCCTCCGCTCATGGCCACGAGCACCGACGGCTTTCGGTTCACGGCTTTCGAGGCTAGCACGCGTTCCGCCCCTGACCGGCGACCGAGTCGAATAATGGAGCGATGCGAAGGACGGAGATGCTCGCGTGCTTGGTGGCCGCGGCGATCGTGCTGTCCGCCTGCCCTGGCGCCGAGGAAGACCCCGCCGCGAGCGCCAACGCCGGCTTGCCCCCGGTCCCCTCGCTCCCCCGACGGAGCGCTGAGCCGGGCCGGCCCCCCGTGATCTGGGTCGGAGGAACCATCATCGACCTCAGGATCGATCGCATCACCCTACGCGAGGACTCCGGGTCGGAGGTGGCGCTGCGGCGACTGGGAAGGGACGCCACAGCATTCTTCCGAGTGTCGGGGGGCTCGTGGCGCCGCGTGGCCTCCGCAGATCCGGCCCGGGATGGGGAGCCCGCGTGCGTGGAGACCCTGATGGACAGGACCAACCTGCTGGCGCTGCGGGTCTTCCTGGGCGCCCGTTGCGGGCCGGCATGAGCACACCGTGAAGCCCACGTCCCACGTCGCGGGCATTTCAGCCGATCGCGCGCGACGGATGCTGCACGGCCTCCCGGAAGCTCCCGGATTCGAGGTGATCGTGAAGCCGCTCCGCTACCGGACGCGTCCTCACCTCGCGGCGTGGACGGACTTCGACGCCCGGCAGATCGTCCTTCAGCTGCCGCAGCCCTTCCTCCCGTTCGGAGAGGTGGTGCCCTACGCGGCGAGGCGACGACCGGGAAGAGCGATCCGATTCGTGTGGCTGTCCGAGGGCGTCACCTTCAGGACCCCGCGGGAGGTCCTTCGCTTCTCGTACTGCCACGAGTGGATGCACTGGTACCTGAGGGAGCGCCTCGGGCGCAAGGCCGCCGCCGAGACCGCCTGCGACCGCTTCGCCCTTCGCAACTACCTCCGGGGATCGGTCGGGGTCCCCGAGGCCCAGGAGGCTCTTCGCCGGGTACGCTCTGCTGATGGAGCGCCGTCCTGAGCCGGTCAGCACCGTGCATCTCGGGCAATACACCCGAGAGACCGCGAACGAGATCGCCGGCGAGCTGGAACGGGCCGGCATCGTCTGGTGGTACAAGGAGCCGGGGTGGCTGAGCCAGGTGTGGGAGTTCGGCGTCCGCCTGTTCGTCGACAAGAAGCGCCTGGCAGATGCGAAGGAAATCGCCGAAAGGATCGTGTCCGAGCGAAACCCCCGGTGATCGATCCGGGCTTGGCGGTCTTGACGCGCTACGCCTCGCCCAGGCGTCGGGCGATCTCGGTCACCAGCAACTCGGGTTCGACGTACATCAAGCCGCCGTTCTCGGGCGCCCCGTAGTCGCGAACCCAGCTGACGACGCCTTGCTCGTCCACGAGGACGAAGGTATGGCCCGGTTCTCCGCCCATCTGCCACCGCATGACCCCGTACATGCTCGCCACCCGGTTCCCGGAATCGGAAAGAAGCGGAGTTCGTATGCCGTTGGCGCTGGCTTCGCTCTGCCAGGCCTCAAGCGGATCGGGTGAGATGCTCAGCAGCTCCACGCTCAAGGCCTGGAACTCGGGGCTGTTCTGCAGGTCCACGACCTGCTGCACACACGGAGCTCAGCCAGGGCCCATGCTGAAGTACAGCAGCGCGGCCTTCTCGCCGCGGAACGACGCCAGCGAGACGGAGGCCCCCTGAGCCGAGGGAAGGGTGAAATTCGGTGCCGCACCACCCTCGACCATGACCTTTTCGGTCATGTCTTCACTGGGCGGGGCATCTCGCGAGCAACCGGAGATGAGGATCGCCATGGCCGCCATGGCGGCTCCTGCCTTCCACAGACGCCTCATCCGACTCCTTCCAACGTTTCGAGCCTGCTCTTGAGCTCGCTCCTATCGATCTCCCCACGAGCGTACCGTTCCTCCAGGACCTGCCGGGCTCGATTCGGTGCTCTCCTGCGGTGCAGTCCCGCAAAGATTAGGAGTCCGACGGTCAGAGCCAAGAGGAAGGCGGCTCGCACGGCCAGAAAGAGACACCATAGGCCCGGGCAGCTCGACTCGAAGGATCGGCCACGATGGGCCCACAAATACTATGCCTTGTAGTACAGTCCCGGCGAGTGGGGACACGACGATCGGGAAGAGCCGTGACGAAGAGAAAGGCGAGGTCAAGATCGACTTCGAAGCACCGCCCCAGCGTGGTAGGTGAGGCGGGAGATCCGGGCGCGACCGCGGCCACGACCGGCCAGTCCACATCTCGGGAGGAGGCTCGGCGCCAGAGGCGAGAGGAGGCCCGCCGACATCGAGAGGCGTTCCGCCGCCGGGCGAGGCGCCGGAAGATGGCCCGCCGCGTCCTCGCCTGGGGCGCCGGTGCGGCCCTGGTTGCCCTTGGAGTCACCTACTTCGTCGTCCAGTCACAGGAGAGGAGCAGGCTCGTCGCGCAGGCTAGCCGGGTGGCATCCGAGGCGGGGTGCACCCAAGTCCAGGAGATGCCCGACCGCGGCACGAGCCACACTCCCCCATACACCTACGATCAGCGCCCGGCAACCTCCGGCCCACACGGTAGCCCGCTTCCTGCCGGGCGGAGTGTGTACGGGGCTCCAATCCCCGAGGAGAACGCGGTCCACAACATGGAGCACGGGTACGTTCTCATCTACTACCGGCAGGAGGGCAACGGAGCGCTCCGTTCTGACGTGGTCCAAGAACTCCAGGGGGTAGCAGAGGATGAGCGTAAGGTGATCATGGCTCCGTACCCCGAACTCGAAGAAGGGCGATCAATGACACTGGCTGCCTGGAACCGCCTGCAGCAGTGCCCCCCCGAGCTGACGCCAGACCAGGCCGCCACACTGGCTCGCTCCTTCATCGCACAGTTCCGGGGAGGCGGGGACGCTCCCGAGCCCGCGGCGCCGTGAGGGAGGAAGCTCCCTCGAACCGGACTGCCCCTTCCGCGTCTGAGACGAATCCGCCCGCACCAGCGGAGGCAACCGAGCCGAAGGAGCGAGAGGAGCGCGACCACGGCGGTTCGCGCCTGGACCACCCATCCGCGCTCGGGAAGTCCGGGCGGCGAGGGCGGGGGCGCTTGGCCCTCGTCGCAGTCGTTGTGCTCGTCGTCGCCGGGGCGACCTCACTGTTCGCTTTCGGCCTGTCCCGGGACCCGAGCGTGCTTCGGTCGCGGCTCGTCGGTCGGCCCGCACCCGACTTTTCCCTTCCGGCGCTGGAGGGCGGCGGCACGGTGCGGCTGTCAGACCTTCGCGGCCAGGTCGTGGTGATCAACTTCTGGGCCTCCTGGTGCCTGGCCTGTCGCGAGGAGCACCCGAACTTCGTCCTCGCCTGGGATCGCTACAGAGACCAGGGCGTAGTCTTTCTCGGCATCGTGTACCAGGACTCTCGGTCGAGCGCCATGGAGTACATGCGGGAGATGGGAGGAGACTGGCCGAATGTCGTGGATCCGGATTCGCGGACCGCGCTTGCTTACGGCGTGTTCGGGATCCCGGAGACGTTCTTTATCGATGCTCGGGGGGTCGTCCGGTACAAGCAGATCGGCGCCACCCCCTACGATCTGCTCGTTCGTGAGGTCGAACGCCTCCGGTCTGCTCAGACCGGTCAGACTCCGTAGTGCCGGTAGAGAAGGCTCGCCTCAACTACACGCGCCGAGCTGAAGTGGGCCTTCACACACAGAATGGCCCCTCGGGGGCCTGGCGGATGGTGTCGGTTCCTCGGGGCGGCCCGGTGATGATCGTCGAGGTGTCCACCTTGAGCTGCCCGTCCTCCAGGATCATCGGGAAGCGATCCATCCCCCGAGGGGCAGGGCCGAGCTTGTACTCCCCCGCGTAGCTGTACTTCGAGCCGTGGCAGGGGCACTCGAACCACTGGCTCTGCTGGCAGAACGGGACCCGGCACCCCAGGTGGACGCACTTCTGGTACAGGGCCATGAGCCCTTCCGCGGTCAGGCCTTCGTATGGTCCGCCCGGCCCACTCCCTTCGCCCGTGTAGCTGACCAAGTAGAAGCGGCCCGGTCCGTAGTAGTAGGGCTGGCGGCCCTCTCGGATCTGGCTCCTTACGGATTCGGGTGAGTCGGACAGGGTGATGAGTGAGCCGAACCCTCCTACTAAGTTCGGCCACAGGAATGCGAGGGTGGCTCCTCCGAACTGGGCCGTGAACACCCCGAGCGAAGCGAGCAAGCCGCCCCGGAAGAAGTCCCGGCGCGACACCACCACCTGGGGCCTCAGGGCCGGTGCGGCCGGCGCGGGTGCTCCCGGCCGGCCGGTGACAGGGGCTGCCACGCGCTCGCCGGCCGCGGCCAGCCTCAGGGAGGCGCGCCGGGCCCGCACGAACGTCCCCAGCAAGAGCAACAAGAAGATGCCGAGCAGAGCGGCCACGATGGCGACGGCGAAGAAGGACTGCGAGATCGCTAGTGCCATCGAGAAATTGAGAACCCACGCTGGATCCATGCTCGTCACCTTCTTCTCCATGCTACTCCTCGTAGTAGACAGTCACTCTGGGGCCCCCCTCCGCGCATAGGAACTTGACATCAGGGACCCCGGACCATGCCGATCCACCCGTCAAGCTCTCGCCGGAGCTTGCGCTCAGAGGCCCTCCCGCGAGGAGGGAGTCGAGACGCCCGCCACCTAGCCTTCACCGGCGGCTCCAACATGTGTAGTAATGGCCGTTCGAGGCGTGGTCAGTAGTCGAAGGTTCGTTCGATGAGGTGGCCGGGGTTCACGATCGTCTCCTGCAGGATCCGATAGTTCTCGTCGATCTCCAGGAGGAACCAGATGGAGGATCCCGGCAGGTAGAAGGTCAGCCGGCGGGCACCGGTTGAGCCGGGGAGACGGCGGATGTCCGTGGCTCCGCCGGCCTTGTACGGCTCGATATCTATGAATCGCTCGCCGCTGATCGAGATCCTGCCCTCGGTCATGGCCGGGCCGCTGGAGACCCGCTCGGTGAACTCCACCAGGGGCTGGGCCCGCATCGTCTCGATCACTCGGTCCAGCAGGGCGGGATCCTCGGGCAGCGGTGGCCAGGGAACTGAGAACTGCTGGGTTCCGCTCCCTTGGTCCGTGGAGTGCACCGAAACCGCGAGCATGGTCGTGCCCTGCTGCCACTGGAATCTCGTTGTCACGCACCCCGGCCCACAGTCACGAGGGGTGACGCCCACTTCCCTGCCGTCTGGCGTTTGGCCCTCGATGCCGATGCGAAGCCCCCGTGCCAGGTCACCCGAGGTCGCGACCACTCTTACCTGGAGCCGGTGGGGCGCTGCTTCCACGAACACCGCCAGGAACCCGGCCGGTCCTGCCAGGCGTACGACCGGTCCCCGGAGCGGCGGGGGGCCCAGGAGGAAGGTCGTCGCCGTCGCGCTCCTCGGTGCAGGCGCATTGGCCAGGACGGCGGCCGCGGCCAAGGTCGCGAGGAGGGTGGCACCCTCGATGCTCGTCAGACGCCGGAGGAGGCCCGGCCGGGGAGCCGGGTTGGACGGGAGCGCTCTTCGCCGTGCGGTGAGGGCAAGTCCGAGGGTTGCGGCCACGAGCTGGAACTTGATCAGGAGGACACGTCCGTACGAGGTGGAGAGAACCTCGGCCGGGGTGGTGAACTGGGCCAGCCCGACCACCGCGCCCGATCCCAGGACCAGGGCCACCAGCCCCAGCGCGAGTGCTGCATACCTCCTGGCCCCTTCGCTCAGGGCCGCTCCGTGGCTCCGGCTGCGGAGGCGCCATGCCGCGAGCACCAGATGCGCGAGTGCCCCGACCCACAGCCCCACCGCGACAAGGTGGATCACGTTGGAAGGCCCCGCCCACCAGGTCGACGTGGTCCCCGCGTGCCCCTGCACCGCTGCGGCCCCAACCGCCAAGGCCAGCGGCAAGAGGGCCCATGGGCGGGCCCAGGGCACGGGGATCAGCACCAGCCACAGAGCGTAGGCGGCGAGGATGACCTGGGTGCCCGCCAGCAAACCGGGGCGCCCCGTGAGGAGATCGGCCCACCTCGGTAGATCTTGCCCGGCTGTTCCCGCCGTCCTACCGGCCAGGAGCAGGAAATGGGCTAGGGCCCCCACGAGCGCGGCGGCGAGTAGCGACTTGGCTGGCACTCGGGGAACGTCGATCCCGTAGCGGCGGGTGACCGGCGACCAGATCAGCCACTCGCTGACGAGGCCGCCGAAGGCAATGAGGAGGCCCGCCAGGAAGAGCCACCTCGACGCTGCCTCCGCCCAGGCGATCGGTCCCACCCCCGCGGCCTGCCCCGTCGGGATCTCGCCCCCCGAACCCACGGCGAAGGCGAACTCACCCAGCGTCGTGGCCCCATCGACGGCGACGACCTGCCAAGACACCACGTAGATGCCGTCCTCCACCTCTGGGAGGGGCGCCTCGACCACGAGCCCGCCCTGCAGCCGCTGGAGGAGCCCCATCGGCACCTCGTCCCCGGCGACGGTCCTGACGTCAACTCGCTCCCCGCCGGCCACGGGCTCGCTGAACTGCAGCTTGATGGACGAGGGAGGCGAGGCGAGGCGCTCGCCCGGAGCGGGCGTGGCCCTGACCAGGAAGGCGTGGGCCGTGGCGACGCCAGGTGAGAGGAGGACGGCGACGATGGCGAGCACCGCCGGCACGCGAACAGCGCGCCGGAAGCGAGCAGGTCTCTCCCGGCCGACCGTCCGCCGCCTGGTCAGGACTCCAGTATGTGGCGGCGCTCCTCGAACTCGTTCCTGTCGATCTCGCCGCTCGCGTAGCGCTCCTCCAGGATGCTCAGGGCGTGCCTCCGCTGCTCGCTCTCGGCGCGTTGTCCCGGACTGCCCGGCTCCGCCCCACGGTTCCACAGGGCCCGGACCAGGAGGATCGCTCCCACCACGATTGCGACCAGAAATAGGAGCCACGGGAGCATCATCCAAAAACCCCAACCACATCCCGGGCACGGCATCACATACCCCCATCCATCATCCCGGTCATCGGGCCCATGGAGTCCATCAAGGCGGAACAGCGCGCCATCTTGTCCCCCGCCCCGGCGACGCGGTGCATCCGCTCCGCGGCCCCGGGGCCGTGCATCTCGACCATCATGCGGTGCATGGCCTCGTGGCTTGGGGTCCCAGCGGGGATCGCCCCTGCCGACCAGGGGCCGAACAGGACCGCGCCCAGCAGCCCGAGGACCATAAGCACCGCTCCCACGGTCGCCCTGAGTGCCCTCGTCATGGCATACCTACCCTCCCGATTCTGTCAACGACAACATGGCGGAGACGGGTCCTACGAATCCATGCCGAGTCGGTTACTACCTCGTGTAGTATAAGCGGCGAACGCCGGGCGGAGGACTCCTCCCACAGGGACGGCCGTACCCGACCGTTCGATGGAGGGATTCGAGATGAGCAACATCGTTCGGATGTGCTTTAACTGGAAGGTCCTCTCAGCGCTTGCGGTTCTCGGGCTGGGGGTCTGGATCGCCGCTCCGGGCCTCCTCGGGGCGGCCCTTCCGCTGTTGCTGGTGGCACTCTGCCCCCTCTCGATGCTGCTCATGATGAGGCGCATGCAGGGCGACCGAGACGAGCCACAGCGGCAACCGGAGACTCAAGTGGCTTCCGCGGGAACGCGCGAGGATCGTCTGGAGCAGCTGAGGGACCAGCTATCGAGCGTCCACGTCCAGCGGGAGAACATTACACAGAAGATTCGCCGGCTCGAGCTCGATGGGCCCTCGGAGAACGGCCCCAGGTTCGTCCCAGGTGAAACGGAACAATCAAAGCGGTCCCCGCTCGAGCATGGCGGGTAGGCTGCTCGACTGAAGCCACGATCAGGCGGGACCGGGGAACCGACCCCGGCTCACCAGGCGGAAGTGCCGACGAGGGCCGGCAGAGCGAGACGAACAGACCACCACCCGATCTACTACATCGGGTAGTATTGGGGTCGATCCGCGAGTCGGCAGCGAGGACAGTGGAAGGATCGAACCGACCGACCCAGGCGAGAAGGCGGCGGCTGATCCTGGCGCTGGCTGTGGGCTTCCCGGCGGTCTTCGTGCTGGTGGTTACCCTGGCGCTCACCCAGCTACGGAGCCAGGGCGCTCCTGGGGTCGGCAGGCTTTCCGCTGCGGACCGGCTGGTCCAAGCTGAGGCAGGCGGCACGGTCGCTCCCCCTTTCAGGCTCCCCAGGCTGGACGGGCAGCAGGCAGTCGCCCTCGAGGATTTCGCAGGGAGTGTAGTGGTGCTGAACTTCTGGGCGTCGTGGTGTGTGCCCTGCCGGGAAGAAGCCCCACACCTCCAGGCCGTGTGGGAGGAGTACAGGGAGCGGGACGTCCAGTTCCTCGGGGTGAACCACCAGGACCAGCGAGCGGCCGCCCTCGCGTTCCAGCGCGAGTTCGGCATCACCTTTCCGAGTGCCTTCGATCCAGCAGGTGAGCTGGCACTCCGCTACCAGCTGGTCGGGTTCCCCAGCACGCTCGTCATCGATCAGGACGGCAGGATCGCCTACCGCTTCCTGGGCAAGGTGGACGCCGCCACCCTCCGGGCGGCCCTCGACCTGATGATCGATGGGGCGGGAACATGAGCGCGGCCGCCGGTCGCGCTGCCCTTGCTCGAGGGCCTCTTCAACCTGCCGATCCGCTTGTTCTCCGGGAGGGAGAGCAGCCATCTGAGCGGCAAACCCACCTGTAGACGTGAATGAGATGAACCGGCCGAAGAGACCCTTGCCCGCCGCACAAGATCGTGCGGCCTGGGCGGCGGCCCTCCTCCTCGCCGTCCTGTTCGTGATCGTGACCCCCGGTGTCGCGACGGCACATGCCGCAGTTGTCTCCTCGAAGCCCGAGGCGGGCGAGGAGCTGGGAACCGCGCCCGGCGTGGTCGTGCTGCGGTTCACCGAGCCTCTCAACGTCAGGCTTTCCCGGGCTGTGGTGACCGACCCGACGGGCCGGCGGTTCACCGGGAGCCCCGCGGGGGAGCGGGTGATCCAGGTGCGATTGTCGACCAACGCGCCCGGGATCTACGAGGTCGACTGGACGACGGTGAGCACCCTCGACGGCCACACCCTGCGCGGGTCATTCCGGTTCGGGGTGGGCGTCTCCCCCGGCGAGGGAGCGGAGGGCGGGATCGAGGCGGCGCCCCAGGGGTCTGACATTCTGATCGGGATCGCCCGAGCCGTGGAGGACGCCGCCCTGCTGCTATCGATCGGGCTGCTCCTCATGCTCCGGCTGGCCCGCCGTGACCCGCCCCTCTCCTGGGTACGGCCCCCGCTCAGGGTCGCTTTGGGGCTGGCTCTCCTTGGTGGCATCGTGGTCGTGGCCAGCGAGGCCCTGGCCGCCTCTCCCTCCCCTTCGGCAGGGGCCGTAGCGAACTACCTCACCACCGGCGTGCCAGGGGCCGCGCGGACGACACGCCTGGTCGCCGAGGCCCTGGCCCTCTTGCTGTCCTTCGGCGGCGTCGGCGTCCGAGTGGCGCTGACGGCCGCTGTGGTCTCCCTCGCCGCCGCCGGTCACGCCGCGGCTGTCCCGCCCGCCTGGTGGGCGATCACCGTCCAGAGCGTCCACCTGCTCGCCACGGGGCGGTGGGCCGGCGGGATCCTGGCTCTGGCCATCCTCCGTCCCCCCGACGGTTGGCGGGGCGCGGAGGCGCGAAGACTCCTCGACCGGTTCTCGCCCGTTGCCCTCACCGCCTTCCTGGTCGCCGTCGGCACAGGGGTCCTGAGAGGCGTTCAGGAGGTCGGGGGACTGGGAGACGTGTTCGCCTCCGCCTATGGCCAGGTGCTCCTGGTGAAGGTGGCGGCGGTCCTCGCCATGATCCCCATTTCAATCCGAGCATGGAAACGCCTGGCAGGCTCGCCCAGGCTCGAAGCGGCCCTCGCCGTCATGGTGATCGGCGCCGCCGCGCTGCTGGCGGCCTTCCCGCTTCCCCCGTCACGGAGCGCCGCGGAGGCCGAGCGCGAGGCGGCCCAGCCTGCAGGTTCCGACTCGGCCTTTCCCAGAGAAGGAGATCTCACCCTCGGGTCCAGCGCCGGACAGGTCCTTGTCGGCCTGACCCTTCGCCCGGGGCGGCCGGGGGAGAACGAGGCCCGTGTCTATCTGCTCCCGTTAGAGGGCGAAGAGGCGGCCGCCGGTCTCCGAGCCGTCGTGTCGGTCGGCGGACGATCGATGCCTATGGAGGAATGCGGCAACGCGTGCCGGCGTGCCGTGCTCGGCCTGGATGGAGGGGAGCGCCTCGAGGTTCGGGTGGAAGGTCCGAAAGGGGGCACCGCGCTGTTCTTCCTCCCCGACCTGCCCGCCCCGGACGGGATCGCCATCGTCGACAGGGCTCAGGAGCGCATGCACTTGCTGGCCTCGTACCGGCTGGACGAGACCCTTTCATCCGGTCTCGCCGTCGTCCGCGCACAGTACAGCTTCAAGGCACCCGACCGCATGCGAGCGGAGACCGGCGGGTCCCAGACCGTCTGGATCGGGAAAACCCGGTACCTCAGGCAGTCCGCCGACCAGCCATGGAAGGTCGAGAGGGGCGGTCCGGGGCAGAAGGTCCCTTCTCTCATCTGGGATTTTTTCACTCCCTTCGTGGCCCCGCGGCTGGTGGGGACGGAGGAAATCGACGGAGTTCCCACCGAGATCGTCGCCTTCTTCGGTGGTCGCGAGGGCCTGCCCGTGTGGTTCCGCCTGTGGGTCGATCCCGAAGGCCTGGTACCCCTCTCCGAGATGCGGGCTCAGGGCCACTTCATGGACCACCAGTACTTCGCGTTCGACCAACCCATCGAGATCGAACCCCCGGTGCCCTGAGCGGTGGCCTCGCTACCTGCTCTGGCAGTAGGCGGCGGCGCCCAGCGGGAGGAGGTGATGGGCCGCAGCCACCAGGGCCAGGCCACCGATCGCCTGGGTGAGCGCGAACATCCCCACCAGGAGCAGAGCACCCGCGAGGCATGCCCCCGGCATCCAGGGTGGGATCTCGGGAGGAGCAAGCAGCCGGCCAACCCGAGCGGGTACGTCCGGCCCTGCCCCCAGGGAAAGGGCTCCCACCGGGCTACCGAGTCCAGCCAGAGCCGCCCTGGAGATGCCGCTCGCGACCACGGCCGGATCCCCCAGCCTCTCCGCCGCGTACTCGTCGGCGGACTCCTCCATGGCCTGCTCGAGCAGCGCCATCGCCAGCCCAGCGGACGGGAGGGGCCTCAGCGCGGCCTGGACGGCCCGGCTGACGATCAGCAGGGGCTGGTGCAGGGCCCTGAGGTGGCCCTCCTCGTGAAGGAGGACGGCCCGCCGCTCCTGCTCGTCCAGGACCTCCAGCAGACCTCGGGACACCACGACGCGGCCGCGTAGCGATCCGACCGAGTAGGCCTCCGGGCGGTCGAGCGGGAGGACGTAGACGGGCTCGCCTCGTGTCAGCCTCCATCGCGGCTCTCCCCACCTGATCCTGGCCCGACGGCTCTGCCGGAGCCCGAGAGCGAGCGCCCATGCGAATCGACCCAGGAGGATCGCCAGGCCAGCCCCGGCGAGGAGTGAGGGCGCTCTGGCCACGGGCCGGGAAAGGATCTCCCGGAAGGCTTGGGAGCACGACATCCATAGCTCCTGGAGGCGGGACACGACCAGCACCTCAGGGAGGAGTACGGCCGCCAGGACCACTGCCGAGCCGGCCAGCATGCCGGTCAGCGCGAGGAAAGCCAGGCGCACCCGCCATCGTGCCGGAATCTCGGGTCCTCGCAGCATCCAAGGAACCCCCAAGAACAGAAGGAGGATTCCAAGGAGCAGGACAAAGCGGATCACCTGCGGCGTCTCCTTCGTGCGGCCTCCTCGGCCAAGCGCAGCAGCTGGGCTCCGTCCGCCTTCTTCATCCCCTTGAGGAAATGGGCCAGGACCTCTTTCCGGTTGCGGCTCGAGCCGAGGAGGCTGTGCATGAGGCCTGCGGTGAACTCTGCCTCGGAGATGGCAGCGATGTACTGGAACGCCCGCCCCCGGGGCTCCCTCCGCAAGAGTCCCTTGCGCCACAACCGGTCCATCACCGTCATGACCGTCGTGTAGGCGAGGTCCCGCTTCGAGCCCAGTTCCCCGTGGACCTCACGGACCGTAGCGGGCTGCCCGCCACGCCAGAGGATCTGCATGATCCCGCTCTCGAGCTCTCCCAGACCCCTCAAACTCCTCTTCCCCCAGCTCGCCTCCGCCCCATCGTTTCCGACCCAACGGCGAATGTAAGCGGCCCGGCGCGATCACGAGCGTATCGGTTCTCCGTCGTCCGCTCGGCATCCTACTATGGGACGTCGTATACAGCCGGAACCTGTAGGGCTGATCCGGCGGCGAGTTGTGGGCCTTCGCGAGAAGGATGACGAGAGCACGCGGAGGCGGCGAGATATTGATGACCAACCAGAGCCGCGATAACACGAAGCGTGTCCTGAACGTCTACGAACGGTTCGCACCTCGCTATGACCAGACCGTCCGATTCTGGGAGAGGGTGCTGGGACTCGATGAGGGTCGGCGGTGGGTCGCCTCCCAGGCCCGAGGCGACGTCCTCGAGATGGCGATCGGCACGGGGCGAAACCTCGCGTACTACCCGACGGCCGTGAGGCTCACGGGGGTCGATCTCTCGCCCTCGATGCTCAAGCGGGCTCGCCGTCGCGTCCGCGACCTGGGGCGGGACGCCGATCTCAGGGTCGACGATGCCCAGGCGCTGGACCTCCCGGATGAGGCCTTCGACACCGTAGTCATCACGCTATCCCTCTGCTCCATACCGGACGAGCGCAGGGCGCTGGCGGGGGCCCTTCGCGTGCTTCGCCCGGGTGGGCGGCTGTTCCTGCTCGAACACGTCCGGAGCCCCGCCCGGCTGATCCGGGCGGGCCAGCGGCTGCTCGCGCCGCTGATCCTGTGGCTCCAGGCGGACCACCTCATGCGTGACCCCCTGGAGCACCTCGAGTCCGTGGGCTTCGTCGTGGAACGGGTCGAGCGCTCCCGCTGGGGCATCGTGGAGCGGGTGGCGGCGAGGAAGCCTCTCTCGGGGCGATTGCCGCCTCATAGCTAGTCTACGACACGGCGTCGTAGAATCCCGGGCAAGAACTGTTCGACGCAGGAGGGCGCGGTCGGAATGCCCGAATCTAGGGGTCGAGTGAGAGCGCGGTCCCGATCCAGGCAGCGGGACGGAGCCAGGGAGACCAGGGCGCGAGATACGCAGGCGATGCAGAAGCAGGCCGAAGGCAGGAAGATGACGCCGAGCTCCTACAGAAGGCGGCGGTTCCTTGGGTGGGGCCTTGCCGGTCTGGGAGTCGTGGTCTTCGTCCAGCATCTCCTATCGCACTTGGGCTTCTTCACGCTGATCTCGCCCGGGTGGGATGATCTCGTGGCGGGTTATCCTCTGGCGCTGATTCTCGGCGTGGCCGCAGCCGTGGTCCTATCCAAGACCTGAGCTAGTTCCCGGCTACCGACCGGTCAGCGAGAAGTGCTGGTAGTCCTTGCTCGACCTCCAATACCCACCCCAGCCCCAGCCGATCGCTTCGAACGCTCGCACGACGACGTCGCGAGCATGGACCATCCCCTTCGCTCTCTTGGAACGGTCCACGTAGCGCTTCCCGGCCGGAGGGACGACCTCGTTCCCTCGAATGTAGGGGTTCTGGACCGGGTTGATGTCGATGGCCCACCCGTAGGCGTGCTCCGACCACCGGGAGCTGTCCCTGATCTTCCGGCAGTTGAAGGCGGAGGTGTTGTTGGCGGCCATGGAGCGGTCGTCGTTCGCGTCGTACTCGTCGACCAGCCGCATGCGCCGGATGGGGAAGCGCGCGTAGAAGAGCCTCCGGAACACGGACAGGACGTCGCCGGCCACGTCCTCATGCACGATGAGCTTGCCACGCTTGACGGTGCCATCGAAGCCCCAGTGGTAAAGGGTGAGCAGCCGAAGGTCCCTGATCGGGACGGGGCACCCGGGACGCCACGACACCATGCGGGCGCGGGTGCGAGCATCGATGACTCTGATCGACCCGCGGAACCTGGCCCGTGAGTTGGCCAGTCGAAGCGCCGGCGACGGAGACGCCTCGCCGGCGGCCGGAAGAACGCCGGTCGGCCCGCGGCTCCCGGCATCGCGGGTGGCGGGCGCCGTGTCGTGTGCCGGGGGATTTCCACAGGCCGTGGCGAGAAGGGCCAGGCCCAGCCACAACACGACAACGCGACTTCTCATCGTCAGATACACAGCTCGGGAGTGAAGTCCTGATGGCCGCGACGCGGTGCGCATCGCTGGGCCCAACTCGCCGAGCTGAGCCGCCAGGTCCCGTCCGCTTGCCTCTCGAAGACCAGCTCGTATCGAACGGCCCGAACGGAATCGTCGAGCAAGCCATCCGCGGTCACAGTTACCACCGCTTCCTGTCCCGTTTCCGGATTCGACTCTAGTACGAGGCTGGTGGTCGCGGCCTCAGGATCGGAACCCCCCGGGTACAGGAACACGAGCGCCTCGCGAAGGGCGGAACGGATCGATGCGGGATCCGAAGCCTCGAGAAATTCGTTGAACTCGGCGACGGAGATCTCACCCGACGCTTCCGGAGGCGGAAAGCCATCCCAGAGGGGACGACCCGAATCGGTCGGCTCGAGGGTCGCCGATGGCTCGGCGAACCTGGCTTCCAACCGTGACCCGCAGCCTCCCATCGCCAGCATGACCACGGTCCCTGCAACCAAGAGACGCTTCATGGCTCTCCTCCCACCAGGCCCTTTTGAACATGGTGGCCGGCCGAGGTAACCAGGAGCTCCACCCCGTGTAACGCCTGAGTTACAGGTCGGACGATGTGTCCTCGACCCTAAGCGGCCTCGCGCCTCTTCTTCCGCCCTCGTGCGATGTAGTAGTGGATCGGCTCATGGGCCCAGCAGTACTTCGAGCGGTTGTAGATGGAGATCCTCGTGATGCAGCCTTCCTCGGCACACACCCTGTCGGCCTCCCAGACCCGGTTGCGCCGAGGGAGCGACCGGACCGTAGAGCCCCTCAGCGACAGCGACTCTTCTCTCACCGGAGCTTCCCTTCCCGCGTTCAGGCCAAGCACTGCCGCCCCCGCCGGCTCGCGGAGCGCGGCCTCACAGAGAGAAAACATCGGAAGGCCCCTGGATGATTCCCTGGCTACGTCCCGGAGAAGGCCGCCTTTCCCGGACCTTGTTTCAGGAACGAGCGCATGCCCTCCTTCTGATCCTCCGTGGAGAAAAGGTCGGAGAACACCTCCCGTTCCAGCACCAGACCCTCCCGGAAAGCCCCCCGGGCCCCCCAGTTCACGGCGATCTTGGCGGCCCGAAGGGCCACCCCGGGTCCCCGGGCGTACCGGCGGGCCTCCTGGACCGCTCCGGCATAGACCTCCTCTGGAGGGAACACCCGATCCACCAGGCCGATCTCCCTGGCTTCCTCGGCCGGCACGTGGCGGCCGGAATAGATCAGGTCCTTGGCGCGGGCCGGGCCGACCAACCGGGGGAGGCGCTGAGTGCCGCCCGCTCCCGGGATGATGCCCAGCGTGATCTCGGGCTGCCCGATCCTGGCGTCCCCGGCGGCGAACCGGAAGTCCGCACACAGGGCCAACTCGCAGCCACCGCCGAGGGCGTACCCGTTCACGGCGGCGATGGTGACCTTGGGGATCTCCTCGACCATGTTGAAGGCGTCCTGGATGTCGGCGATGAGCGGCCCGATCTCGCGAGGGCTCATCTCCGCCATCGCCTTGATGTCCGCCCCTGCGGCGAAAACCTTCTCGCCGCCCCAGATCACGACGGCCCGCACGTCGCTCCGCCTGGCGGCTTCCGCCGCAGCCTCGGCCAGCTCGGCCGTGAGCTGCCCGTCGATCGCGTTCATGGGAGGCCGGTCGAGCCGGATGGTGCCGACCCCCTCCTCCACCTCCAGCCGAACGAAATCTCCCATGCGGACCTCCTTTGGTTGGGGATGGGACCGGGGCGAATAAGTCTATGCGGGCGCTCCTCGGAGCCGCCGGGTCCTGGACCGGGTTTGACAAGGTCCTCCGGAATGGGAATTCGACTATGAGGTTTGAACGCCGGCAGGCATGGGGAGCTACCAGACAACGGGCGTGTCGCCGGGACCTCCGAAACCCCCCCTCGCAACGACGACCGTCCGGTGCGGGGCC
>JBOGVA010000062.1:0-4663 GCA_050692195.1 Actinomycetota bacterium | reverse complement strand
GCGCGGGTCGATGGAGAACGGGTGCCGCTGCGCCCGGCCGATCATGCCGGCGTGGCCGTCCTGGTGCCCCCCGGACGGCACCTGGTCTCCGTTCGCTACGAGCCCGAAAGCTGGAACTTGGGCAAGGTGGTCTCCGGCCTCTCTCTCGTCGCGTTGCTAGGGGTGGCGCTGCTCGGGCGGCGGGTCCGCCCGAAGAGTGAAGTCGACTACCGACCCACGCTCACGTAGGTGAACCCCGCCGTCCGCACGGCCTCCGGGTCCAGGAAGTTCCTCCCGTCCAGTATCAACGGCTCTCGCATGGCCCGGGCAAGCTCGGCCAGGTCGAGCTCCCTGAACTCCGGCCATTCCGTCACCAGGACCAGGGCATCCGCGCCCTGGGCCAGCGCCAGGGGCCCGTCCACCGTGTCCAGGATGCCCTCCGCGTCCGGAGAGACCGCCTTGATGGCAGGGTCGAAGCCTCTGACCTGAACGCTCAGGCGAGCGAGCTCCGCCGCGATCTCCAGGGAGGGAGCGTCCCTGAGGTCGTCGGTCATCGGCTTGTAGGCAAGACCGAGGAGCCCGACCCGCCGGCCGACGAGCGTCTTCAGATGTTGCTGGAGCTTACGGATGACCCACCGCCGCTGGTCGGCGTTCACCGCGTTCGCTGCGCCGAGCATGCGCGCCGAGAGGCCACGCGTCTCCGCCATCCCTTGCAGGGCCACGATGTCCTTGGGAAAGCACGAACCGCCCCAACCGATCCCCGCGCGCAGGAAGTGAGGCCCGATCCGGTGGTCCAGCCCCAAGGCCCTGGCCACCTCGGTGATGTCACCCCCCAACTCCTCGGAGATCCCGGCGATCTCGTTGATGAACGACACCTTGACCGCGAGGAACGCGTTCGCCGCGTACTTGATGAGCTCTGCCGTCGGCGGGGCGGCCACGAGGACCGGAACGGTGTCCGGTCCGGCCATGGCCTTCTCGTGCACGCCCTCCGGAAGGTCGGCAGGCAAGTTTCGCGTCACGATGGGCTCGTAGGCCTCCAGAAGCGGGGCGGCATCGGCTTCCTTCCGTGTCCCGATCACGATCCGGTCGGGGGCGAGGAAGTCCCGGACGGCCGTGCCTTCGGCCAGGAACTCAGGATTCGCGATCACCGGGAGGGGCCGGCCGCGCCGTTCCTCGATGATCGACGAGATGTAGTCGGCGGTCCCCACCGGGGCCGTGCTCCGGTTGACGATGACCGCTCCGTCGCTCGCATGCTGGGCGGCGGCGTGGGTGGCCGAAACCACCGAGGACAGGTCCACCTGCCCTTCAGGTCGATTCGGCGTATCGACGCACAGAAAGACGAGCGTGGCGCCGGGCAGCGCATCCGGCTTGGCGTGGAAGGATATCCGGCCGAGGCTCCTTGCCTTCGTCAGGAGCTCATCGAGCCCCGGCTCGAGGAACGGGACCTCGCCTCCGGCCAGCCGCTCGATCCTTCGCTCGTCGATGTCCAGGACCCGCACGTGGTGACCTATCGCGGCCAGGCAGACGGCCGAGACCAATCCCACATGGCCCGCTCCCAAGACGGCGATGTCCAAGGGCTCTCCTCCGGTCGGGCCGCTCATTATCACAGGCCCTGAGGGGATGATACGCGGGCCCGGGAGCCCTCTTGACAGGTCGGCGCCCATAGAGGTACCTTCCTCCCTCTATCGAACATATGTTCGGATTCCTCAGGGGGAACCGAGGCCGGGCCGAGGGGCGATGGCCAAGCGCTATGACCAGCAGGTGGCCGTGGAGCGAGAGGCGGGGATGCCCGCGGCCTTCCTGTGGCGGGGGCGGCGCTACGAGGTCTGCAACGTGATCGGCAGGTGGCGGATCGAGGGCCGGTGGTGGGAGGACGGCCGGGACCGGGAGTACTGGCGGGTGGAGGCGAAGGGGGGAGCGGTGGTCGACTTGTACCAGGACCGCCGAGGCGGCGGGTGGCAGCTGGAGCGCATGTGGGACTGAGGGGTGAGGAACGCCACACCATCCACGTATCCTCTTGACCCCGGGCCCGTGGTTAGTGGGTGGATCCCGTCGGCCGGAGATCGAGTGGTGGCACGGACGAAGACGGAAGCAGGGCAAGGAACAGCGCGCCGGAAGGCCTAGAGGCGGCGCCACGCTCGGCTTCGAGGCCACCATGTGGGCCGCCGCGGACAAGCTCCGCGGACACATGGATGCAGCCGAGTTACAAGCACGTCGTCCTGGGCTTGATCTTCCTGAAGTACATCTCGGATGCCTTCGACGCTCATCGGGCCAAGTTGGAGGCGACTCCGGGCGCTGATCCCGATCACCCAGATGAGTACCGGGCCGACAACATCTTCTGGGTGCCGGCGGAGGCCAGATGGGAGTTCTTCCGCGGGTCAATCAGGTACGGCGTCCCATCCTCGTGAAGCTTGTCCAGAAGGGGCGGCTCCGTCGCCGCATAAGCGGCTTCTGGGCCAGTAAGCGAGCCCCCATCAGCATGGACGATCTGATGTCATTCATGTGCCATACTATAGGACAGCACGAGGGACAATTACAAGTGTGTGAGCCGAAGGGAGGGTAGATGGCCGTTGAACTCATAGAGCGTCTGGACTCGGCTCGAAGGCAGACCCAGTTGGACCAGGGACAGTTGGCCCGCTTGCTTGGCACGAATCCGCGCACCGTGTCCCGCTGGATGCGAAAGGGAGTGAGGCCACGACACAGCGCTCGCGAGAAGCTCCTGGAGGTTCTATCGGTTCTTGAACTGCTCTCCAAGACGCTCCGCCCACAACCGGCGCATGACTGGCTATTCACCCCTAACCCCTTGCTGGCGCACCACAAGCCTGTCGATCTGCTCGGTCAGGGCAAGTATCGCGACGTGCTCGGCGCCATCGATGCGCTGGGTGAGGGCGTCTTCGTGTAGCGCATGGAGCCTCCCGATCCACGCCTCATCTCGCTGATCGACGAGCTCCCTCGCGTCCCACTAATCGGAGAAGCGTTCAGACACTTGGGGCCGGGATACCCGCCGGCGAGCGGAGAAGGCGCGAGGATTCAGGGGGGCCGCTGGAATCCTCCCGACAGTTTCCCCGTCCTCTATCTGGCTCTTCAGAGAGAGACCGTGATTGCGGAGTTGTATCGCCGAGCCGAACGGGAGGCGGTGCCACCGGCGAATCTCTTGCCAAGGCATTTGTACCGGTACCAGGTTCAGCTTCACGAGGTGCTCGACCTGACGGTTCAGATGGCCGCCGAGACTCTGGGGCTCTCTGCAGAGATGATCAGAGGCGTCGACCCGTCTCCATCTCAGGCCGCTGGCAATGCGGCCCACTATGCGGGCTTTGAGGGCCTTCGGGCACCCTCGGCCACAGGTATAGGCGAAGTCCTGGCCGTGTTCTCAAGCCGCCTCGCCGCAGGGTCCGCAGTCCTGCCTGCTGAATTCGAGATCTGGGATCGGCTTCCACCGCGACCGTAGCCCGGCATCTCACTTTGAGAGTTGAGCCAGCCGGAGGAGATCCTTGATGAGGCTTGCCGCTGCCCGGAAGCGCACGGCGAGTCCCGGCCGGATCGGACTGCCCCCCTGCGCAGGCCTGGGGGGTCGGGTCGGCACTGTTCCATGACCCAGGACCACTGACTTCCTTCCGCTGATCTCAGCCATCACGCCCCTCCATGCCTCCTGACGCTATCTGCCATCGTAGCCTGCCCTTCGGGAGCCAGGCCCGCGGTCAGGGCCGCTCAATACCTGGTGCGTGCCGCAGCGGCGCCAGATGATGTGAGGTTCGCCGGGACGCACCTCCGGTCCGTACTCGAACGTGCACCGACCGTCGTCTGCCCACGTCGTCTCGAAGATGCCGGGCGCACCCTGAATTCCCTTGACGCGCAGGCCCTTTCGGAATCGCCCTTTGCCCGGGTCCTTTACGAAGGCCTTGATTGCCTTGTTGAGTGCCGTTCGCTGTACCTTCGTCAACCGGTCGACGTCTCGGCGGAAACTGTTGGTGACGTCGTACGTAGGCACCCGGGATCACCGGTTCAACGTCTCGAGGAACTCCTCGTCGGTGAGGTATCGCGTGACGCGTCCCGTACGGATGTCCTCGGAGGCCTGACGCTCCTTCTCCTGCCAGGTCGGTGTCCAGAACCAGGCCTGCGTGGAGTCGATGACCTTCATCGGTCGAAGGAGGATGCCGTCGCCCGTCATCTCGATCGCGATTGGATCCCCCGCCTCAAGATGAGCGGCCTTCCGGATATCCGCCGGGATCGTGACCTGGCCCTTCTCCCGTACTCTGGTTCGCTTGCCCATTGAGTGCTCCTCTCGTCGTTCGGTGGGAGTGTATCACTTTCCAACTGTCTGACTTTCCTACTTAACCATCTAGACCCCCAGGAGCAAAGGTAATACTATTCGAACATATGTTCGGGTCCCCCTCGTTCGTTCACCTCTCCGTTCGGTCCTACTTCTCCATCAAGGAAGGGGCCATCTCCCCGGAGGACCTGGCCCGCCGGGCGGCCGAACTCGGCATGCCGGCCGTGGCCCTCACCGACCGGAACGGGCTGTACGGGGCCCCGCGGTTCACCGCGGCCTGCCGCCACTACGGGATCAAGCCGATCCTCGGCGGCTCCCTCACGGTGCGAACCCTGGAAGGGGACCGCCACATCACCCTTCTGGCGAAGGACGCAACGGGGTACGAGAACCTCTGCCGGCTGATCACCACCGAGC
>JBOGVA010000061.1:0-7732 GCA_050692195.1 Actinomycetota bacterium | reverse complement strand
CCCAGGCTCGCAAGGCCGCGCTGCCGGTGGAGATCGAAGGGGACGGCATCGGTCGATACCCTCAGGAGGTGGAGGCGGCGGTGTACTTCTGCGCCCTCGAAGCTCTTCAGAACGCTGCGAAGTACTCCCAGGCGTCGCGGACCCTCATCGAGCTGGCGGCGGGAGGGGGGGAGCTCACCGTGACCATCCGGGACGACGGCCAGGGCTTCGACCCCGCGGCCACGCCGCTTGGCACGGGCCTCACCAACATGTCCGACCGGCTGGCAGCCCTCGGCGGAGCACTCGAGGTGAGGTCGGCGCCCGGCGAGGGCACGACGGTCACGGGCCGGATCCCGGTAAAGGAGCCGGCGCGCGTCCCGTTCTCTCAGATCCCATGACGTACAAGAAGATCCTGGTCGGCACCGATGGCTCGCCGACGGCCGGCATCGCCGAGGTCGCCGCCGGCACCCTGGCGAAGGCGCTCGGGGCCGAACTGATCATCCTGACTGCCTACGATCCGGCGGTGACGGTTCAGGCGAAGGCCGAGGAGGTCCTGCGCCGCGCAGCTTCCGCATCGCGTGATCTCGGGGTCGGGGCCAGCACCGAGACTCGAGCGGGGGACCCCTCCGACGCGATCATGGAGGCCGCCGAGGAACAGACGTGCGACCTGATCGTTCTCGGCAGCGTGGGGATCGGGGCGGCCAGACGGTTCGTCCTGGGCGGCGTTCCCGACCGTGTCTCGCACTACTCGCCCTGCGACCTGTTGATCGTGAAGACGGCATCGCGCGATGAGTCTCTTCCGCCGCCCGGGGTCTACAGCCGTGTCCTGATCGCAACCGACGGGTCGCCCACGGCGAGCCAGGCGGCACGCCGAGGGTTCGATCTTGCTCGAAGCGTCGGGGCGAGCGTCACGCTCGTGTATGTGGGCGACAAGCTCGTCGGGGACATCGTGCTGAAGGAAACGTCTGACCGGCTCGGGGACGGAGAGATCGGCGCGCGTGTCCTTCAGGGTGACCCGAGCGAGCGCATCAGCGAGCTGGCCTGCGCCGAGTCACACGACCTGGTCGTCGTCGGCAACAAGGGCATGGCCGGTGCCCGCAGGTTCTTGCTCGGGTCCGTCCCCAACAGCGTTTCCCACGACGCCCCCACGGACGTGCTGATCTCCAAGACCGTCGGCCGGTCGGTGGACGACCTGAGGCCGGGCGAGGCGGCGATCGTGGTCTTCGAGGGTCGGAGGATGGCGGCCTACAGGGACGAGGAGGGAAGGGTGCAGGCGGTGTCGGCTCGGTGCACCCACCTCGGCTGCACGGTGGGGTGGAACGACGGTGCAAAGACCTGGGACTGCCCCTGCCACGGGTCCCGGTACGACTACGGAGGCAAGGTCATCCAGGGGCCGGCGGAGAAGGACCTGGCGCCGATCGAGATGGACGGGTAGGGAGCCAGATGAGGGCTCGCACGGCGCGGATCGTTTCCCGCGGCCTCCTGATCGCTGCGCTCGGCCTTTTCGCCGTTTCGCTGCCCCTGATTTCGATCGCGGCTCAGCGCGCGGAGCCCGGACGGATCGTGGTGATTGGCGACCCGACTGCGCCGAGGATGGCCGAGGTCCGCGCGGAACTCGAGGTCCGGTTGAGCAGGGGAGACGATCTCATGCCGTCGGTCAATCGAGCTGCCGTCGTGCTGGCATTCGTGGCGCTCCTGTGGCTGGTCACCGGCCTGGTGATCGTGTCCCGCCAACCTCACAACAGCGCCGGCTGGATCCTCATGGCGATCGGGCTCACGCTGCCGGTCTACACGTTCTGTGAGGCTGTGATGGGTTACGGCGTGCGGGCCAGCGATCAACCGATCGGGGGCGCGGCGATCGCCGCCGTGCTCGGAGAGTTCGCACTCTTTCCGGTTGGGCTGCTGCCCTTACTGTTCCTGCTCTTCCCCCACGGCCGGGCTCCATCACTTCGCTGGCGCTGGGCGACGCGCGCGCTTTTCGCCGGGTTGGGGTTGGCGATCGTGAGCTTCAGCGTCCGGCCCGGCCCCCTCAACAATTGGGTCCAGCTGGGGATCCTCTATGAGAACCCTCTCGGGGTCGACGCGCTGGGCGAGTCGCCTGGAGCGCTGATCCTGGTGGGGACCGTCACGGCGCTCCTCGCTGCACTGGCCACGGTGATCGCCGTTCGCCAGCGGTTCAGGCGGTCGACCGGCGAGGAGCGACAGCAGATGCGTTGGCTTGTCTTCGTGGCGACCGCGGCGGGGACGGCCCTCATCGCCATGTTCCTCTTCATCGTCGCGGGCTCCGTGCTCGGCCTGGGGGAGACCGGCGACGAACCACCCATCTTCGATATCGCCTTTGGCCTGGTGGCCTTCACGATAGCGCTTGGGGTTCCCGGCGCCTACCTGATCGCCATCCTCCGGTACCGCTTGTGGGAACTCGACGTCGTGATCCGCAAGACGGTGGTGTTCGCCGTGGTCGTGGGGTTCATCTCGCTCCTGTACGCGCTAGTCGCCGTGGGCCTCCCGGTCCTCTTCGTGGAAGTTGGCGGCGACGGTGGTCCGTTCACCCTCGCCGCGACGGTGTTGCTGGTTCTGCTGTTCCAGCCGGTCAAAGAGCGAGCCCGGCATCTCGCCGACCGAGTGGTGTACGGCAAGCGGGCCACCCCGTACGAAGTGCTGTCGGAGTTCTCCGACCGGATGGCCGAGGCGTATTCCACAGAGGAAGTGCTTCCCCGGATGGCGAGCATCCTCGCCGCGGGAACCGGAGCCGACCATGCTCGGGTATGGCTGCGGATCGGTGGCGAGCTCCGGCCGGCCGCATCGTGGCCTGGGTCGGATGACGACGCGGGCGGTGCTCTGGTCCTGGCGGGGGACAGGCTGCCTGACCTCCCGCCCGGCGAGCACGCCTACGAGGTTCGCCACCAGGGAGAGCTCCTCGGCGCCCTCAGCGTCTCGATGCCGGCGAGCGACCCGATCGACCCGGGCAAGGAGACGCTCGTACGCGACCTGGCGTCCCAGGCCGGGCTGGTCCTTCGGAACGTCCGGCTGATCGAGGAGCTGCGTGCATCCCGCCAGCGAATCGTGGCCGCTCAGGACGAGGAGCGAAGGCGGATCGAACGAAACATCCACGACGGCGCACAGCAGCAACTGGTGGCCCTGTCGGTCAGGGTGGGATTGGCCAAGGGCCTGGTCGGCCGGGACCCCGATGCCGAGCTGCGCGCGCTGGACGAGCTGCAGCGCGAGGCGGCCGAGGCGCTCGAGAATCTCAGGGACCTGGCCCGCGGGATCTACCCGCCGCTCCTCGCCGACCAGGGTCTGGTGGCGGCGCTTCGGGCTCAGGCTCGGAAGGCGCCGATCCTGGTCGAGATCGAGGCCGACGGGGTGGGTCGCTACCCGCAAGAGGTCGAGGCGGCGGTGTACTTCTGCACGCTGGAGGCACTTCAGAACGTGGCCAAGTACGCGAGGGCGTCCAGGGCGTCGATCCGGCTCTCGACCGCCAACGGGATGCTCAAGTTCGATGTCATCGACGACGGGAGGGGCTTCGACCCAGAGGTCACAGCTGCGGGCTCGGGCCTCACGAACATGCGAGACCGCCTGGAAGCGCTGGGCGGCGAGCTCGAGGTGTCGTCGAAGCCGGGCCAGGGAACCACCGTGAGCGGACGGGTTCCCGAGCGGACGATGGAGCGGCAGGGATGAGCCGGCGGACCGCATCCCGGCTCGCCTGGTCGCTGTGTGCCGTCGCCGTCGCCGCGATCGTGGGTGGCTTCGTGCTCCAATCCATCTCACCCCAGGAATCGCTTCCTCCCGGCATCAGGTCATCGCTCACCGAGAGGCTGGACAGCCTCACCAACCTGGGGCTGCCCGTCATCGGGGCGCTGGTGGCGTCCCGCCGGCCGAAGATAGCGCTCGGATGGCTCTTCCTTCTGGCGGGCCTCGGACTCGGCGTGTCGACCTTCGGTCAGGCCTACGCCGCGTACGCCCTGCTTGTGGACCCTGGCTCGCTCCCGGCTCCATATGCGGTGGCATGGGTCTCCAACTGGAGCTGGACGCTGGGGGTGGGGGCTCTTCCCTTCCTGTTGCTGCTGTTCCCGACGGGCATGCTTCACTCTCGGCGCTGGCGTACCGTGTTCTGGGGCGCCGCCATCTGCAGCGCGACCCTGCTCCTGACTGCTCTGATCGCCTCGGCGGTCCTGTGGTCCCAGCCGTTCCTGGAGAGCGCGAGCTTCGACCCGCTCCTCGAAGGTGTGGCGATTGGAGCGGTCTACGCGACCCTGGCTTTCTCCGTCCTGGGGGTGGTATCGCAGCTCCTGAGGCTGCGCCAGGCCCGGGGGGAGGAGCGGCAGCAGCTCAAGTGGTTCGTGACGGCTACAGCGCTGTTCGTGGCGATCCTCGTCGTCCAATCCATCGTGGACAGCGTGGCTCTGACCCCACTCTTGTCGCTGGCGACGCTGGGCCTCTACATGGCGATCGGCATCGCCATCCTCAAATACCGGCTCTACGACATCGACATCGTCATCAGCAAGACCCTCGTGTTCGGAGCACTTGCCGCCTTCTTCACGGTCGTGTACGTGGCCGTCGTCGTGGGCATCGGCGCGCTGGTCGGCGCCCGAGCCAACACGCTCCTCACGATCGTGGCGGCGGTGGTCATCGCCGTCGCCTTCCACCCGGTCCGGGAATGGGCCCGGCACCTCGCGAATCGTCTTGTGTACGGGAGGCGGGCCACCCCCTACGAGGTGCTCTCCCAGTTCTCTGAACGCATGGCCGGGACCTACGCCGTCGACGAGATCCTTCCCCGGCTGGCCCAGATCCTGGGCGAGGGGACGGGGGCTTCGAGGGCGGGGGTCTGGCTGCGCGTCGGGGGCGAGCTTCGCCTCGCCGCGTCGTGGCCGACCGAGTACGGGGCCAGGGCGGCCCTTCCGGTCGGACGGGAGAAGCTGCCGGAGATCCCCGAGACGACCCGCGCCGCCGCGGTGCGCCATCAGGGGGAGCTCCTGGGGGCTCTGGCCATCGCCAAGCCGCCCTCGGAGCCCCTGACACCCACGGAGGACAAGCTCCTGTCCGACCTGGCGTCCCAGGCCGGGCTGGTCCTTCGCAACGTCCGGCTGATCGAGGAGCTCAGGGCCTCCCGGCAGCGAATCGTGGCCGCTCAGGACGAGGAGCGAAGGCGGATCGAACGGAACATCCACGATGGGGCGCAACAGCAGCTCGTGTCCCTCTCCGTGAAGCTTGCTCTCGTCCGTGCCATGGCGAAGAAGGACATCGATCGCGCGGATTCGATGCTCGAGGAGCTTCAGTCGGAGGCCGGGGACGCGCTGGACAACCTCAGGGACCTCGCTCGGGGGATCTACCCGCCGCTGCTCGCCGATCAGGGACTGCTGGCGGCTCTGGAGGCCCACACGCGGAAGGTGCCGCTGCCGGTCCAGATCCAGGCGGACGGGGTCCGGCGCTACCTCCAGGAGGCCGAAGCTGCCGTCTACTTCTGCTGCCTGGAGGCCCTTCAGAACGTGGCCAAATACGCCGGGGCCTCCCGGGCGATCGTCGCGCTGACCGGCGAGGACGGCCACGTCGTCTTCTCCGTGCAGGACGACGGAATCGGCTTCGATCCCGACCGAACGCCGTCGGGGTCCGGCCTCACCAATATGGCCGACAGGCTGGCGGCACTTGGGGGAGCGCTGGAGGTCACGTCGCGTCCTGGGCACGGGACCACGATCACGGGCCGGGTCCCGGTGCGAGCGAAGGAGGCGGTCGGATGAGCTCCCGGTCGGCGCGGTGGCTGGCGTGGTCGCTGTTCGGCCTCACTCTCCTGATCATGCTCCCCGCCGCGATCCTGCCGCTGACGGCGCAGCCGGATGCGGAGGACTGGCTGTTGACCCCGGTGTTCGTCGCCGGCGTCGGAGCGTGCGCGACGGTCGGGGCGCTGGTCGCCTCCCGCCGGCCTCGCAATCCCATCGGCTGGCTCTTCTGCGCGATCGGCCTCCTGGCCGCGCTCAGCGGGCTCGGCGACGAGTATGTGACTCGCGGCCTGTCGAACCCGGGGTCGCTGCCCGGAACCACGTTCCTCGCCTGGCTGCTGGGCTGGGTGTACGTCCCGGGCCTGGCTTCGGTCCCAATGGTGTTCCTCCTGTTCCCCTCGGGCCGCGTGCCCACTCGCCGGTGGCGGCCGGTGGCATGGGTCATCGTGGGGGCCACCTTCATCGCGGCGGTGAGCTTCGTCCTCATGCCTCGGGACCTGGCGAGGAACTACCAGGGAGGGCAGCGTCCCCTGCTGAACCCCACCGGCGTGGACGCACTCGGTTCCTTGCTGGACAAGACCGCCCTGGTGGGTGGCCTGACGCTGTTGGGTGGAGCCCTTCTCGCGGTGGTCGCCCTGATCGTGCGGTTCCGAAAGACGCGAGGCGAGGAGCGCCAGCAGGTCAGATGGCTCGCCTACGTCGCCGCGACGGCGGCAGGCATGTTCGTTGGCAGCGCCCTCAGTGAATGGGTCGGTCCGTATGAAGGGTCTCCGATCGGCGACGCCTTCTTCATCGGGTTCGTCCTCAGTCTGTTCGTCGGCGTCCCAGCCGCCTCCGGGGTCGCCATCCTCAAGTACCGCCTGTACGACCTCGACATCGTGATCAAGAAGACCGTGGTGTTCGCGGTCCTTGCGGGGCTCGTCACACTCGTCTACATCGGGGTCGTCGTCGGGATCGGGGCGCTTGTGGGGAGCCGTGGGAACACGGCGCTCACCTTCGCCGCGGCGGCCATCGTGGCGGTGGCGTTCCAGCCGGCCAGGAGCCGCGCCCGCCACCTCGCCGACCGCCTGGTGTACGGCAAGCGGGCCACGCCGTACGAGGTGCTTTCGGACTTCGCCGGCCGAATGGCCGGGACCTACTCGACGGAGGATGTGGTGCCCCGGATGGCCCGGATCCTGGGGGAGGGGATTGGGGCGAGCGAGGTGCGCATCTGGCTTCGCATTGCGTCGGAGCTGGTCCCGGCCGGGTCCTGGCCGGCGGTCGAACCGGTGCCGTCCCTCGCGGTGACGGCCGAGGATCTACCGCCTTTCCCGGATCCGGCCCGGGCCTTCGCGGTTCGCCATCAGGGCGAGCTGCTCGGGGCCATCACGGTCGTCATGCCGCCGGCCGAGCCGCTGACCCCGGCGCACGAGAAGCTGATCGAGGACTTCGGATCGCAAGCGGGCCTTGTCCTGCGGAACGTCCGGCTGATCGAGGAGCTTCGGGCGTCCCGCCAGCGCATCGTGGCCGCCCAGGACGAGGAGCGAAGGCGGATCGAGCGGAACATCCACGACGGAGCCCAGCAGCAGCTCGTGGCCCTGGCGATGAAGCTGGGACTGGCCGGCCGGTTCGTGGATTCGGATCCCAACCGAGCCAAGGCGACGATGGACGAGCTTCAGCGTGAAGCGCAGGAGACGCTCGAGAACCTTCGGGACCTGGCCCGGGGGATCTACCCTCCCCTGCTAGCGGATCAGGGCCTGGTGGCAGCCCTGGAGGCGCAGGCCCGGAAGGCTCCTCTCAGGGTCGACGTGGAGGCCGACGGGGTCGGCCGCTACCCCCAGGAAGCCGAGGCGGCCGTGTACTTCTGCGCCCTTGAGGCCCTCCAGAACGTGGCCAAGTACGCCGGCGCCACGAGGGCGCTCGTTCGCCTATCTGCACATCACGGCGAGCTCTGCTTCCAAGTGGAGGATGAGGGGCGAGGGTTCGACCCGCGAGCCGCTCCACGTGGCGCCGGCCTCACCAACATGGCCGATCGCCTGGCAGCCCTCGGCGGAACGCTC
>JBOGVA010000060.1:0-12356 GCA_050692195.1 Actinomycetota bacterium | reverse complement strand
GCTGTACCAGAAGTAGGTAGCCTAACCTTCGGGAGGGCGCTTACCACGGTATGGCTCATGACTGGGGTGAAGTCGTAACAAGGTAGCCGTAGGGGAACCTGCGGCTGGATCACCTCCTTTCAAAGTGAAAGTGAAGATTCTGTGTCGACAGGCGCCCACACAAATTGTTTGATTGAGAGGGCCCGTTAATTGGGTCTGTAGCTCAGGCGGTTAGAGCGCACCCCTGATAAGGGTGAGGTCGGTGGTTCAAGTCCACCCAGGCCCACGGGACACCCAAGGAGGCGGGTATGGGCGAGGAGAAGAAGGGCGGAGGAAAGAAGAAGTTCTTCCTGTTCGCGCTGTTCGCTGGGGCCATCGCGGCTTTGGCGACGGTCTTCCGGCGGCGGCGCGGGGCCGGGGTGGACGAGAACGAGTGGCAGGAGCTGCCCCCGGCCGAGGGCTGAGCTCCGGGGTCGCTCGCCGCGTCGACCGCTAGCCGGTCGGCGCGGGGGAAGGCCCCACCGGCTCTATCAGTCGAGTGGTCAGGGTCCGTCGAACCGTGAGATTTCCCGTATCCGGATCGAGCTCGACCACGTCGTAGGCGACGAGGGCGGGGGGTTCTCCCTCGAAATGCAGGATCTCGGCGGTGAGGGTCTCCCCAGCGAGGCCCTCCAGGCCGCCCCCGCCGGTGCTCCCTACCCGCAGGAACAGCGTCTCGTCGATCACGCGAGCCTCGCTCTCGTGGAAGTGCCCGCTCACGACGAGGGGAACGAGTCGGGCCCAGGGCAGCGCCATCCGGTCGTCGTGGATGGCCACCAGGTCGGGGCGGGGGAGGAGGACGGCGATGCGGACGGTGAGCGCCTCCCCGGCCTCGCGGAGAGTGGTGGCGATCCCGGCGGGGTCCAGCTGCCGACTCGCCGTCGGCGTGAACAATGGGTGGCCCGCTCCGAAGATGCGGAGCCCCGCGACTTCCTCCATCTGCCCCTCGAGAACCACGCTGTTCTCCGCGGCCGCCACCCGCTCCGCGATCTCGTCCGAGTCGTGGTTCCCTCGGACGAACACGTAGGGAACCCCGAACTCGGGGATGCGACCCAGGATGGCCTGCTCGAGTGGCGTGCCGAACGATGTGAGGTCTCCCGTGTCGATCACAAGATCGACGTCGAAGGACCGCGACAGGCGCTGGGCGAAGTCCATGCCGATAGGGGACAGGTGGATGTCAGAGATGTGAAGCACTCGGATTCCTCGGCCGCTCGGTCCGGGCTCGTTCACGATGACGTCGTAGGCATCGGTGGCCGCCCCGACCAGGCGGGCCAGTTGGGCCCGGAAGTCCTCGATGCGACCGGTGGCTTCCTGAAGCGGCCCGATGATCCTGGGGGCCAGCGTCAGCGAACCCGTGAAGGTCGGCTGGAGGAAGGCCGATGGCCGGAACGTGGCCCAGGCGGCCCCCCCGGCGAGGCTGAGGGCCACCACCGCGCCGGCGGTCCCCAGGAGGACGCGCGACCACTGCCGCCGGTAGGTGAGTAGGGACGCCGCGAGGCCGCCGGCCAGTCCGAGCAGGAAGGTTCTGACGGCATGCTGGCGCATCGCTCCGTACGCCCCGCTCTCCGTCTCCCGGATGAGCCCCTCGATCCCTTGCCGGGCCACCATCGCCGAGAGATCCTGCGGGTCGACTAGGTCCACGGTGGCCGTGAGTCGCACCGGAGGCAGGTGTGTTGCGGCCTGGACCCGTCCGAACGGCGGGAGCGCGATCTCGGTCATCCCCCGCCCGGGCCGGGCGTACAGCTCCACCCGGAAGGGCCCCACGGTGTAGTCGTGCCGTCCGCCGAGGAGCAGCGCGAGCCACATCCCCGCCACCCCCACGGCGATCGCGGAGAAGAGGCGGGCCAGGTGCGCGAGGTCCGCACGCGAGAGTCGCATCACCCCAAGATATCGTCGGGTCCGCTCCTGGCCCGTAGGAGCCACCAGCTCCTCAGCGGATCGGGAACGGCCCGCGCGGACCAGGTTCGTACGCCGCCAGCTCGAACACGTTCTGGAAAGCCACGACGATATCTCCCGCCACCCACAGGGAGCCCGTCCACCCGGAGTCGAGCCCCGTGTACTGCCATCGCCTCGCCTGGAACCGGCCTACCGGCGTGGACACCTCCTCGTTGCCTCCCAGCTCGTATCGCTGCCTCACCACGTGCGGCTCGCATGTCACCGGGTCGAGGTAGACGACCCGGATCTCCTCCGTTCGCCCCAGCCGGTTCGCGGTTACGGCGTTGAACGAAGGGGAGAGGTAGTCCAGATCGAGTCGGCCCTCCCACTCGATCTCGAGGGGTTCTCCGTCACGCTCGCCCTGGAGACGGGTCTCCTCCGCGGCCAGGTCAACGTGGTGCGAACCGGTGTCGATCCGGAGCCGGACGGGGAGCCAACGGAGGTCCACCACCAGGTCGACGGTTTCCCGGTGCGGCTCGGGGACCGAGGTCTCGATCGCGGCGAAGTACCGCCACCCGGCCGGGCCCGGCGCGCAGCGGAACTCCTCCGTCCCGACGGGATTCCCCTTCCCGTCCATCACCGTGTAGACGCCGATCGGCACGCCCGGGGAGGATAGCCGCTCCAGGCAGGGCCGTGTGCGCAGCGCCGCTACTCGCCGCGGCTGCTCAGCTCTTGGAGCTGCTGGTGGATCTGGTCGATCTTCTTCTCCATGCGATCGTCGCTGTCCCTGGACTCCGCGCTGCCCCGGTGGATGAACAGCGCCGCCATGACCACGAATGAAAACAGCTGGAGGAACTCGGACTGCCAGTTCTCCAGCGTCGACTGCGAGAAGTGGATGATGAAGTCGGCGATCCCCAAGGGCTCACCGTGAGCCTGCTGCTCCGAGGCGTACACGTGCCACTCGGCGGCTCCCTGGGCCATCCAGCTGGTGAAGAACAGGACGGCGAAGCCGATGCTCAGGCCGAAGTTCCGCCAGATGTTCCGCACGCCGGATGTCTTCATCTCGTGGCGGATGCTCCGGACCATCGAGACGACCAGATAACTCGCGATGGCGAGCAGGACCGCGCTCATCGCGACGGCGAGCGTGACCGCGCTCATGGACCCTCCTCTTCTCTCGTTCTCCTGGCGCTTCCCTTACCCGGAGGGGTCGGGATTGACCCGTGTGACGTGGGAACCATGAGGCGAGGAAAGAGCCATCCTGGGGCGCGGTCGCCTATCATTGACCGGGGATGTAGCTCAGCTGGTAGAGCGCCTGCTTTGCAAGCAGGAGGTCGCCGGTTCGAATCCGGTCATCTCCACGAGAAGGCCCTTATCAGAACCACGTCCCGCCTCAGCCGCGAAGATCGCTCTGAAGGGTTCCGCGTAGCGGACGTCGACGACGGCCCGGTCCCTCACGACGACGTTCTCAAAGAACGCCTGGTTCCAAAGCTTCTTGGTCTCGGGTGACGCCTTGCCGTAGCTGGCGTGGCAATTCCTCGCCAGCTTGAGGGCGAGGGCCACGAGTTCCCGAGCCTGTCCGAGCTTGGCGCTCTGGTCGGCGGTCCGGGCCTCGAGTTCCGCGACCTCGTTCTCGATCTGTTCCTTCCGCTCTCGGAACGTCTCCCGGTCGATGTCGCCGGCGAGGTAGAGGTCGAGCAGGCGCTCCCGCTCGTTCGCCAGCCGGTCGAGACGCCGGGCCACGAACCGGGTCTCCTGGGCCCGGTGCCGCTCGCCGGCGATGACCTCCTCCTCCAGGATCCGCTCCAGGCGGGCCCGGAGGCCCCGGGGGAGCCTGATCTCCCAGTACAGGTCCTCGACGGCCCGCTCCAGGGCCCTGGCGGGGACGTAGGGCTCCCCGCAGCTCCTCCGGGCGTTGAAGTGGCTGGCGCAGGCGAAGTAGGCGAAGTCGCGTCGGTTCCTCCCCTTCACCACGTTGTACAGGAGCCGTTCCCCGCAGGCCCCACACCGGAGTAGGCCCTTGAGGAAATGCGTGTGGCGCCTCTGGCGCTCCCTGGACCGCCCGTGGGCCGCCAGGCGCTCCTGGACAAGCTCATAGACCTCGGCGGGGACGATGGGTTCGTGGGTGCCCTCGTACACTGTCCCTTTCCACGGGATCTTCCCCACGTAGGCCGGGTTAGAGAGCATCTTGTGGAGGCGGGACCGGCTGACCCGCCCGCCCTGCCGGTTCCGGAGGCCCCGGCGATACATCTCCTCGGCCAGGGAGGTGAGCGCCCAGTTCCCCGTGGCGTACAGCTCGAATGCCTCCCGGATCAGGGGGGCCTGCTCGGCGGGGACGATGGCCGCCCGGCCCCTTCGCTGTCCAGGGGAGGGATCCAGACGGATGTTCCGGTAGCCGATGGGGGCCAGGTTGGGCCACGCTCCCTCGCGGAGCTTCTGGGCCTGGCCCTTGCGGATCTCGGTGGAGAGGTTGTTCGAGTACCACTCGGCGACCACGGCGAGCATCCCCTCCACCATCTTCCCGGAGGCCGTGGCCTCCAGGCCCTCGGTCACCGAGACCAGCTGGACCCCCGCCCTGTCGAGGAGGTCCCGGACCGCGGCGTAGTCCCGGATACTTCGGGCCAGGCGGTCGAGCTTGTGGACCACCAGGAACCGGATCCCTCCGTCCTCCTGGATCCGGCGGAGGAGGAGCTGGAACTGGGGACGGTCGACGGTCCGGGCCGACTCTCCCCGGTCGGAGAAGACGTCGACGAGGTCCCAGCCCTTGTCCCTGACGTACCGGGTGCAGGCCTCCTGCTGGGCGGCGATGGAGTAGCCTTCCTCGGCCTGTTCCTTGGTGGAGACCCGGAGGTAGACGACGGCCTTCATCCCTTCTTCCCCTCCCGCTTGAGGAGTTCCTCGGCGAGCGCGAGCAGGGCCCTCGCCAGCGGGCGGAGGCTAGCATCGTCCACTGACGCCGCAACAGCCTCCTCCGGTTTCGTCCTAGGCGACGACCGACGCAGGTTGCCCGCGGTGGCACGCTTCCGCGCCAGCCTGCCCTTCATCCCTCCCACGCCCCTTGAATCCACCGGACCCTGAGACACTCGGAGAGGTCCCAGAAGCATTCGGGGGTCCCTTCCAGCTCTGTGATCCGCAGCCACCTCGCGGGAGCGGCCAGGGGGAGCCACACGGGGCCCAGGTGCCCCGACTCTCCCAGAGCCCTGCGGTGGCTCACGTAGAAGGGCATTCGGGCCGATCGGGCGGTGGAGGGGTCCCACCGCTCCACGGCCACCGCGAACGCCCGGCGGAGCAGCTCCTCCCGTCCCCTCCCGGGGACGACGAACAGGACGTTGGGGAACTGCTCGGGGGAGTCCGCGGGCCGGGCGGAAGAGACCGCCAGGTAGTTCCCGAGCTTCCTGACCACGGCCCAGAAGTGCTCGGTCCCTCGGTCGTACTCCAGGAGGAACTCCACCGCCCCGCCGGGGTGGAGGAGCCTCCCGAACCCATCGGGCTGGACCTCGCGGCCCCCGGCCCGGACCTTGTGCTCGTCCTCCCAGGCCTGGACCCCGCAACCCGAGGCGTCGCAGACGAGCACCAGGCGGCAGAAGAAGTCGTTGACTCCCAGCCGGTGGGGGAGACGCACGCGGGCCTCCGCCTCGGTTGTGGGGACCCGGAGCTCGGAGCGAGCGCGGCCGAGATGGAAGGTGGCCACTTGGGCGCCGAGCTCGGTGAGGTGGTGGCGATCGGGTCGTCGGCCTCGCGCGCGCGCGTTAAGAGTGTTGATGAAAGCTAGTTCCCTGAGCTCCTGAACCTTTGTCTGGGCTCTCCTCGCTGAGTTGAAGAACAGCGTGTGGATGTGCTCGGTGGTAAGGAGCTTGTGCTCGACGAGGGCGACGAGGATGGCCACGTCGCGCTCGTCGAGCGCACCTGCTCCTTCCGGTAGCTCTCTTCTTCGAGACATAGGTCCGCCTACGGCTCCGCCCTTCCCTCGCCGACTCCCTCGGCGACGCGTGGTGACCCGCTCATTCGCGGGCCTTCCCCGAGCGCTTCGCGTCGTCCCGGCGCCGGGATGCCGCCGCGCTGGCGCCGCGTCGAGCTCACTGCGTCCGGCACCCGCCCGGCACCGCCCGGTGAGCCTTGGTCGCCGCGGCGGTCATCCCTCAGCCATGCACTGCTCCCGTCGCCTCCCGGGTCGCCGGGTCGCTCGTCCTTCCCGAACCGGCCGGCACCGTCCTCCGGGCCCAGCTCCCCGTCCCCTCCGCATCGCCGAGCTCGCCTCATCAATGAGGTGCCCGGGTGCGAGGTCGCGGGCCTCGCCCAAGGACCCGCCGCCCGTCCGGCACAGCGAGCGATCCGCGCCTCTGAGAGCCACAGGCTCGGCACTCTGCCCTGGCCGGCCCGCTGGCCTGGCCCTCGGCGGGACTGCTCCTGCCGAATTGCCTTCTCGGTGGGTAGTGGCCCGATCGGTGGAGGGTCGGCGCGCGCTCACGTGGCCAGGATGCCGGAGGCCCCGGACGCAGCCGTGACACCAGCGTGACACTGGGCGATTCCGCGAAAATCTCTTCGGAAATTTCTCCACGGAGGGGGGAGATGGGAGCGTCAAGAGGGCCGGCGTGGTGGCGGGGGCTCCTCCCCCGGCGCCGCCGGGGCCCTCCCGCGGCCATCGTCCTTCCCGATGGGAGCGCGGTCCCCTCTTCTTTCGCCGCCGCTATCCTGGGCCGGCGGGAACGGGCCGCCATCGAGCGGCGTCGCCGAGGAGTCCTGGGGGGCGTTCCCGAGGCTCCTGGCCGCCTGGGAGGACTGGCCTGGGGCGCGGGGCTCCGCCCCTCGGTGGACACGGTGGGCCCCCGAGCCGAGGCTCTCCTCCGGGCCTGGCTCGAAGGGGTGGGCCGAGAGCCCCCGGAGGTGCTCTGCGGCCTCGAGGCGGGGGACCGGGTGGCCTTCCTCCTCAGGGGTTGGATCACCCCGAGGGCGTTCCCTCGGCGTCCGCTCAGGGAGGCCACGGGCACCGTGGTCTCGTTCAGAGCCCTCAGGGGGCTCGAGCCCGCGGGCCTCTCCGGAGGGACGGCGCTTGTGGCCGCCTCGGTCCGGGGGCCGCTCCTCCCACGCCTGCGCCCAAGTCCCACGGTGGCCGCGGACGGACTCCTCGTTCCTGTGGGCTTTACCGAAGAAGGCTGCCTCTACATCCCGCTCCTGGGCGCGCCGCTGGGGGTCTCCGGAGAGCGCTCGGCGGAGCTGCTGGTGGCCCTAGCGGTGTATGCCCAGATGCGGATGGGGCCCGACGTCTGTCGGGTCCTGGCGACGGAACCTCTCCGGCCCCTCCTGGACGCCGTGGTCGCCGTGGAGGTCCTCCGGGGGTCGCCCCAGGAGATCGCCAGGGCCCTCCACGAGCTGGTCCTTCGCCATCGACGGGAGCAGTTGGAGGCGGGCGCCCTCACCCACCGGGAGGTGGCCCTCTCGCCCACGGCCCCGCGGGAACCGGTGGTCCTCGCGGTCTTGGACGCGGACACGGCCCAGCAAGTCAAGAGCGGCCTGCCGGAGTTCACTGGGTCCGGGATCGGGCTCGTCGTGCTGGATGACACCGACGAGCCCCGGAGGATCTCCCTCTCGGCCGGCCAAGGCCAGGTCCGAGTGGCGGCGGAACTCGAGCTGCTTGAGGTGGCACCGGCGGTGCTCTCCGCCGACGCCCTAGCCGAGGCGGCGGTGGTGCTCCGAAGCGCCGAGCGCAGGGAGCCGGTCCCTCCAGCGGAGGATGTCACCGTCGCGGCTTCGGGGACGGCCCCTCAATCCGCAGTTGTCGAAACAAAGGGAAGGGAGCCCGCTCGAGCCCCAGACACGGCGGAGCCGACAGCGCGGCGGCGCGTCCTCTGCCTGGGTGGGATTCGGGTGTTCCTCGGCTCCGAGGCCGTCGAGGGCGGGTGGCGGAAGAAGGCCCTGGAGCTGTTGGCGCTCCTCGTTGCCCACCGTGAGGGGCGGAGTCGGGAACAAGTACTCGGCGCCCTATGGCCGGATGCTGACCCAGCGCGCTCAGCCGGAAGCCTCCGCCAATGCCTCCGGCAGATCCGGCTGCGCCTGGAGGCCTCCAAGCAGGAGACAATCGTCGCCGATTGGGTGGACGAGCGGCTACGGCTCGATGTGGGTGCGGTGTGGTCCGACGTTCGGGCCTTCGAAGAGGCTCTCGAGGAGGCCCGGAGCGCTGCGGAGCCATCGGCTCCTCTTCACGAGGCCGTGAACCTGTATCGGGGCCCCTTCTGCAACGGGCACTACTACGACTGGGCCATCCCGATCCGGGGGCGCCTTCAGCGGGAGTTCGTGGACGCCTCAGCTGAGCTCGCGGAACTCCTCGCGCGAGGCGATCGGTATGAAGAAGCCCTGCAGATCTTGGATCGGGCTGTCGAGCAGGACCAGTTCGCCGAGCACCTGTATCGGATCGCCATCGCGCTCGAGGGAAGGAGAGGAAGGCCCGAAGCAGCCCGGTCCCGCTACCAGGCGCTCAGCCTCCTCCTGGCGGACGAGCTGGGCGTTGAGCCCACCGGTGAGACTGAGGCGGTCTATCGACGGGCGACCGAGAGCTAAGCGCTGCGGTCCAGTCGTGGGAGGCTGTCCGAACCACCCTAGGCTGGCATCTCCGTTGCACGTCCTCCATATGGCCTCTTGACAATCTCGCGGCAGTCGAGGAGGCTCGCTTGTATCGCTAGCGGAGAAAGAATGGTGGGCAAGACTCGGAGCTTATTCGACAGCTTCCTGTCAGGCCTCACTCTCTCTCTTCTCACTGTACTTTCGGCTGTGTTCCCGACGGCGCCCATAGTGGCCGGGCACCTGGATACCGGCTGCTATACCTACACCTGGTCTGAGCAGGCAAGGGAGAACAACATCCAGAACGAGGATGGTGTGGGCGGAGAAATTCGTCTGAATTATCCGGATACGCTTTACAGGGGAATCGTTCGAGCGCTCATCATTTTCCAGGATGCGGACAACTGGGCAGAGATAGGGTGGGCTTGGTTCCCTGCTGCGGGCTCGGACCCGCCTCAGACGATTTCCGCTTGGACGGACGACGGAACATACAACGACGACGAGGAAGGTAGCGCCGGTTCTCTCAACGACTACCCTGTGTACCGGCTATGGAATGACACTGGCACCCACTGGAAGTGGCGAGTCAACGGTGCCGACAAGCATGGGCGAACCTTCGCATCACTTAATGACGGCTTTCCCTTGGGGAACATGGAGGTCAAGAACACGTGTGATACGGGATTCGCTCACTTCAGAGAGCTTCGCGACAAAGACTGCAACACTTGCTCTTGGGCTGGTTGGGGAGGGATGGAGAACTGGGTGTTTCCAGGGGCGGAGGATCATCCCTACTACCATACAGACTTGGATACATCCAGCCCATTCGAATGGTTCTATGTAAGGCATAATTGAGGCACACTTACCGTGGAGAATTTTGGAGGAGGGACCGTGGCCATCCGCAGGCTGGCTGGGAACGTAGCATTTGCGGCGGGGATTGCTCTGCCCATCCTGGTAGTGGCAGGCTTTGCTCTGGTGGGGCCGTGGGAAACTGCTCAACGAGCGGAGGATCGTTTTGCTCCATCGTTCCGGCTGAATATTGATGTCCAGAAATACGGACCGCTCGGATACGGAACCAACCTGACCGTCGAAGAGGCAGAAGCGCAGACTCCCTATCCTCTCCCTGTGCCACCAACCAATGCGACGACGGGAAAACAGACTGGAGTGTGGGTTGGCGGAGGCGGAGATGAGCCTGGCGAGTCGGTCCCCCCTTCCGTGGGTTTCGTTTGGGAAACGGATCTTCGTTTCGTGATCCATCCGACAGACCCGACGGACCTTTCGGAAGGAGAAGCTATCAACGGCTGGCTTGAGAAGTCGGTAACACAGGCCGAGGAAGGATGGGTAATCACGGCTGTCCGAGGACACACCGCGATTGGGAAAGAGGCTCAGGGAGAAAATCTGGCCAGCCTCACTTGGATGGAGAATGGTCTGGTGTTGTCTTTCCGTTCCCCACAACACTCATTGTCTCAGCTCCAGGAATTGGCTGAGCGAGTCGCCTACCAGTAAGGCATTCGATTTGAGTAGGCGATTTCGGAGGACGGTGCTCGCTGCTGCTAGGTCTTCACGTAAGCGCCGCCTGTCTCTCCTAGGAGAGCGTTTGGCCGGCACAAATGCTGACTCCTGATACGGAGGCGTCTCAGTAGCTAATCAGCACGGCCCTCAGCGCGGAGCACCGTTTCTGATAGTGTCCGGCCAACTCCACTGCGACTGCCTGCACGAACGAGCAACGGTACTCAGAGGTTTGGCGCAACTCGCTCGGCCAGGGTGCCGAGTAGCCAGCGCCTAGCTCCAAGTGATCGCGACCATAACCACCAACTTGTGCCCGCTGATAGTGGCCGCAGCGTCACCGTCTCCGTCCTCCAGCCTGACGTCCATCTGGAGGCTGTATTCTCGCCCTTCCGCCCGAAGGCCCCCTTGAGACCAAACGAACGTACCGCTCCCTGCCGGATCCGTGGGGATAAGGGGATAGTCGCCGGGCGGAAAGGTTGACAGCGGGGCCGGGGCGATCACCGGAGCGTATGTCATTCGCACCCTCCCGCTGTCCCCTGCGCTGAGCTCGTAGTCGAACGTCGCCGTAGCCGTGAGCCTCACCCGGCTCGCCGCGACGGGAGTCCGGACACGAACCGAAGCGTCCGGTCCTCCGCGCCATGTCATGCAGTCACTGGTACCGGCGCACTGCGTCTCCCAGGGGGGATCGAACTGGAAGGTGCGAACGATTGTTCGCGTGTGTCGGGCGCCCGTCGGTGCTCGAACGGACTCGGCCCTGTCAGCGCAGCCCGTCAGTCCGACGACGATGCTGATCATAGCCGCCGTCTTGGCCAAACGCTGCAGTCCCCTCACTTGAGCTGGCTTCGACTTCAGCATGTGATCTCCTTGCCAGCATCGAACCTGTAATACTGATCCAGCATGCACACATTGTAAGGTGGTTCGTCGTCGTTATTGGAAGCCACGGTTGAGTCCCAAACAACCCAGTTCCCGGCATTAGTCTTGACATCGGCGTTCCTAAAGGCCTTTCGGTTGATGTTCGGGTGTGGGGACCCGCTCTGCTCCGAATAGATCTCCAACAAGTCCTCGACGTTTCCCCGCGGCGCTGTAGCGCTTCACGTGCGTCACTTTGGCGACTCCTTGGAGACGCCCACAGCCACTGCCTCGGCCCAGCCCTATGTTTCGGCGGGCGCCACAGAGCGCGGACAAGGCTGGAAGGCGTTTCTGATAGTGTCCGGCCAACACCACAACCCGGGCCCAGCAGCACGCCCAATCGCCACGATGAACCCGGGGGCGTATGCGTCCCGGCGGGGTCATACTGGACGTTCAAACGGCCACGCGCGGGTCGCGAACGAGAGGAGGGGCGATGACGCTCTATCTGTCGAGGTTCAGCTACACGCCGGAGACTTGGGCCAGGCTGATCGGTAACCCAGAGGACCGCCGAAAGGCCGCGCAGTCGTACATCGAGTCGGTCGGTGGGAAGCTCCACGGGTTCTGGTACGCCTTTGGTGAACACGACGGCTACACGCTATGGGAGGCTCCCGACAACGTGTCCATGGCCGCGGTTGCACTGGCGATCAGTGCCGGCAGTGCGCTGAGCTCGCTCGAAACGACAGTCCTCCTGACCGTCGACGAAACGATCGATGCCCTGCGCAAGGCCCAGCAAGTCCAGTACCGAGCCCCCGGCGCCTAGCGGTTCGAGGGCCCCGGGCCCGTGTCACGCCTTCTGCACGTCGCTCATTGTGAGCGATCGCAGCACTCTGGGCGCGCTGCCAGGTCCTGAGAGCGCGCCGCTTCAATCCACGTCGATAGCAGCGGACTCGACGAGAGTTCGGTTAGCGCACTGCCCAGTTCGCCCTCAACTGCCAACCCCTCTACGGGCCCAACCGTGGCGGATGGCAGGTCCGGCTGCTGGGGACCGTCGAGCGCAACGACGGCACCACCCAGGTGACCTACAACAATCTGCCTCTGTACCACTTCTCGAGGGACGAAGCGGCCGGTGAGACGAATGGCCAGGCGCTGAACGACGTCTGGTGGTGGTGTCCGCTGAGAGTGATCCGGTCATGGAGTAATACATTGGCGCGCGTCACTGTGGGGGGTCACGCCCCATCGACGCAAAGGATGTCGAAATCCTCGTATTACGTCACAGCTCGACGTTCTCCATCGTCACCATTCGAGACATCCTCATACGCTCCCGGCTCGGCCCTTCCCCGCGCCGAAACCGCGTTGCGCTCGCTTGGCGGCCCGTAGCACCTCGATCGGGATCGGTACGATCACGCTTCGGTTCCTCTCGGACGCGATCTCGCTGAGGGTCTGCAGGAACCGCAGTTGATAGGCGATCGGATGGCGCGCCAGTATCTCCGCCGCCTCCGCGAGGCGCTGCGACGCCTGGAACTCGCCTTCCGCCGCCACCACCTTGGCGCGCCGCTCCCGTTCGG
>JBOGVA010000059.1:0-10759 GCA_050692195.1 Actinomycetota bacterium | reverse complement strand
CCGCAGGCGTATGAATCCCCGGTAGGTCCCCGCGATGGGAGAGAGTTCCCGGGACCGGCCGGAGGTGACTCCGAAACCGCAAGTCGCGGCCCCTGAAGCCGCTGACCTTTGACCTGACCGTCCCTCCGGCCGGGACCGGGCTGGCGGAAGTGACTTGATAGAAGGCTGGATCTCAACCCAACGCCTGCTTGTCCTCCCGCCGGCCACCATCGTAGGTCGGCCGAGGGAAGGAGGCCAGCGTGGAGGTGGCGATCGGGATCGACCCCGCCAAGGGCTCGCTCGCTGTGGCAGCGGTGGATGCCCTGGGCAGGGTGCTCGAGGCAGTCGAGTTCCCCAACGACCCGCGGGGACATCGGGCTCTCCTCGGATGGGTCCGGGAGCGAGGCCTGGACCGGGTGATCGGGATCGAGTGCTCGCTCAGCTACGGTGCGTCGCTCTCGAGGTACCTCCTCGGGGCCGGTGAAGACGTCCGGGAAGTACCGACCACGCTTACTCACCGGGAGCGACGCCGACGCCACTCCCAGGGCAAGTCCGACCTGGTCGACTCGGTGGCCATCGCTCGGATCGTGGCCAGTGGAGAGGTCTTGCCTTCAGCGCACCGGATCGAGATGCTCACTGACCTCAGGGCCCTCGTCGACTACCGGGACCAGCTCGTTCGGGCCAGGACCCAGATGGCGAACCGGGCCCACGCCGACCTGGTGAACATCCGGCCCGGGTACGGAGGAGCGGTCCCCAACCTCAGAGCCAAGGTGCACCGGGCCAAGGCGAGGTCCCTGCTGAGAGGAGACCGGTCGGTGCGTGCGGAGCTCCTTCGCAGGCGGCTCGGCGAACTGTCCAGGCTGGAGGGGGAGATCGCCCCCATGGACCGGCGCATCGAAGCCACGGTCCGGGAGACCGGGACGAGCCTGACCGAGATCCCCGGTGTCGGGCCGTTCGTCGCTGCCAAGATCCTGGGGGAGGTGGGCGATCCCTCTAGGATCCGGTCCAAGGCCGCCTTCGCAGTCCTCTCCGGGACGGCTCCGCTCCCCGCTTCCTCGGGGCAGACTCACCGGCACCGGCTGAACCGGGGAGGGAACCGGCAGCTGAACTGGGCCCTGCACTACATCGCCCTGGTCCAGTGCCGAGTCATGCCGGAGGCCCAGGCCTACATGGCGCGCCAGCGGGAGGGGGGCAAGTCGCACAAGGAGGCCACGCGATGCCTGAAGCGCCACCTCTCGAACGTCGTCTACCGCCACCTGGTTGCTGACTCCAGGAGTGTCGAAGTGGCCCCTTGACAACATAGAAGGTCTGGTCAAGACCCCGCTTCCACACACACACTGTCCATCGTCCGCTTGCCGGAGGAGGCTCAGAAGAACCCGAGCGCCGCCTTGGCCTCCTCGGACATCATCTCTGGGGTCCAGGGAGGACGCAGGACCATCTCCGCATTGACCTGGTTGATGCCCTGGATGCCGGAGAGGAACTGCTTCATCTCGGCCTCGATGAGGGGCCCGATGGGACACCCCATCGTGGTCAGGGTGTAGGTGATGTGGACGGCATCACTCTCGATCTCCACCCCATACACCAGGCCGAGGTCCACGATGTTGATCCCGAGCTCGGGGTCCAGGACGTTCTTGAGCGCCTCCAGGACCTGCTCCTTCAGCGCCGCGCCGTCCGCCGCAGGCTCGCTCGGATGCGCCGTTTCCACTCCCTGCTCGACTTCAAGGGAGGATCGATTCATGGGCTGAGCTTCGTTCATCCGCACTCCTTCACAAGGTATTCTAGACGCGTACCAACGTAAGCAAACGGCGGGGTTCCCCCCAAGCCCCTCAGAGCGCCAGGGAGCCGCCGATGCGCGTACTGATCGTCGATGACCACCCCGTCACCCGAAACGGGCTCCGGTCTGCACTCTCCACGTCAGAGGACGTGAAGATCGTCGGGGAGGCCAGCACGGGAGAGGAAGCCGTGCAGGCCGTCAAGGAACTCTCCCCCGAGGTCGTGTTCATGGACGTGAGGATGCCCGGGATGGGAGGGCTGGAGGCGACCAAAGAGATCCGCCAGGTCAGCCCGGACACCAAGGTCATCCTGTTCACGGTCGAGGAGTCCAGGGCCGCCATCGCGGACGCCATCCGCGCAGGAGTCTCCGGATACCTGCTGAAGGACGTCAGCGCGGCCGAACTGATCCAGGCCGCCAAACTCGCGCTGGAAGGAAAGGCAGTCATCCATCCCACTCTCACGCGGGCCTTCATCGAGGAGGTCCAGTACGTGGACCAGCGGCCGGACACCCCGCTGTCTCGGAGAGAGTCCCAGATCCTCCAGAAGGTCGCCTACGGGGCATCCACCAAAGAGGTCGCTCACGACCTGGGGATCTCCCCACACACCGTCAAGACGCACCTCGAGAGGATCTTCGAGAAGCTGGGCGCGAACGACCGGGCCCAGGCCGTGGCCATCGCCCTGCGCAAGGGCCTCGTCGACTAGAGGGCTGCCGGCGGGGGCACAACCACCGAAGGCCTCCCGGGGATCCGCCAGACCTCGGCTTCGATCCCGAATACCTCGCTCACCAGCTCGCTGGTGAGTACGGTGCTCGGCGGCCCGGAAGCCACGATCCGGCCCGAAACCATCGCATCGATCCGATCGCAGTACACCGACGCCAGGTTGAGGTCGTGGAAGATCGCCAGAACGGCCTTGCCCTCGGATCTGGCCAGGCCACGCACCAGCGCCAGGATCTCCACCACATGCCTCAGGTCGAGGTGGGTGGTGGGCTCGTCCAGCAGAAGGACGGGCGCGTCCTGAGCCAGGGCTTGGGCGACGATGACGCGCTGGCGCTCACCCGCCGAGAGCTCCTGATAGGCCCGGTCCGCCAGGTGCTCCACGGCCGCGTTGGCCATTGCCCGCCTGGCGTGGGCCCAATCCTCGGACCCCCCTCCGCCCCAGGGGGACAGGTGCGCGGACCGGCCCATCAGGACCATCTCGAGCACCGAGTACGAGAAAGCGGGGGCCACTTCCTGCGGAACCACCGCCACGAGCCTCGCGGCCACTCTTGCGGAAACGGCGTAGGGGTCGGATCCGCCGACCCGCACGCTTCCCTCTCGAGGGCCAAGGCCCCTCGACGCCACCCGGACCAGCGTGGTCTTCCCCGAGCCGTTCGGACCGATCAGGCCGGTAACCTGGCCCGGCCAGGCGGCGAGAGACACCTGGTGCAGCACCGTACGAGCCCCGTACCCGGCCGTGACCCCTTCGACGAGGAGCCCCCGCGAGGCGTCGCCGCCACCGCCCGGCGATCCGAGCAGGGCCGTCCCGGCTCGCTCAGGGACTGGCCGCACGCCGCTCCTTCCTCAATAGATACAGAAAGAAAGGTCCTCCCAGGACGGCGGTTACGGCGCCCACCGGGATCTCCTGCGGGCTGACGGCGGTACGTGCCGCCAGGTCCGCCAGCACCATGAACGCCCCACCGCCCAGGATGGATGCGGGGATGAGCCTGCGATGGTCCGCGCCGACGACCAGTCTCAGGATGTGCGGGGTCATCAGCCCCACGAACCCGATCAGGCCGGCGACGGAGACGGCGGCGGCGGCGAGCAGCGAACCGGTGGCGAGCATCCATCGCTTGAACATCTCCGCGTCCAGGCCGAGCTGGGAGGCGCGCTCGTCCCCGAGGGTGGACAGGTTCAGCCGTCCTGCATTCCCCAGTGCGGCGACGAGGCCCAACAGGACCAGTGGAGTCACCCCGGCGAGCGGCCTCCACCCGCGCGCGCTCAGGCCGCCCAGAAGCCAGAAGTAGATCGACCTGATCTGCTCCCCGGAGAAGGTCATGACCAGGGAGACGATGGCGGAGACGATGGCGGCAACGGCGATGCCCGAGAGGAGAAGCGTGGTCATCTGGATGGCCGGTCCGATCCTCGCCAGCCGGTAGACGAGCAGGGCCGTGCCCAGCGCCCCCACGAATGCGGCCGCCGGAACTCCGGCCCCGCCGAGCAGCGAACCGCCGCCGAGGAGGATCGCCGCGACGGCCCCCAGGGCGGCCCCGGACGACACCCCGATGATCGCTGGGTCGGCCATGGGATTCCTGAACAGCGCCTGGAATACGGCCCCGGCGGCGGCGAGGGCCGCCCCGACGACGCCCGCCAGCAGCACGCGGGGCAGCCTGAGCTGAAAGAGGATCACGTTCGCGGCTGCCGGAACGCCATCGGGGGGGCCGGCGAGCCCGAGCTTCCAGCCGGTGAGCCGGATCGTCGTCCACGGCGAGATCCACACAGCCCCGACTGCCACGGCGAGGAGCATCGAGGCCACCAGCAGACCGGCAAGGCCGGCGAACCAAGCGAGACTCCTTCGGCGCATCGACTCAGAAGGCTTCCGGATGGAGGGCTCGAACCAGCCGCTCGAGCCCGTCGGCAAGCCGAGGTCCGGGCCGGTCGAGGAGATCCGCGTCGATCAGGGCGACCCTACCCTCCACCACCGCCGTGAGCCCGCCGAACCCGGGGCGCGCTGCCACCTTCTCCATGGCGCTCCCGACCGAATCAGAGGAGACCAGGTAGACGTCCGGGTCGTCGTCCACCAGCTCCTCGACCGACCACTGCGGGAACGGCTCCGTGGCGTCGGAGGTGGCAGGGTCGCAGCCGGCCCGCTGGAGCAGGTCGTAGATGAACGAGCCGGGCCCGACGGTGAAGAAGCCGCCCTCGAAGCCCACCTCGTAGAAGCAGGTGACCCGGGCCTCACCCGACAGGCTCTCTCGAACGGACCGGGCCTTGGCCCTCATGGTCCCGGCCACCTCCCCGGCCCGGACGCTCGAGCCGGTGAGGCGCCCGATGGTCTCGATGTCGTCCACGGCGTCGTCGTAGTCGGTGGCGATGACGGTGAAGACGGCGATCCCCTGGGCGCGGAGGCTCAACTTCCACTCCTCTCCCCCGCCGAAACCCGCTACAACGAGATCGGCCTCCAACGAAACGACCTTCTCCACGTTGGGTTCGAAGTCGCTTCCCCCAACCTGCTCGATCCCCTGTGCCTCCGGAGGGAAGTCGTCGAACCGTCCGGAGACACCGATCACCCGGTCTCCCAGCCCGAGGGCAAACAGGATCTCGGTGATCGAGGGTGCCCAGGTCACGATCCGCTGCGGAGCCGATCTCAGAGTGACCTCGACGCCCTCGTCGTCGGTCAGCGTCGCCGGGAACGCAGCGCCCACCGTGGAGGGCGATGGGGGCCCGACCATCGAAGGCTCCGGGCCGGCGCAGGCCGATGCGACCAACGCCACGGCGAGGGCAGTCGCGGCCAGGCCCAGGGCCGGCCGACTTCTCCGAGGACTCGCGCCTCGGCCGCCGGGACTTGCCATCCGATTCTCCCTTCGTCCGCGGCCGCCACGACAAAAAAGCCCCCGGCTCTCGCCGGAGGCTCTCACGGGGCGACCTCCTCTTTGTGCGCGAAGAGCGCGGCCGAACCGCCTCTGGGCAGGTCTCCTGACTTCCGGTTGGGGCTCGCCGGGGGACGAGCCTGCGCTCTCCCGAACCTTCCCGGGCCCTGAGGCCCAGTGGCATCTCTCGGGTTCGCTCCCCGGTCACAGTGGCGCGACCGTGCCGGACTCTCACCGGCTTCCCTCTTCGGGCTCGAGCGGAGTGCCGCCCCGCACGAGCCACCCCGAGGCGCGATATTCGATTGACTCGGATTCTATGCCACCATGACGGGGCCCGCCGGGCGCGGTCGGTGGCAATCCGAGCGAATCTTCCCTAGACTCCGAATTTCAGGAGACCCCCGTGCGGCTACGAATCGCAGCCTCGATCCTGATCGCCTCTGGAACAGCCTGCTCCGGGGCGCCTATCGCGGAGCTCCCCAGCGTTGCCGCCTTCTCCATCCAGCAGGTTCCCCCCACGGCGACGCCATCCCCCGAACTTCGCCTCCAGGTTCAGGCCGGGCCCATCCAGGCGCTGATCCCGGAGAACTGGGAGGCCCAGCCGCTTCCCAGGGCCCGCTACCCGCAGGAGGGCTTCGTGGCGTCTCCGCGCCTGGCCGATTGGCAGCAGGGCGCCCGAAACGTCGGAGGGATCGAGGTCTTCTGGGTCGACGTGGCGAAGGGGCGGATCCCCTCCGACTATTACTACCTGGTGGCCAGGGGCCCGGCCGTCGGGACGCTGACCGGGAACAAGGCGTGCCGGCCGGGCAAGCCGCATGTCTTCGTGGATCATCCGCCGGACCTGATCGGCCGAAGGTTCTCCTTGGGTGACTACGTCGCCTCCGATGCAGGCACGTGCCGAACGAAGCAGGGACGGGCCATCCGGTGGCGCTACGTCGTGGCGGCTCCCGGGTTCGGCCCCGCCCGAAAGGTCGGGATCCCCAATTCGGGGCTGTACGTGATCATCGCGGCCATGTCGGGCCCCCGGGCCGACCTCCTGCTCAAGGAGATGATCGAGAGCACCCGATTCGGGGATGCCGCCTTCTCTCAGATCCTCAAGGCCGCCGGCCACGACCCGGTGGCCGGCTGATCGCGTCCCCGGCTCCAGCCCTTCCAGGCCTCCCCGCCCGCCGGACCTTCGATCGGTTGTAGGCTCATGCACGCATGGACGGCGACGACGACCTCCACCACAAGATCGCGTCCCTGATCCCGGGCGTCCGCCGTGACCTCGAGACCCTGGTCCGGATCCCATCGGTGAGCTTCCCGGGCTTCGACCCGGAGAACGTCAGACGGTCCGCCGAAGCCACCAGACAGATCCTCCAGGCATCGGGGATGGACGCGCGGATCATCGAGGTCCCGGGGGCCCATCCCGCCGTGCTCGGGTCGCTGGCCGCGCCGGAGGGAGCGCCCACCGTCTTGCTCTACGCGCACCACGACGTGCAGCCGGAGGGACCCGTGGAGCTGTGGTCCTCCCCGCCGTTCGAGCCGGTCGAGCGGTCGGGGCGGCTGTACGGGCGAGGCGTCGCCGACGACAAGTCGGGGATCGTCATGCACGCGGCGGCGATCCGGGCCTGGGACGCCCGGCCACCGGTGGGTGTCACGGTGTTCGTGGAAGGTGAGGAGGAATCCAGCTCGGAGCACCTCGGCGATTTCCTTTCGGCCTACGGCGATCTGCTCGAAGCGGATGCAGTGATCCTGGCCGACTCCGGAAACTGGCGGACCGGTGAGCCGGCGCTGACGGTCTCGCTTCGGGGCATCGCCGCCTGCTTCATAGAGGTGAGGACGCTCGACCACGCCGTCCACAGCGGGGAGTACGGAGGGGCCATACCCGACGCGCTCACCGTGCTGGCGAAGACTCTCGCCACCCTGCACGATGACCAGGGCCGCGTGGCCATCCCCGGCCTGGCATCGGGCCCTGCCGACCCACTGGACCTGACCGCGGATGAGGTCCGGCAGTGGGCAGGCGTTCGCCCCGGAGTCGACCTGATCGGCGAGGGCGGCCTCACCGAGCGGATGTGGACCCGCGCGGCCGTGTCCATCCTGGGCATCGACGCGCCCCGCACTCCCGAGGCATCGAACCAGCTCGTGCCGTTCGCTCGGGCCAAGGTCAGCTTGCGCATCCCTCCAGGGCAGGATCCGGAGGAGGCGATGGAAGCCCTGGTGAAGCACCTCGAGTCGAACGTGCCGTGGGGCGCCGAGGTGAAGATCACCCGGGAGGCCTCCGGCGCGCCCTATCGCATCGGGGCGCACGGGCCAGGCTACGACGCCATGCGGCGGGCCATGACGGAGGCCTTCGGGAAGGAGCCGGTGGACATGGGGGCCGGCGGGTCCATCCCCTTCGTCGCCGAGTTCGCCAAGAGGTTCCCGGAGGCGACCCTGCTCCTCACCGGTGCGGGCGATCCGTCCACGAACGCGCACTCCGAGGACGAGAGCGTGGACCTTGCGGACCTCGAGAAGTCGTGCCTGGCGGAGGCGCTGTTCCTGAGCTACTTGGCGGAGCGCTGAGGTTACTTCGGCGTGGAGTCGACGAAGGGCGGCCTGACGACCTCGGCCTCACCACGGCGGCCGCGCACGTCCACCTCCACCCTGTCGCCGGCCGAGAACCGATCGCGGGGCGACAGGTAGCCCATGGCGATGCCGACCTTGAGCGAGGGAGAGAACGTGCCGCTCGTGGTCTCCCCCACTTGGTCGCCGTCCGCGAACACCGGATAGTGAGGCCGGGGGATCAGCTTCCCCGCCATCCGTAGGCCCCACAGACGCGACGGGATCCCCTCCTCCTTCTGGCTCATCAGGGCGTCCCTTCCCAGGAAGTCGCCCTTGTCCAGAGCCACGGCCCAGGACAGGCCCGCCTCCAGCGGCGTGCGCTCCTCCGAGATGTCGTTGCCATGCAGGGGGTACCCCATCTCCAGGCGAAGCGTGTCCCTCGCCCCCAGGCCGCACGGCTCGATCCCCAGCGACCCGCCCTCCTCCAACAACTCTCGCCACAGCTCGCCGGCCAGGCGCGCTTGGACGAAGAGCTCGAAGCCACGTTCCCCCGTGTAACCCGAACGCGACACGAGGATCGACTCTCCCCCATAGGGCACCGGGACGCAGTGCATGTACTCGAGCCGGGCGGCCTCCGGAACCACCCGGCCGACCAGATCGACCGAACGCGGGCCCTGGGGAGCGATGATGCATACGTCCTCCCACAGCACGATGTCCGTCGGCCCATCGCTCAGGTCCAGGAGGACCTGGTGCACCCGGCGCGTATTCGCCGCGTTGGGGACGAGGAGGAACCGCTCGGGCCCGACCCGGTAGACGATGAGGTCGTCCACGATCCCGCCCCGCTCGTTGAGGACCATGTTGTACTGGGCGGCGCCGGGTTCTACCTTGCGCAGGTCGTTGGTCACCACCCGCTGGAGGAGATCGAGGGCGCCGGCGTTCTCCACGATGATCCGGCCCAGGTGGGTGAGGTCGAACAGGCCGACCGCCTCTCGGACCGAGCGGTGCTCGCTGAGCGTTCCCTCGTACTCGATGGGCATGAGCCAACCGGCGAAGGAGCCCAGGCGAGCCCCCATGGCCCGGTGCTCCTCCTCGAGCGGCGTGTTCGTGAGCTCGTCGCGGGACATAACGGCTGGTCTCCCGGCGGTAGTATGGCCGAAGGATGGGCGACGACTACGACGTGATCGTGGTGGGGAGCGGCACGGGCGGATATGCCTGCGCGCTGAGGGCCGCAGTCCTCGGCAAGCGAGTGGCCCTGGTGGAGAAGGACGACCGGCTGGGAGGGACGTGCCTCCTCCGGGGATGCATCCCCTCCAAGGCCCTGCTGGAGTCGGCGTCGGTGATGGACCACGTGAACAGATCCGAGGAGTGGGGCATCAAGGCCTCGGGCGAGGTGGACTGGGCCAAGGTCCTCCAGTCCGAGCAGCACATCGTGGAGAAGAAGGTCTCGGGCCTGACCGGCCTGATCAAGGCGCGCAAGATCGGCGTCATCCAGGGAAGCGGGAAGCTCATCGAGGGCCCGGGCGTGGAGGTCGACGGCAGGAAGCTCTCAGCCCCGGACGTGGTGCTCGCGACGGGATCCTACCCACGCCTGCTCCCAGGCCTCGAGATCAGCGATCGGGTCATCACCAGCGACCAGGCCCTGGTCCTGGACCATCTGCCGAAGTCGGTCGTCATCATCGGGGCCGGAGCCATCGGCATGGAGTTCGCCACGGTCTACCGGTCCTTTGGGACGGAGGTGACCGTGCTGGAGGCCCTCTCCCGGATCGTGCCCCTGGAGGACGAGGACATCTCGAAGGAGGCGGCTCGGGCCTTCAAGAAGCGCGGGATCAACGCCGTGGCCGGAGTGAAGGTGCAGGAGGTGAAGGAGGCAGGCGACCGTGTCGAGGTGACCTACCAGGCCGAGGGCAAGGATGCACAGACGGCCGCCGCAGACGTCTGCCTGGTCGCCATCGGACGCGGGCCCATCAGCGAGGGCATCGGGTACCACGAAGCCGGCGTGGAGATGGACCGCGGGTACGTGAAGGTCGACGGGTCGCTTCAGACCAACGTCCCGCATGTCTGGGCGGTGGGCGACCTCGCCGCCACTCCACTCCAGCTCGCGCATTCATCCTTCCTCGAGGGCATCGCCGTGGCCGAGCGGATCGCCGGAGAGGAGGTGCCCGAGATCGACTACGCGGGCATCCCCCGGGTGACCTTCTCGGCTCCGGAGATCTCATCCGTGGGGCTGACCGAGGCGCAAGCCAGAGACAGGGGCCACGAGGTCGTCACCCAGAAGTTCAACTTCTCGGTACTGGCCAAGGCGAACATCGTGGGAGAAGGCGGCATGGTGAAGCTCGTGGCGGAGAAGGGCGGACAAGTGCTCGGCGTGCACATGGTCGGGGCGCATGTCACCGAGCTGGTGGCCGAGGCCACGCTGATCTACAACTGGGAGGCCTGGCCCGCAGACGTGGCCAGGCTCATCCATCCGCACCCCACGCTCTCCGAGGGGATCGGCGAAGCGTTCCTCTCCCTGGCCGGCAAGCCGCTGCATTCGATGTAGACCCACGTAAGGAGGTCCTGCGGTGACCCAGTCCGTGACCATGCCCCAGCTCGGCGAGACCGTGGTCGAGGGAACGATCACGAAGTGGCTCAAGAAGGAAGGCGAGACCGTGGAGCGGGACGAGCCGCTGTTCGAGATCTCTACGGACAAGGTCGATACAGAGGTCCCCTCGCCGCTCGCGGGGAAGCTCGTCGAGATCAAGGTCCAGGAGGGAGAGACGGTCGGGGTGGGGACCGAGCTCGCCGTGATCGACCCCGGAGGTGACGGCCAGGCGGCTGCTGCTCCCGCCGAGACGGACGCGGCGAAGGGAGAGGCCGAGCCTGAGGAGGCCGAACGAGCCGAGGAAGAAGGGAAGAAAGAAGAGGACGCGAAGCCGAAGCCGG
>JBOGVA010000058.1:0-13972 GCA_050692195.1 Actinomycetota bacterium | reverse complement strand
GCCATGAATTCCGCCGGCGTGTAACCCAAGAGCGACTCTGCCTGGGGGCTCATGTAGAGCGTGGTGGCAGGCCCCTCCAGATCCTCGATGTAGGTGACGGCGGGGATGTGCTCCACGAGGGTGCGGTACCTGGACTCGGCTTCCCGCACCGACTCCTCCGACCGCCGTTGTTGAGTCACGTCCCGGAAGCTCCACACCCGGCCGGCCAGGTCTCCGCCGCTCAGCAGCGGGCGCGAATAGCGTTCGAAGACTCGGCCGTCCTTGAAGTCGAGCGTGTCGAGGTCCTCGCGGGAGGTCTGGTAGAGCTCTCGGACCTTGGCCACGAAGGCCTCGGGGTCGATGAGCTGGTCGAGGACGAACGCCAGAAGCTTGTCGTCGCTCCCGGCTGCCAGCTGATCCCGGGGGATCCTCCACATCTCCGCGAATCGGGCGTTGGCGTAGACCGTTCGGCCCTCGCCGTCAACCACCAGGATCCCGTCGGCCGTGGACTCCAGGATCGCCTGGAGGAACTCGTGCGTGGCGACCTCGGTCGGAGGAGTGGGAGGATCAGGCATCTCACAGTTTGAATCGCCCCAAACGAGGCGAGGCTTGAACCGGGGAGCTACAGCCCGAGCTCCTTCTTGGCCAGCTCCACGCCTTCCACCATGTTGACGAGCTTGGCGTAGGCCACATCCCAGGAGCGGGTGCGCAGCCCACAGTCCGGCGTGACGTGGAGCCGGTCCGGGTCGGCGAACACGTCGACGGCGTACAGCACCCGATCCCGTACGAGCTCGGGCGGCTCGATGAAGTCGGTGTGGATGTCGAGGACTCCCAACCCGAGGATCGGCTGGTAGGGGAGGTCCCGGAATTTTTCGATGATGGCGTACCCGGGCCGAGCATCCCGGGACGTTCCCAGCTCCCGGCTGTCGTAGTTGGCGAAGCCCACGGCGAACTGCCGGCAGCCGCTCATGCGCTCGATCGCCGGGAAGAACAGGCTGTAATCGGAGAAGCACAGGTGGGTGGAGAACGTCGCGTCCAGTCCCTCCACGCTGGCGTTGAAGCCGTCCACGAACTGGTCGAGCTCCTCGGGCGCCGTAGAGCCACCTGGCTCGTCGATCTGGATCCACCGCCCGCCAAGGGCGATCAGGTCTTCCACGTTCGGTCGGATCAGCCGGCGGGCGATGTCCAGGGTGAACCGGCGACGGGCGTCCGCTCGCCGCGCCCTGCGCTCCGCCGCGGGTCCCGACAGACTGGTGTCCGTGTCGTAGAACTCGTCGAAGGACCACGCCGCCAGGGTGTAGGCGCCGGTGATGGGGATCTTGAGGTCGGCGCGGGCTATGGAGCGCAGCAGGCTGAATTCCTCGCTGTGGTAGGGGACTCGCAGTGAGATCGGCCCGGTAACGGCCGCCTTCGAGTAGTACTTGTTGTCCCAGCTCCGGACCGTGCCGCGGAACTCGAACCCATCGGCATGGGCCACAGCCCACGCGTACATCTCTGTCCTTTGCTGCTCGCCGTCGTAGACCACGTCGAGCCCCGCTGACTCGCAGAAGCGAACCCCGTACCGGCTCGACCACCGGCGGATCTCCTTCTTCTGCTCGGCGTCGAAGGGGGACAGGCGCAACAGCTCCAGCAGTTCGGGATGATCCGGGACCCCCAGGCGCTCTCCCCACTGGCGAGCTTCGTCCATGTCCTGTTCGTCCAGAGTCGCCCCGGCGTACGCCTTCACTCGCCAGCCGGGCTTGGCCAGCGAGCCCATCTCGTGCGTGAGGAGGGGCTTCATCATCTACACGATCTCCTTGAGACGCCTGGCCGCCTCGCCCAGCCGGAGAACCTTCTCCCGGGCGGTGGCTCGGGGCAGCAGCTCCAGGTCGCTGGTCGAGGATAGGAACAGGGTTGGCGGCTCCAGGGTGTGGGCCACCCGGCGCACGAAGTCCACAACCTCGTGGACCGGCTCGACGAGCGAGCTTCGCCCATCGAGGCATCCCACCAGGATCCCCTTGGGCCAATTGGAGCCGAGCGCCTCCACGTCGGTCTCGATGAAGTCGAACCCCACCGCGTCGACCGGCATATCCCGCAGACGGTCCGCCCAGGGGCCCGCGTCACCGAAGTAGGTGTGGAGGACGGTCGTGGCCTGAAGTCCGTCTCCGATGAGCCCGACGCTTTCGACGAAGGGCTTCCAATCGGGATCCTCTATCCCGTGGAAGGCCAGCCATGGTTCCTGGAGCTGGACGACACCATATCCGGCCTCGGCGAGCTTCCTGGCCAGGGGCTTCAGGATGCCCTCAGCGAGGTCCAGCATCACATCGTTCGGATCTGCCTTCGCCATGGCGACTCTCGAGAACAGGAACGGAGAGGGCAGAGTGGCCACTCGGGGTGACGGCACCGCCTCCGCGGTGTCGAAGATCGAGAGCGATGCCGTCTCCAGCTCCAGGTCGCCGACGACCTCCGGAGCCCGGAAGAAGGTGTTGTTGTCGAACCATCGGATCAGCGGGCCGGCCCTCAGTCCAGGACAGGCCTCCAGGACGGGCCGGAACAGGTCCTGCCACCGCAGCAGGCCGTCCGTGAAGTAGTCCAGGCCTGCTTGGTTCTGCGTGTCGATCAGGTCCGCGAGGTCTCGATCGTGCTGCTCGTCGACGGATTCGGCCGTGGTCCGGCCACGGTCCAGGTCCCGCGTCGCGGACACCAGGGCCTCGGAACGCGGGTAGATGCCGTGCTGGTATGCAGCGATCACGATGGTCTCCCCCGAAGAGTCGGAGAAGTTTACCTATCCGGCGGCCGCCTTACTCGGAGGCGGGCCTGGACCCTTTCGCTCGACAGCTCTCGCAGCGCATCGGAGGCCACCCACCTGGCCGCCCTGGGGCCGGTCCGGTGGATCCGGCGAGCGGTGGCGATGGCCTTCCGGTTGAGAGCCGGGTTGCGCTTTCCTATCTGCCGGAGCGCCCAGTTCACCGCCTTCCGGGCGTAGTTCCTCGGATCTCCGGCTTCCCGCTCGATCAGCGGCAAGAAGCGCTCGAACGCCCGGTCGGGCGCCTCCTTGTCGTGGACGGCGAGGTAGGCCATGAGCGCGAATCCCGCGCGCTTCACGAACTCCTGCTCCCGGGCGCTCCACTCCTCCGCCTTGCGCCAGGCGAACGGGGTTCTGTCCAACAGGGAGCCGCAGCAGTTGTCGACCACGTCCCAGGAGTCGAAGTCTGCCGCCCAGGCCTCCATCTGCCCCTCCGTGACTTCAGCGGGGTCGTCGACCAGGGCGGCCAGGATCCGGGCCTCGTGGATCTTCGATCGCCAGAGCTGGCCCGCGAGCCGGTGGTCCTTCCCGATCCTCTTGGCAACCGTGCGAAGGTACGTGACGTTGCTCCCGCCGAGGGCCCGCCACGTGGCGATCCCGAACCGGGCCATGCCCTCCACATCGCTCGGGCTGGCCCGCGAGCGAAGCTCGTCAAGAACTTCGTGATAGCGCATCCCGGCTTGCCGGCTCCCACGCCGAGGTGAGCTGCCGAACGCTCGCCGCGATCCCACGCTCGTCCACGCGGGTCAGCCGGCCCTCCTCCACTATCGGCTCGCCGCCCACGATGACCCGCTTGATCGCTTCCGGCTGCATCGCGTAGACGATCTGCTTCGGGGCGGTCCGGGCCGGCTGGACCGAGAGCGCCTGGAGGTCGATCACCACCAGATCGGCCGCGTGGTCGGCGGCGATCCTTCCCACCGGGAGGCCCAGGACCTCTCCGCCTCGAGCGGTCCCCATGAGTAAGGTTTCCTCAGCCCCCAGGGCGGAGGCGTCGGCATCTCTGGCCTTGGCCATGAGCGCGGCCATCCGCATCTCCTCGAACACCGACTGGCGGCTGTTGGTGCATCCCCCATCCGTGCCGAGGCATATCGGGATGCCCCGTTCCAGCATCTGCCGGACGGGGGCGATCCCATCCCCCAGGAAGGCGTTGGCAGAGGGGTTGTGGACCACCTTCACTCCTCGGTCTCGCATGATCCCGAGGTCGCGCTCGTCGACCCACACGCAGTGCACCATGATCGTCCGGTCCGACAGCACGCCCAGAGAGTCCAGGAAGGCGACGGGGGAGAGCCCGTGCTGCTCGATGGATCGCTCTCTCTCGTAGAGCCCTTCCGCCACGTGGATGTGAAAGGGGAGGTCGTACTCCTCCGCGAGCCGTGCGCCTTCGCGGATCATGTCGGGGCTGGCCGCGTGGATGGAGTGGGGAGCGGGCTGGACGAACGCCGTCCCGTCGCGGGCCAGGGCGGCGTGGAGGTCGCGGAAATTCCGTTCCGCCTCTCGGGGCGTCTCCTGGTAGCGCTGGGGCGCGCCCTTCCAGTCATACATGGAACGGGCCAGGATCAGGCGGATCCCCACCTCCCGGGCCGCTTCCACCACCGCCAGGTCGTTCTCGTTCCCCCGGTCGTGGAGGTAGAAGAAATCGACCGCGGTGGTCACGCCCGACTTGGCCAACTCGGCGAAGTCGAGCAGAGCGCCGGTCCTGATGCCCTCCCGGTCCAGCCGTTCGGAGATCGGGTACAGGACGCGGTCGCGCCACGCCATGAACGGGAGGTCGTCACCGAATCCTCGCAGGAGCGCCTGGAACGAGTGGCCGTGCCCGTTCACGGTCCCGGGCAGGACGGCCACCTCGCCCCAGGCTTCGCGCTCGTGGTCGGGATAGGCCAGGGAGAGCTCGGCCGGCTCGCCCGTGGCGTGGATCCGGCCCCCCTGCATGACGAACCCGTGTCCGGCCCGCCACCGGTCCTCCGCGAACACGAGCGCGGCGGAGATGATGGTCACGCGAGCCTTATATCAGACGCTTGTCTGTCCGGCTCGCCCCCACTAGCCTGCGTCCCGTGCCGATCCTGGTGGGCGAGTCCCTATCGATCGATGAGGTCGCCGCGGTCGCTCGAGGCGAGCCCGTCCGGCTCTCACCCGTCGCCGTCGAAAGGATGGCGGCGACTCGCCGGATCGTGGACGACAAGGTTCGCGCGGGGGAGACCGTCTACGGAGTGACCACGGGCCTGGGGAGCCTGGCGTCGGTCCGGCTCGAGCCCGATGAGGTTCGGAAGCTCCAGCACGATCTGCTCCGAAGCCACGCGGTAGGGGTCGGGCCGCCCCTCAGCGATCGGGAGGTCCGGGCCATGCTCCTGTTGAGGGCGCATGTGCTGGCTCTGGGGTATTCGGGAGTCCGGCCGGTCATCGTCGAACGGCTCGTGGAGTTCCTGAACCGCGATCTGGTCCCGATCGTCCCCGAGCAGGGCTCGCTGGGCGCATCGGGCGACCTGGCCCCGCTGGCCCATCTGGCTCTCCCGCTGATCGGCGAGGGTGAGGTCTCTCTCGAGGGAGATCGCATCGCCGGCGGCGCCGCCCTGAAGAAACTGGGCCTGGAGCCGCTCGTCCTTGAGCCCAAGGAGGGTCTCTCGCTGATCAACGGCACCCAGGGCATGCTGGCCGTGGGACTCCTTGCCGCGGAGAGGGGACGGCGGCTGGCGAGGGCGGCCGACGTCGCGGCCGCCATGACCGTCGAGGCCATCCTGGCAACCGACCGATCCTTCGACCGGCGGCTGCAAGAGCTCCGCCCCCATCCAGGGCAGGCGGCATCGGCAGCGAACCTTCGCAAGCTCCTGGGCGGCAGCGAGATCGTGGCCTCCCATCGGGCGAGCGCCCATCTGGTGCAGGACGCGTACTCGCTCCGATGCGCGCCGCAGGTCCATGGGGCCTACAGGGACACGCTGGCCCACGCCGAACGTGTGATGTCGATCGAGATGGGGTCCGTCTCCGACAACCCTGTGGTGATGGCCGATGGAGAGATCGTCTCTGGAGGCAACTTCCACGGCCAGCCGGTGGCGGTGGCGTTGGACGCCCTCGCGGCCGCGACCGTCTCGCTGGCTTCGATCTCAGAGAGGCGCCTGTATCGCCTGCTCGACCCGGCCACGAACAACGACCTGCCGGCGTTCCTGGTGGACCGAGCAGGGGTGAACTCGGGGTTCATGCTCATGCAGTACACGGCGGCCTCGCTGGTCTCGGAGTCAAAGAGCCTGGCGCACCCGGCGTCGGTGGATTCCATCCCATCATCCGCCGGCCAGGAGGATCACGTGAGCATGGGGATGACCTCCGCCCGGCACGCCCGGGGCTGCGTGGGCAATGCCGAGGTGGTGATCGCCCTGGAAGCGCTGGCCGCCGCCCAGGGGATCGAGCTGCGTGAGCCGTTGAAGCCCGCACCGGGGACGGCGGCTGCCCTGAGCGCCATCCGCGAGGTGTCGCCGTTCCTCGACCGAGACCGGCAGCTCAAGCTCGACATCGACGAGGCCATCGAGCTGGTCCAGTCTGGACGGCTGGTCGAGGCCGTCGAAGCGGCCGCCGGGCCTCTCCAGTAGCTGCTCTACTGTCTTCTGAATACGCGATCGCCGGCGATCCAGGTCTCTGCCACCGGGTTGTGGCCGGGGCGGTAGGCGATCACGGTGACGTCTTCGCTGTCCAGCACCACGAAGTCGGCGCGCTTGCCCACCTCCAGTGACCCGAGACTGTCGTGCAGACCCAACACCCAGGCCGGGTTCAGCGTGGTCGCGCCGATCGCGGCGGGAACAGGCATCCCGTAGAGGGAGGCTGCCACTGCGATCGTCTCCGGCATCGACAGGCAAGGAGACGTGCCGGGGTTGAAGTCCGTGGCCATCGCCACGGCAGCCGGCGCGGAAAGCAGCTGCCGGACCGGAGGTGGCTGCGATCGCAGGAAGAGCGTGGAGACGGGAAGGAGCACCGCCGCGGTCTCCGCTCGCCCGAGGGCAGCGACTCCCTCCTCGCTGATGTGGTTGAGATGGTCCGCGCTCCGGGCGCCCACCGCCACTGCCGCCTCGGCCGCACCCGACGGCCCGAGCTGGTCGGCGTGACACCGAACCGCGAGCTCGCGGTCCCGAGCTGCGGCCGCCACCTTGGCCAGGTCCCCGGAATCGAACGCGATGTCCTCGACGTAGACGTCGACGGCGTCGGCCAGCCCCTCCTCGGCCGCAGCGGGGATCAGGCGTTCGCACACCTCCGTCACCCATTCCTCCCGTGACCGATCGTCCGGAACGGCATGGCAGGCGAGGAGCGTTACGGACGCCGTCTGGGGCGCCTCTGAGGCGAGGCGACGGGCCAGTCGGGCCTGCCTGAGCTCGGCCTCGAGGGACAGGCCATAGCCGGTCTTCAGCTCGAGCGCGGTGGTCCCGTGAGCCAACATCTCTCGGATGAGGGACCGGCAGAACTCCAGCACCTCCTCATCGGCGGCCTCAGCCAGGAGCCGGGCACTGCGGAAGATCCCACCTTCTCCGTGAAGCTCTCGGTAGCTCTTGCCGGCCAGGCGAGCCTCGAACTCGTCGGCCCGCCAGCCGTAGAAGGGAAGGTGCGTATGACAGTCGACGAATCCCGGCAGAACCGCCCCCTCGGCGTGGACGGTCCGACCGGGCCAATCCTTGGGTAGGCCCTGCGCACTTCCCACGTAGGTGATGAGGCCATCCCGCCAGGCCAGGGCGGCGTCTCGGACCATTGCCAGGTCCTGGAGGTCGGTGCCCCGAAGAGGAAGCGGACGGGGGCCCCCGCCGGTCACCAGCACCGGGGCGAACATCATCCCCTCGCTCACCCGACCGCCCTTCGAAAGGCGAGCCGGCCGCTCATGGTTTGACTCGAGTTTGCCGATCCATAAAGCGTCTGCCCGCCATTCGACGACACAACCTGCCGGTCAAGACCGGCGGGCGGCAGCGCACGGGAGGGCGCTCGGGCGCTGCTTGGCCAGGAGGGGGACACGCGGGCAGTCCCCCTTCTGGCACCTTCTTGACCTCCCAATGGCCTCCGCCCCCTCGCCCGTCCAACCCCGACGTTCGTCGGGCTAGACTGACGGACCTGAGGGGGCGTCGTGGACTGGGAAGCCATCGAGGGAACGGTAGCAAGGCTGCACGAGGGGGAGCCAACCTTCGACTGGGTCGGCGTGTACCTCGTTGACGGCGACACGCTGGTGCTCGGTCCCTTCAACGGCAAGCCGACCGATCACGAGCGGATTCCCTTGGGCGAGGGGGTCTGCGGGTCGGTGGCGGTCAAGGGAGAGACCGAGGTCGTGCCCGACGTTCGGGCGCGTCCGGGCCACATCGCCTGCGACCTGAACACCCGATCCGAGGTGGTGGCTCCGATCTTCAGGGACGGGCGGATCCTCGGCGTGCTGGACGTGGACTCCAACACGCTGGACGCGTTCGGCGAGCGGGAGGTGCGCCTGGTCGAGGAGGCCGCGCAGGAGATCGCGGCTGAGGCCTAGAGCGAACGCCCGTTGACGGCCCTCGAGCCCCCCGCCGGCGGAACGTCCGGGGCCGCGCCCGAGAAGGTCGGGTTCAGGGTGATCGTGGCCGACCCGGCCGTGCGGGTGGTCGTCCTGATCATCTTCGTGATCATGCTGGGGTTCGGCATCATCGCGCCGATCCTCCCCCTGTTCGCCAGATCGTTCGGCGTGGGCTACGACACCGCGAGCCTGCTGATCTCCGCGTTCGCCTTCGCAAGGCTCATCGTCGATCCCATCGCAGGCCCCATCGTCGACAGGTACGGCGAACGCTTCGCTTCCATGGCCGGCGTGGTGATCGTCGGGGTGTCCGCCTTCCTGGCGGGCATCGCGCCGAACTTCGCGCTGGCGGTCCTCTTCCGAGGCGCCGGAGGTGCGGGCTCCTCCATCCTGTTCGCCGCGCTGTACAGCTATCTGCTCAAGGTGGTCCCGAGCAGTCGGATGGCGAGGACCATGAGCGTCTTCTTCGGCGCGCTCAACGTCGGCATCATCGCGGGGGGCCCGATCGGAGGCATCATCGCCGATCGATTCGACTTGAACACGCCGCTGTTCGTCTACTCGGGCCTGTGCTTCGCGGCCGGGGTCCTGTACCTGAGGTTCATGAAGGACCCGCAGCCGAAGGCGGGGACATCCCCGGAGCCGAACGCCGACATCCAGTCGGAGGGCTCACAGTGGCGGCGCACCGGCGCCGTGGTGCAGGGGCTCCTCCGGACACCGGCGTTCGTCACGGCCATCTTCCTGAACATGACGTTCTTCTGGGTGGTCGCGGGGGGGTACGACACGCTCGTCCCGCTGTTCGGTCGGGAGGCCCTAGGGATGAGCACCGTGGCCATCGGCGCGGTTTTCGCGGTGGCCGTGGTGGCCGAGTTCCTCGTCCTCTACCCGGCAGGAAGCGTGGCCGATCGGGTGGGCCGCAAGCCCGTGATGCTGGTCTCGCTGACCGGCCTGGCGATCATGATCGCGGTGGTCGGGTGGGCGAAGACCCCGATGGCCCTGGCCGTGCTGATGGGCCTTCTGGGCCTCACCTCCGGGTCGGCGGCGGCCACGCCGTCGGCGATGCTCTCCGATGTGGTCGAGGATCAGGCATCCGGCACAGCCGTTGGCGTGTTCCGCTTCGCCGGCGACCTTGGGTTCGTCCTGGGTCCGCTGGTCGGCGGGATTGCCGCCGATGCGCTTGGCTTCCGATGGGCCTTCGCCTTCATGTCGGCGCCGGTCCTGTTGGCACTGGTCCTTGTGGCGAGGACGCCGGAGACGCTCAGGAAGCCCGAAGGAGCGTCGAAAGGAGCCTGATGCGGTACGTGGAGCGAGCGGTCTTCCGGGCGAGCCCGGAGCGGGTGTGGGCCATCCTGTCCGATTGGGAAGGGCAAGCCTCCTGGATGCCCGACGTTGCCTGGATCCGATTCCTCGGACCGGGGCGCGAGCTGGGGGCGAGGCTCGCAGTGAGGACCAAGGTGTTCGGCGTCCCGTTCGCCACCGATGAAGTGCGAGTGACGTCCTGGGAGCCGCCCCGGTTGCTCGCCGTCGAGCACCTGGGGGTCGTACGGGGCGTGGGGGAGTGGCGGCTGGAGCCGATCGAGGGAGGCACCCGGTTCACGTGGCTCGAGGCGTTCCGGATGCCCCCTCCCATCCTCGGCGACCTGGGTCTGTGGCTCTACTCGCCCGTGCAGCGGTGGATGCTGGGGCGTTCCATCCGCAACCTTCGGCGGCTCGTGGAGGCCGCTCCCTGAGCTAGACCGAGCCCGTGCGGGGGCCTTCCGCACGGACCTTTTCCACGTCGGTCAGCGCGGTGCGCAGCTTCTCGATCCAGTCGCCTTCGTTCTGTTGGACCAGGCGCACGCACCACGCCAACGCGTGGCTCCGGCTCCGGGCCACCCCCGCCTCGACCAGGGTGTCCAGCACCCTCCGCTCGTCCATGCGCAACCTGGTCATGATGGGCATGGCCACGGTGGTGAACAGCTCTCGGACCTCTCCGCACTCGGCTCCCCACGACACGTTCCTCCGGAACCGATGCTCGGCCTCCCGAGCGATCCGGATCCTGGCGTCGCGCGTGTCTTCTCGAAACTGCTTGATCCGGCCCGCCCTGGCGGCGGCCACCCCGTCGGGCGAGGCGTCCTTTCCGACGTCCACGTCCTGGAGCGTCCCGACGACCAGGATCTCCTCCCGGTCGACGGACACCTCCGGCGGGCCCGTGAACCACTCCCCCGGAGCTCGTCCCGCGAACCAGCCCTGGATCTCTTCCTCGCTCGCTCCTCTGTGCATCTCCCACCTCCCGATCGGTTGATTCTGTAACTATAGTTACAGAGTTACAGACTTGCAAGTGCTCGAAGTGCTCGAAACTACGCGGCGTTGCACAAATACCCTGGTCGGAGGCCCCCGTTTTTGTGCAGGGGCGGCGGCTTTGCACAGGCAGGTCAGGTCATGCTTTTGGCAACTTGCCTGCCCAAGAAGCCCCTCGACCTACCAGGGCAAGGATTCCGGCATGCGGCGGCTCGCCCTGGGTCTGTTCTCTAATTGGTGGGAGATGCGTTCGTGACGAACGCCGACTTCCTTCCTTCGGCGGGTCCGAAGTCACTCAGGTCGGCGACGATCCTCGCGACCGACCGGAACGCCAGCTATCCACCACCACAGACCGAACACGATGGTTGTCACAAAGGCAACTATTTCGCTGCCGGGGTAGTCAGATCCTTGAAGCGCTGCCTCCCCGGCGCTCTTGAGGCTCTCGCGCAGCGAGACGCGACGACGCATGGTCCTCCGTATCCTATGGGTTTTTGTGCAGCCACTCGACTTCTTGTGCGAAGGTCCCGCTTGTGCAAAGCCAGAAGGCAAAGCCAGAAGGCCATAAGGCCAGAAGGCCAGAAGTCCAGAGGTCGCTCTGCGCGAGGGTCGGGGTCGCATGCGGAGGAGCTCAGGGCCTGCGGACCGTCAGATCGGCTGGGGGCCGGGAAACCTCGCGAAGCAGAGGCGGTAGGCCATGTCGGTGTCATCGACCCGCAGACCCGAGTACCACATGTGAAGAGAGCCGTCGCTGCGCTTGAGGACACAGGGCGTGTGTACGCTGAGCCCGTCCGGACCCTCTCCCTTTGGAACCAGCGTCCTCCCTCGACGGTCCCACGTTAAGCCATCGTCGGACGTGGCCAAGGCGATGCTGACTCGCCGCCCGTCGTCGCTTCCATAGAACATGTAGAAGGTCCGTGAGATCTGAAGGACGCAAGGATGCGACGTTGCGATCTCGCCTTCCCCAGGTTCAAGGACGGTCCCCACTCGGTCCCAGGAGGCACCCGAAGGAGACACCGCTGTTAGGAGCACGGCGCGCCGGCCGTTGCTCGAGCCGTCGTAGCCCGAGAAGAACAGCCACCATTGCTCGCTGGTTACCAGGAGGGACGGATGGCTGGCTCCCAGGGCGTCCTCGGCGCCGCGCTGCATGATCGTGCCGTGCGGGATCCACTCATGGCCGTCGGGTGACGTTGCCATATGGAGCCGGGTCGCCTCACCGTCGAAGCCTGCATAGCTCATCACGTAGCCGCCGGATGTCTTCACCACGCTCGGGGACTCGACCCCGTACCCGTCGCTCTCGCCCGAAAAGCCGGCGTCCATGACGACACCGATCCGCTCCCATCCTTCGCCCTTTCGCCGGACGGCCCCCAGAATCCGCCCGGTCGTTCCGTCATGCCCCGAGTACCACATGCGGAGGCTGTCGTCGGCTTCCTCGATGACCCAGGGACGGACGGCTCGCAGGCTGTCCGGGCTTCCCGCGCCGGCGATGGGAAGGACCTCTCCCTCGCGGATCCATTGCACGACCGAACTCTACCCCTGCCCCGTCGAGCGTCGGTCCGCCCGGGGAGAGGCCCGCCCTAACCGAGGGACGAGGTGTACGCCTCGAGGTCCGGGACGTGAGCGAAGGCGTGGCCGAACGGTCTCTGTGGCGCTGCGAGCACGGATCCGACCAGGGTCGCCAAGCGGCGCCTTCGATTCGAAGAGGTCGGGTAGAAGGCTTTGGCCGTCCATTGCTCATCCGACATCGCCTGGATGGCATCGATCAGTTCACGGTGGGTTCGCTCGGCCTCGCTCCTCACCTCGCCGAGGGATCGCTGCTTCATCTCCGCAACGGCCTGGGCGTTGAACGCATCGACCTTGCCCGTTTCCGGCGCCGAGAAGGGGCCTTCGTCCCGCTCGATCCACGGCATCTCCCCGCCCTGGAACTCTCGGAGCGTCCGCAGGGCGACCTCTTCCCACGTGGCCAGGTGCCCGATCAGGTCCTTGGCCGACCAGTCGCCCCCTCCGATCGTGGCCGGCCGGGTCAGATCCTCCTCGCTCACCCCGGACACGAGCAGGTCCACGCGAGCGTGCCCTCCCTCGAGGTTGCGAACAGCTTCCTCTCTGGTCGGTGCGGCCATCGTCTGCCCCGGGGTCAGCCCGTCGGCTTTGAGCCGGGAGCCTCGGGGCCGGGTGGGTTCGGATCCTCCCGCTTCGGGACGGTCAGGTCCCACCACGGGTGGCGAGCCCGGACCGGCCCGCCGAGGTCCACGTGGATGTGTTTGATCTCGCGGTACTCGTTGAAGCCGATCTCGCCGTGCTCCCGCCCGATCCCCGATTGCTTGTACCCGCCGAAGGGGAACCTGGGGTTGATCATGTGGTAGTCGTTGATCCAGAGGGTGCCGGTCCGGATCTGCTCGGCCATCCTGACGGCCCGCCCGTTATCGCCGGACCAGATCCCCCCGGCCAGCCCGTAGATGGAGTCGTTCGCCAGCCGGACCGCCTGGTCGTCGTCCTGGAAGGAGATCACCACGAGCACCGGGCCGAAGATCTCCTCCTGGGCGATCCTCATGGAGTTGTCGACGCCGCCGAAGATCGTGGGGCGGTAGTAGTAGCCGCCATCGTGGCCCTCGACGATGGCCCGCTCCCCGCCGGCGAGGACATCCGCCCCCTCCTCCCGGCCGAGGGCCACGTATCGTTCCACGGTCTCGAGCTGGGTCTGGGAGACGATCGGCCCCTCGTCGCTGGCCGGATCGAGTGCCGGGCCCACCTTCAGCGCGTCCGCCCGCTTCACCAGCTCGGCCAGAAAGTCGTCGTGGATCGAGCGCTGAACGAGCAGCCTGGTCCCTGCCGAGCAGACCTGGCCGTTGTGGAAGAACACGCCCCACAGCGCCCCGTCGACGGCGTAGTCCAGCTGGACGTCGTCGAGCACGATGGCCGCCGACTTGCCGCCCAGTTCCAAGGTGACCGGGCGCAGCAGCCGGCCACAGGTCTCGGCGATGGAACGCCCGGCGGCGGTGGAGCCGGTGAACGAGATCTTGTCGACCCTGGGGTGCGACACCAGGTAGGCGCCGACCTCCCGGCCGCCGGGCACGATGTTGATCACGCCGTTGGGGATGCCGGCCTCGACGGCGGCGTCGGCCACCAGCCCGATGTCCAGGCAGGTCTCCGGCGACGGCTTGATCACCAGGGTGCACCCCGCCGCCAGCGCCGGGGCGTACTTGAACGCCGCCAGAGACTGCGGGAAGTTCCACGGCACGATCGCGCCGACGACGCCGATCGGCTCACGGCGCACGGTGATCGCCCCGCCGAACAGGCCGGTACGGGCCTCGTCGGCGCTCAGCGTGCGGGCCACCCCGGCGTAGTAGCGCAGCAGGTTGGCCGGGAACACACCCTCGAACGCCGAGGAGATGGCGATCGGCATGCCGTTCTGTGAGCTGACCCGCTGGGCGATGTCC
>JBOGVA010000057.1:0-3149 GCA_050692195.1 Actinomycetota bacterium | reverse complement strand
AACGCCCGGCACCCCTCCATGGCATGACCTCCGAGCGACCTGCCGTAGGACTCGGAGACGACCAGATGCAGGTGGACGAACGGCTCGTCGTCGCGGAGGGAGACGTTGCCGACTCCTGCGCTGATCTCAACGTGCCCGGTCGAGAAGGTTCGGTACTCACCGCGCTCCTGGTCGAAGTATCCGAGGGTGGCCTGTTCCAGGGCTCCGATCACCTGAAGGGTGGCCGCCTGGAACCCGAGCGCGGCGACGGCCCGGTTGAGCCCGTCCAGAAGATCCTCCCCCCGCGCCAGGCTCACGAAGGCCGCGGCTCGGTCGTCGGACGGATAGGTCCTCACGACGCCCGCTCGCCTCTCAGGCGGCCCCCGGGCGAGTGGCCGTGCCAACGGCTCGGAGCAGCCGTTCGGATGCCTCGCTGATCTCTTCCACGGCAGCGTGGAACGCCTCGGCGTTGGCTCTGGAGGGTTGGCGGAAGCCGCTCACCTTCCGGACGAACTGGAGCGCGGCGGCCCGGATTTCCTCGTCGGCTACGGGCTGGTCCCGGCGACGGAGGGTCTTGATGCTTCGGCACATAGGGGCAAGGATACCGGGGCGCGTCCGTGGGCGCGGCGAGGGCCATCCGACCCTGACAGAATTGGGGCATGGGAGCTGCGACAGCCTCCACCGCTCCCGCGGAGGTCGACCGTCCAGCCGGGAGGGATGTCGCCGAGCCCAGCCGCCCGTGGCTGGTGATCGTGTGGAACGACCCGATCAACCTGATGTCGTACGTCACGTACGTCTTTCAGAAGCTGTTCGGGTACAGCCACCAGAGGGCCACCAAGCTCATGCTGGACGTCCATCACAAGGGGAAGGCGGTCGTGTCCAGCGGGAACAGAGAGAAGGCGGAGTTCGACACCTACCGACTGCACCAGCACGGCCTGTGGGCAACGATGCAGCGCGGCTCCTGACCAGGGCCACTCGGATCTCGATGAGCAGATTGCAGCGCAGAGTGAGGCGCACGCGGCGAGGCGATTACGAACTCCGGCTTCCCAGTTGGGAACGCGACGCGCTACGGTCGCTCCCCGGCCAGCTCCGCGACCTGCTGGGCACGGACGATCCGGCCATCGGCCGCTTGTTCCCTGCCGCCTACCAGGACGACCCGGATGCCAACGCGGAGTACGAGCGTTTGATGAGAGACGATCTGGTCGGTGCGCGGCAGAGATCGCTCGAGGTGATGGAGGCCACCATCGACTCGGGCCGACTGAGCGAGGAGCAGGTCGTGGCCTGGCTCGGGGCGCTGAACGACCTCCGGCTGGTCCTTGGAACGAGGCTCGACATCGCCGAAGAGACGTACGACGAGGAGATCCCCGACGATCACCCTCAGGCCTTCCTCTACTCGCTCTACTTCTACCTCGGCTGGCTGGAGGAGCAGGTCGTGGAGGAACTGGCGTCGGGGGTCGATCCGGCTGGGACCGGAGGGCAGCCCGAAGTAGACTGACCCCTCAAGCCCCGTCCGGGCCCGCGCCGATACTTCGGGGAGGGCCCGACCCCCCGGCGATCTCCCAGCAGGCGTTGACGATCGGCGATGGGTGACATGACACATAGATTCCGCAGCTCGTGGTTGCTCGGCCGGCCCCGGGGCCTCGCGGTCGGGGGCGCCCTGGTGATGGGGCTGACGCTCCTCTCCTGGCTTCCCCCACCGATCCGGGCCGGCACCGCCCCTGAAAGCGCCCCGGTTACCGTGGCCCGGAGGGTGCCGATCCGCCTGGCAGCTCTCCTGTCGAAGGCGCGGAGCGATTCGTTCCGGGTGCTGGAGGACGGCGTCCGCCTTCGCCGGAGCGTCCGGCTGGCTCCTGCCGTCCTCTGTGCGCCGATCCAGTTCACGGCGTTCGGGCTCGTGTGGGACCAGCGTGGGGCCGGTACGGTCTCGGGGAGCGTCCGGGTGGCGCCCGGGCTCCGCGAGCTTGGTCGGATCGCTCGCGAAGGGCGTGCCACCTCCCTGGAGGACGCCGATGGTCCGGATGTCGGATCGCCGGACCACAGGCCTGACATTCGAGCCACGGAGATGGTCTGGGTCGGGGCCGCCCGCTGCGCCAGGGTGGCCCTGAAGCTGCCGCCCAAGGCGGCCATCTCGAGGATGCGCGCGGTCTTCGTGAACACCTCGGGGACGGCGTTGGGAGACCGGCCTGCGCCCACTTCAGAGGGCGGTTCGGCGCTTCCCGGCTTCTGGGGACCTGCCCCGGCTGAGGCGATGACGTCGCAGCCCGGCATCATCAGCCGCGCCCGGTGGGGAGCGGATGAGAGCCTTCGGAACTGCGATCCCTTCTATGCCCGAGAGGCCAAGATGGCCTTCGTCCACCATACCGCCAACTCGAACAACTACTCGAAGAGCCAGTCCGACGATCTGATCCGGGCCATCTACTGGTACCACACCCAGACCCTGGGGTGGTGCGACATCGCCTACAACTTCCTGATCGACAGATTCGGACGGGTGTTCGAGGGGAGATTCGGAGGGATCGACCGTCCGGTGATCCCGGGGGCGACGAGGGGGTTCAACACGGGAAGCGTTGCGGTGGCGGCGCTCGGGGACCACCGGGTGACACCGCCGAGCTCGGCAACCATCGTTGCCTTCGAACGGCTCCTGGCATGGCGGCTCGACGTGGCCCACGTCTCGCCGATCGGGGGTGCATGGATGCAGTCGCGGGGAAACGACAGGTATCGGGAAGGAAAGTGGGTGTGGTTCCATGCGATCTCGGGCCATCGCGACGCCGGATCGACCTCGTGTCCCGGCGAACGGCTGTATCGATGGCTCGGATCCATCCGCGACGTCTCCTACGGGATGGGTCTCCCGAAGATCTTCCAGCCTCGCCAGTCGGGTTCGCCGCTGATCCCACGGCATGGCTCGGTCACCTGGAGAGCCAATGCCTCGCAGCGCCTCAAGTGGCGGCTCCAGGTCCTGGATCAGTCGGGTAGCCCGGTGTGGTCCCATCGGGCCAGGGGGACCAGGTTCCTCCTGCGATGGGATGGTCTGTCGGGAATGGATGACTACCTTCAGCCGGGTGTGTACACGGTGAAGCTGTGGGGAACCAGCCGCTTGGGCACGGCCCGGGCGGCGCTCTTCAACCTCGTGGTCTTGCGGTAGAGGCGGGCAGCCCCGGCACCCTTCCAGGTAC
>JBOGVA010000056.1:0-71106 GCA_050692195.1 Actinomycetota bacterium | reverse complement strand
CTCTCCTCACCGGAGGCCGCCCAATTCGTCGGGCCGATGCTGGCTCCGGACGGGACGAAGACGTTGGTGTCGGTGATCACCAGGCACGGGGCGCTGTCGGAGGAATCGGATGCGTTCGTCGAGCGCTTGCGCCGGGTGCTGCCGGCGATCCTGCCTGGGGGGGCCGCAGCCGCCGTCGGCGGGGACCCGGGGCTGAACGTGGACATCAACAACGAGATGCAGGACAAGCTCGTGCCGGTGGTGGCCCTGGTGCTGGTCCTCTCGTTCCTGATGCTCCTGGTCTTCCTGCGAAGCCTCCTGCTCCCCCTGAAAGCGATCGCCATGAACACCGCCTCCGTGCTCGCTGCCTACGGGCTGCTCGTTTTCATCTTCCAGGACGGGCACTTCGAGGGCCTCCTGGGGTTCCAGTCGAACGGGATCGTCGACTCGTTCATCCCGCTGTTCCTGTTCTGCATCCTGTTCGGGCTGTCCATGGACTACGAGGTGTTCCTGCTGGCTCGCATCCGGGAGGAGTACCTGAGGACCGGTGACAACGCGGAGGCAGTGGGGTGGGGACTCGAGCACACTGCCCGGATCATCACCAGCGCTGCGGCCATCATGGTCACGGTGTTCGGGGCGTTCGCCTTCGCCAGCCTGCTGCCCATCAAGCAGATCGGTTTCGGCCTGGCGGCCGCCGTCCTCCTCGACGCAACGATCATTCGAATCGTGCTGGTTCCGGCGACCATGCGGCTGATGGGGAAGTGGAATTGGTGGCTTCCCGGATGGTTGGACCGCGCCCTCCCCAAGTTTTCTCTCGAGGCCGAGGCTTCGCGTCCCGAGGAGCGGGTGCCCACCCCTGCGTGAGCCGTGTTTTCCCTCAGCCGGACGCGGGGAGGCCTCCCTCACGGAGGAAGGCCAGGACGGCCATCACCCGGCGATGGGCCTCCGCCTCCTCGGTCAAGCCGAGCTTGTGGAAGAGCGAGTTGATGTGCTTCTCGATCGCTCGCTCGGTGAGGAACAGCGCCCTGGCGATAGCTGCGTTGTTCTTCCCCTGGGCCATTTGCCCCAAGACCTCGCGTTCCCGCTCGGTCAACTGGGCGAGGGGCGAGTGAGCCAGCCGGTCCTGTCGGGCGACCAGGCCCTCCACGACCTTCGGGTCCAGGACGGAGCCGCCCCGGGCGACCTCGCGGATCGCCCGGACCAGCTCGTCGACATCGGCGATCCGTTCCTTCAGCAGGTAGCCGAGGCCCGCCGCGCCGTCCTTCAGGAGCTCGTAGGCGTAGTCCTCCTCCGAGTACTGAGACAGGACCACCACTCCGATGTGGGGATGATCCGAGCGGATCTTCCGCGCCGCTTCGATGCCTTCGGTGGTGTGGGTGGGCGGCATGCGGATGTCCGTGAGGACTGCGTCGGGGAGGTATTCCTCGACCGCCCCGAGCAAGGCGTCGCGGTCGGAGACGGTGGCTACCAGGTCCAGCTCCTCGACGCCTGCCAGCAGCGCGGCGGTGCCTTCGCGGACCAGGTAGTTGTCCTCGGCAAAGACGACGCGTAGCGGCACATCAGGATGGTATACAGGCGGCCGCGGCGAAGTTCGAAGGAAGAGCGGTGACGATCCGGGTTGTCCTAGGAGACGACAACGTGCTGGTTCGAGAGGGCGTGCGGGCCCTCCTCGGCGCCAGCGAGGGCATCGAGGTGGTGGGCGTGGCCGAGGATGCGCCTACGCTCCTGGCCGCCGCCGGGGAGCACCGGCCGGACGTCGTGGTCACAGACATCAAGATGCCTCCCAACTTCCAGCTCGAGGGGATCGAGGCCGCCCATGAGATCCGCCGGCGGCACCCCGGCACAGGCGTGGTCGTTCTCTCCGCGCACGACGACGAGGCATATGCGCTGGCTCTGCTGGGAGGAGGCGACAGTGGCCTGGCGTACCTGCTCAAGGATCGGCTGGGCCAGGGAGACGAGCTGGCCCGGGCGATCCGGGAGGTGGCCGCGGGTGGGTCGTCGATCGACCCCACGATCGCCGCCCGCCTCTCCGACCGGAAGCAGGGTTCGGAGGAGGACCGCGCCATCCTGGACCTCATGGCCCAGGGGTATGGCTACGTGGAGATGGCCGAGGCGCTCCATACCAGCCAGGAGGCCATCGACAGGAAGGTGACGAGCCTCTTCCAACGTCTCTCGGTCGAGGCCGGCCGGGGGGCCAGCACGGCCGTGGATGAGATCAAGCGGCTCCATGCCGCGGCCACGTCCGCCCGGGCTCTCCGCTCATTCGTCCCCTCCCAGTTCGCAGACCGGCTGGCGGCCGCGCCGTCGGCCGCGGGTGCCCAGGTGGAGGTGGAGGCGACCATCCTCTTCTCGGACATTCGCGGCTTCTCGACCATCGCCGAGCAGCTCCCCGCCCGGGAGGTTGCCGACATCCTCGCCCGACACCTGTCGGCGATGGCTGAGGTGGTTCTGGAACACGGAGGGACGATCGACAAGTTCTCAGGCGACGGGGTCATGGCAGTGTTCGGGGCTCCCGATCCGATTCCCGATCACGCCGAGCGAGCGCTGCGCTGCGCGCTGGCCATGCAGGCACGCCAGCGGGAGCTGAACAACGAGACGGCAACCGAGGGGGTCCCAGCTCTGAAGATGGGCGTCGGCGTGAACACGGGCACCGTCATCGCGGGCACCGTCGGAGGGGGAGGGCGGCTCGAGTACACGGTGGTCGGGGACGCGGTGAACCTGGCCCAGCGACTGCAGTCCGAGGCCGGGGCCGGGGAGGTCCTGGCCACCGCGGCGACAGTCACCGCCGCTCCCGGGATGGCGGCGGAGTCGGTGGGGCCGAAACAGGTAAAGGGGCGCGTGGAGCCGGTGGAGGCGTACCGAGTCGTTGGCTGATGGGTAAAGTGTTCAGGCGCCCATCGCGATGCCCAGACGACGCATCCTTCTGATCGAGGACGAGGAGTCCATCTCGGAGCCGCTCGCTGCCGCCCTGGAGCGAGAGGGCTTCTCGGCGGTCGTCGCCGCCACCGCCGAATCGGGCTTGGAGGCCTTTCGCACCCGGCCTCCGGATCTGATCCTGCTGGACATCATGCTCCCCGACGGAGACGGCAGAGACGTTCTTCGACAGATTCGACGCTCATCGCGGACCCCCGTCGTGATGCTCACCGCCAGGGGGGAGGAGATGGACCGGGTGATCGGCCTGGAGCTGGGGGCCGACGACTACGTGGCCAAGCCTTTCAGCGGAGCCGAGCTGATCGCTCGCATCCGGGCGGTCCTTCGTCGCACCGCGGAGCCCGCCCCGACCGGCGCGTCGTCGCTCGAGATGGGAGACATACGGATGAGCCTCGACACGCGTGAGGTGACCAGAGGGGGCCGGCCACTCCAGCTCACCCTCAAAGAGTTCGAGCTGCTGCGCCGGTTGATGGAGGAAGCCGGCAAGGTCGTGCGGCGGACAGAGCTCATGGACGAGGTGTGGGACCCGAACTGGTACGGATCGACGAAGACCCTTGACGTCCACGTGAGCTCGCTGCGCAAGAAGCTCGAGGACGACCCTGCCTCGCCGCGGTACATCCACACGGTGAGGGGGGTGGGATTCCGGTTCGCCTCGGCCGAGGAGCTGGCGGGGTGAGTCTGCGAACCAGGGTCGTGCTGGCCGCGGCATACCTGCTGGCCGTCGTGGTCATTGCCCTCGAGGTCCCTCTCGCTCGAACCATTTCGCAGCGCGCTGCCACCGAGTTCCAGGTGAAGACGCTGGGCAGCGCCGCACTCCTGGCCTCCCGCATCTCCGACGACGTGGCGGAAGCCCAGCAGGACGTGGCGACCGGCGAGACGGCGGCGGTCGGGGCGATCGATGCTCGCATCACGGATCTCGCCGGGAGAACCCAAGGCAGTCGCATCGTCGTGGTCGACGCGGAGGGGTTGCTGATCTCGGACAGCTCCGGTTCGGCCGAGAGGGGCGGCCCGTTCGCCACCTCGGAGCGACCGGAATTCGCGGTGGCGCTGGGGGGCCAGATCAACATCCGGGGCCGCTTCAGCGACACGGTAGGCGACGACCTGCTCATGGTCGCGGTCCCTGTGGTGGACAACGGAGCGGTGGTGGGCGCCGTGCGCTTCTCCCTTCCCCAGGACGAGATCACCGCGGGCGTCCAGCGCCGATGGCTGGGCCTGGCCCTCATCGGGCTCGGAGTGATCGCCGTCGGCCTGGCCTTGGCGTGGGTGCTGGCCACCTCGCTGGCGCGACCCGTGCGACGGCTGGAGGAAGCCGCGAGGCGGCTGGGGAAGGGCGACCTGGAGACTCGCGCGCCGGAAGAAGGACCGAAGGAAGTGGCTACCCTGGCCCGGTCGTTCAATCGGATGGCCGGGGCCCTCGCCGCGAACATCACCGCCCAGCGCGACTTCCTGGCGAATGCCTCCCATCAGCTCCGCACGCCACTGACCGGCATCAAGCTCCGCCTGGAGGCCATCGAGGGGGAAGGAGGGTCCGCCGGCGCTCAGGCCCGAAAGGCGCAGGTAGAGGTGAACCGCCTGGGCGAGCTGGTCGAAGACCTGCTCGAGCTGGCCAGGGCATCCTCCGTCGAGTCCACCGGGGGTCGGGTCGATCTGGTCGAGGTGGCCCGGGCCGCCGTCGACCGCTGGCGCGGACCGGCTGCGCAAGCCGGCAAGCGCATACTCCAGCGGGTCGACGGACCGTGCATGATCTGGGGAAACGCCGAGGACCTCGGACACGTTCTGGACAACCTCATCGAGAACAGCATCCGGTATTGCCCGGATGGAACCGATATCACGGTTGAGACCAGGGCCGACTCGGGCCGCCCCACCCTGGTCGTCTCCGACACGGGCCCGGGCGTCCCTCGCGAAGACCGGCATCGCATCTTCGAGCGCTTCTACAGGGGATCCACCGGCCGCCGAGCGGGGCCCGGAACGGGCCTGGGCCTGGCAGTGGCGGCGGAGCTCGTCCGGCGATGGGATGGGGAGATCCGGCTGGCGAATGGGCAGGGAACATCGGTGGAGGCAACCTTCCCCAGGGCGCCTACCCTTTCTTAACCTCCTGCTTGGGGACAGTTGAGCCACGTGCTGCCTTGACTGACCGAGTGGCTGGTACCTTCAACTCATGAGACGGATCAAGGCCGCTTTGATGGGCATCGGCGCTATCGTGCTGCCGGTGACTGTCGCCCTCGCGGCGGGCGCGATCTCTTCGAGCTCCATCGGGATCGCCTCGGTCATCCCCGACTCCCACGACGTCGTGTTCGAAACTGATGACTCGCGCGGTTCCTCTGACGACAATCGAGGACCATCCGACAAAGAAGACGAATCGGCCAACGACCGCCGCAGGACGGACGATGACGACGACAACTCGGGACGCTCGGATAACTCTGGCCCCGGAAACGACGACGACGATGAGTCGGACGACAACTCCGGGCCCGGCAACAGAGACGACGACTCCGATGACAACAGCGGACCCGGCGGAGGCGACGACTAGCGAGCCAAGCTCCGCCTCCGCGACGACCCCGACCCCTTGATCACTTCCTAACCGACCCCTCACCACCGCCTCATCGGACACTGAAAAGCTCCTTGCTCCACCTCTCCTATCGTCGAGGTGTAAGCCCAGCAGCCGGACGCGAAAGGGAGGAAGCAATGAAGATCTGGAAGCAGGTGCTGATCGCGACCGCCGCGATCCTGATGCTCGGAACGGGGGCGAACATCCTGGCTACGGCCGCCGGGAGCAACGACTCGCCGGGCGTGGTGGACATCAGCGGTCCGTGCGACGAGGCCGAGCACGCAAACGACCCGCGTTGCGCCGGAGTCGCCGTGCCGGCGGCTGGGGACCGCAACGACGGCCTGCGGGTGGACATCAGCGGTCCGTGCGACGAGGCCGAGCACGCCAACGACCCGCGCTGTACCGGCCTCCCGAACGACGACGAATCCGGGCGGTCGGATGACTCCGGCCCCGGCAACCGGGACAACGACAACTCAGGCCCGGGGACCGGGAACGACGACGACTCGGACGACAGCTCCGGGTCTCGCAACCGGGACCACGACGACGAGGACGACAAATCAGACGACAACTCCGGGCCCGGCAAAGACGAAGACGACTGAGCGCCGTCAAGGTCAAGCCTACGGGTGATGGAGGGTGATCCTCGGGAACCGGATGCGCGGCGGGGGGTCACCGGCCTGCTCAGCTCGCTCGATGGCCTTTGCATGAGCCAGCGCCGAACGCGCCAGCGCCCGCGCTTCTACCCCATAGTGCTCCTCGCCGTACCGCTCCATCCTGCCCGCTCCTCGTCGAAGGAGCGTGTGTGCCCCGTGGGAGTTGTGCCTCAGCAGGTGCACGTATCCGGCGCCGAGCTGCGACAGCCCCTTGAAGAACTCGGCATCTCCCGTGGATTTCGCCTGCTTCCAGCAGGTCTCCCAGGCCTCGTGCGCGGGAAAGAAGTTCCCGGCGTTGAAGTGTTCGATCCCGAGCCTATGGTTTTCCGACACCGTCAGGGAGTCATAATCCTCCATGCGGAGCTTGTTCTCCGCGTCCCGCGGGAGGGGGCGTCCGAGCTCGTCTCGGGGGCGTTCGGGCTTGGGAGGCGCGTCGGGGTCACGGGGCCTCCCAGGCTTCGGAGCGGGTGTTCGCTGCGGCACCACCCGGCCATGCTACCGACTGAGGGAGCGCTCAGATCCGGCCCACCACGACCCGGCTCACCTCGACTCCGCCCTTCGTGCTCCTCACGCCTCGAAAGCCCGTTTGCCTCAACACCTGCGCCACTGCCCGGGACCGATCCGGGCTGACCTCGACCAGCAGCCATCCGCCAGAGCGAAGCCATTCCGGTGCCTCGTTCGCGGCCCTTCCCAGGAGCCCCAGGCCCCTGGGGGAGCGGTCGGTCAGGGACTCCTCCGGCTCGAACCCTCGAATCTCGTCGGGCAGCTCCTTCATCTCCCGGCGCCCCACGTAGGGTGGATGCAGGGTGATCACGTCCACCAATCCTTTCAGGCGGCGCGGCACCGGGTCGAACAGATCGCCCCGGCGAAAGGTCACGTTCCGGATTCTCAGCCGCACCGCGTTGTGACGGGCCAGCTCCACCGGACGGCCGGCCACGTCGACGCCCAAGACCTTCGCTCGGGGGAGGGCGCTCGCGACCGCCAGTGCCACCGGCCCCATCCCGGTCGCCAGGTCGAGGTGTACGGGCCTGCGACGTCCCCGTAGACGTCGGATGGCCTGTTCCGCCAGGAACTCGCTCGACTCTCGGGGAATGAATGCTCCCGGCCGCACCTCCAACGTGAGCTCGAGGAACGTGGTCCGACCCGTGAGGTAAGCCAGGGGCACACCGGATTCCCTGCGGGCGATCATTCTGCGAAACCGGGTGAGGGCGGGCCCGACGACCTCTTCTTCCCCATCCGGCTCGCGGCCGAGGACGACCGCGAGCAGCTGCTCGGCGTCGTAGCGCTCCTTTCCCGCGTGGGGGTGCTCGATTGCGGGGGAGGCCTTCAACTTCCGCTCAGCCTCGCGCAGGACTTCCCGGGCCGTCGCCACGGCGTGCATGATAAGAGGCTCGGCCAGGGGCGAAGAGACCCTACAATCGAGGGCGATGACCCAGCGACCCAAGCTTCGATCCGTGAAGCATCCGAGCCACGGCCTGGATCCGGGAGACAAGATCCGGCTCACGGCCGACAGGCTCCTCGTTCGCGTGCCCGACGACTCAGAGCGAAGGTCGAAGGGGGGCCTGGTCATCCCCGCCACGGCGACGCCTCCCGTCAAGCGATGCGTTTGGTCAGAGGTGATCCTGGTAGGACCGGACACCAGGAACGTGAGGATCGGCGATCAGGTCTTGTTCATCCCGCAGAGCGGTCTGGAGGTGGACGTCCGCGGAGAGATCTTCCTGCTGCTTCGAGAGCGCGACGTGCAGGCAGTGGCCTCCGACCGGATCGATCCCCAGTCCGGGCAGTACCTCTGAGCCCCGGCCAGCCGGCCTCGGACTAGGCCCCTTCTTCTTCGAGACCCATGCGGAAGATGTGACCCCGATCCTCATCGACCAGGATGACCTCCTCGATCCCCCGCTCGAGCAGGCCGGACCAGGCCTCGCCCATCCAGGCCTCGGCACGCTCTCTGTCGGGAAAGCGCTCCGAGGTTCCCACTTCCTCGCCGTTCCCATCCAGGAAGCGCCAGGCGAACATCCGACCGCTCCTATTTGACCAACCGGGAGAGGCGGCGATCGGCCAGTACCCGTCCTCCCGTCTGGCAGCTGGGACAGTACGTCACCTCATGGGATTGGTAGTACACGCGCCGGAGGTCTGACCCGCACACGGGACACGGGGTGCCGAATCGCCCGTGGACGGCGAAGTGATCACCGAGCTTGGCCGGCAATCCATCGGATCGACGGCGCTCGGCGTTCGTGGCCTCCGTGAGGATCTCGTGAACCGCTCCGAGCAGCCGCTCGCGCTCCTCCACGTCCAGCGACGCCGGCGACCGGTACGGCGACAGCCGGGCTCGATGGAGGATGTCGTCCGCATAGCCGCGCCCGATCCCGGCCACCTGGCGCTGGTCGCGCAACATCGCGTGGAGCCGACCGGAGTCGGTTCCGGTCAACACGAGGGTGCGGAACTCATCCGAGAAGGGCTCCGGCCCGAGCTTGGCAAGAGGCCCTTCGTCCCCGGGGGCGAGGATCCACCACCCGGCCTTCCGCTCCGTGCCGAACTCTCGGAAGAGGAGGGACGGGTCACGATCGAACCGAAGGCGGACCACGCCCCCCCTGGGACGGGACGTGGCGTCGGTCGGCTGGAACGCGACCCGCCCACCCTGAGACAGGTGCACCAGCAGGCGCACGCTCCCGAATGTGAACACCAGGTACTTCCCCCGCCGGCCGACCTCGTCCAGCCGCTTCCCCTGCAGGATCTCCGGCGGAGGCGTCACCGTCTTGAGGGCAGAGAAGGAGAGAGGCTCCGCCCGCAGGAACCGTGCACCGGCCAGGCTGGCGTGGATCCGTTCTGCCAGCGCCTGGACCTCGGGAAGTTCGGGCACGAGCCCGAGTGTAAAGTGTCGCAGTGCTCAAGGGCCCCGGGCACCGCGACGATAGAAGAGTCATGCGGCCGCTCCCTCCACGCATCTTGCTTCCCCTTTCGCTTGTGGCCGCCCTTCTGTTCTTGCCAGCACAGCAAGCATTTGCCTTCAGCGATGTCCCCCGCGGCCACTGGGCTTATGAAGCCATCCAGTACGTCGCATCTGAGAACACCTGGATGCAGGACTATGGCCCGGACTCGTTCCGGCCGGACGCCAGGGAGACCCGGAGCTTCCTGGCCCGGACCTTGGTGACCGTGTACGCGCCGACCGAGCCGGCCGATCCTTCGATCACGTTTCCCGACCTCCCCGCCGACGACCCGTTCTACCCTTTCGCGAACGTAGCCGTGAAGCTCGGGTGGATGAACACCTATCAGAACGGCAACTGGAACGGCGGGCGCCCGGTGCGAGTCGACTCCTTCGATCAGGCCATCGTCCTGGCCCTGGGGCTGGCCGATCCGGTCGCGGGACTGGCCAACATCCGCCAGGAAGATGGCACCCCCTACGTGGTGGACCGGCGATTCCCGCACATGCAGCTCGCTCGCTGGCTCGACCTCCACTACGACCACGACGACGAGCGCCAGGACCTCCAGCGGGACACCCGGATTGCCCGCGACGAGGTGGCCTACTCCCTGTGGAAGGCGACGACCATGCCATCACATCGGCTCGAGGCCGCCAGCATCTTCAACGACGTGACCCTTCCTGCGAACGTGCACAGGTACAAGCGACGACTGACGCAGTACTCACTGAACCAGGTGGGATACCCGTACATCTTCGCCGGCGAGTGGCACCGGAAGTCGCCACCCGGCTATTGCTGCGGGTTCCAGCCTCAGGGCGGATTCGACTGCTCGGGCTTCGCCTGGTGGGTGTTGAAGAGGAGCGAGAGCGGCTACGACAGCGCCCAGTTCCGGAACTATCCGGGGTGGTCCCTCCGGGAGAGAGTCAGCCGCTACATGGCCAAAGCCACGAACTATCAGCGCTCGTACGAAGAGCTCGACATCGGGAATCTCATGTTCTTCGCCTCCAACGGAGGCGACAGATGGGAAGACGTCAGCCACATGGGGATCTATCTCGGCAACAACTGGATGGTGCACTCCACCGGCGGCGGACCGCAGCTCCAGTGGGTCGGAGACGGCTGGTATCGGGAGCACTTCGTATGGGGACGCCGACTGACCAACAAGAACTCCGGTCCCGAGCAGTACGCGCCCGGGGCCGACGTCACATCCAGCGGCGCCACCGCCGGCGAGTACGCGATCGCCCCGTGAGCCTACGGCTTCCCGATCACCTTGTGCACGGCCTCCAGCATCGCCCCGAGACTGAACGGACGCCGCAGCTCCGCATCGACGGGTACCAGGACGAGCTTGCCCGTCTCCCCGGATCCGGCCATGAACACGATCACCTTCAGATCCGACAGCTTGGGGCTCCCCCGCACCTTCTTGAGCACGTCCCATCCGTCCTCGTCCGGTAGCTGAGCGTCCAGGATCAGGAGGTCGTACCGCTTGGACAGTAGCGCCGCCAGGCCCGATGCTCCGCTGGCCGCCTCGTCGACCTCGTAGCCGGCGAGCTGGAGCCGCAGCACAGGCTGCCGAAGATGCTCCGGACGGTTGTCGATGAACAGGATCCGTTTCTTCGCCATGGCCGTCTCAGGAGTTTGACAGGTTCCTCCTCCCCGAATAGCCTTCCTGCGGGCTGCTACCGCAGCCCATTTGTTATGCAGAGATTGCAAAGGAGCGCCCGCAGGTCGACGGCGCGGCTGATCGGGGCCGCGTTGCTCGTGATCGGCATGTTCGTCGCCTCGGCTCCCGCCTCTCTCGCATATTCTCCGCCCGACCGGTATCCCTACCCGGAAAGGTCCGAACCTCGACCGAGGCGTGGAGCCAAGGCCGCCGTGGCCGCCGCATATTCGGCGATCGGCGTCAAGTACAAGTGGGGGGGCGACCATCCGAAGGAGGGGTTCGACTGCTCCGGCCTGACCATGTGGTCATGGCGGCATGGAGGGGTCGATCTCCCCCATTCATCGGCCGCCCAGTACACGGCCACGCGGCGCGTGTCCCGCGCCAATCTGCGGCCCGGTGATCTGCTCTTCTTCTACCGGCCGATCTCGCACGTCGCCATGTACGTGGGGGGCAACAAGATGATCCACGCTCGCCGTTCCGGGAGCGTGGTCCGCGTGGACAGGATCACCTCCTACTGGTGGAGCGTGTACGTGGGCGCCGGCCGTCCCCGTTAAGGAGCTGTCATGCCGAGCACACACGGAAGAGCTCGCCGATCCACGGTGCGGCTGGTCGGAGCGGTGATGCTCATGATCTCGCTCTCGGTCGGATCTACCCCCCTTTCCTCGGCCGCTCCTTCGGCCGAGGACCTGCGGTCGGCCAAGGCCCGCCTCGATTCCCTGAACGAAGAGGTGTCTCTCCTGGTGGAGCGGTACAACCAGACCAGGCTGGCGCTGGACCGGACGGAGGAGAGGTTGCGGGCCTCCCACCGTGAAGCCTCGCGCGCACGGGCTGAGGCCGAGCGGGCCAGGGTCTACCTGTCGGCGCGGGCCGCTCAGGCCTATCGGAGCGCCGGCTCGGAGTTCGACGCTCTGCTCGGCTCGGGATCACTGAGCGAGTTCACCTACAGGCTGGAGTTCCTGAATCGGGTCGCGGAGCAGGACGCCGACGCGATCGCCCAGGCGGAAGTCAGGAGGCAAGATGCCCGCCGAGCCGCGCTGCGATTCGCCCAGGTGGCCCGTGAGCGGACCTCGCTGCTGCGAACCCTCGACGAGCGCAAAACCTCCATCGAGATGGGCATCGCCGAGCAGGAAAGGCTGGTCGATCAGCTCGAGGAGGAGCTGGCCAGGGCGGAGCGAGCCGCTCGAGCCCGGGCCGAGGCTCGGAGAGAATCGTCGAGCAGATCGGACACTCCCCCAGGCGGCGGGTCGGACGATCCAGCGCCCAAGCCGCAGCCGGAACCGAAACCGAAGCCCGACCCCGACCCCCGACCCGGACCGGGGGCCGCCGCCGCGGTGTCCGCCGCGTACTCGGTGATCGGGGTCAAGTACAGGTGGGGCGGCGACGACCCTGAGGAAGGCTTCGACTGCTCGGGGCTCACGATGTGGGCATGGCGCCACGGAGGGGTTAACCTCCCTCATTCCTCGGCGGCGCAGTACGCGGCGACGCCGCGCGTGTCCCGCGGCAACTTGAGGCCCGGCGACCTGTTGTTCTTCTACCGGCCCATCCACCACGTGTCCATGTACGTCGGCGGGAACAAGATGATCCACGCTCGCGGCCAGGGCAAAGAGGTGGGGGTGGACGTCATCACGGACTACTGGTGGGGCGTGTACGTGGGTGCCGGCCGTCCCGGCGCCTAGTCCGACTGCCTGAGGCTTACTTAACCGGCCAGCAGATCTCCGTTCTCCACTTGGAAGGGTATGGTTCCACCTGGGGACGCGTCCAGTAGACCTCCCATGGAGCGCTGCCCTCTTCCCTTCCCGACTCGTGGATCCACTCGTGCAGTGCGTTGAGGGCCTGCGAGATGGTGTCGTAGGGACCGACGTGCCAGGTCACGGCCACCTGGCCGCCGGGGAGCTCGTCCGGTTTGATGCGGTCACGACCGGTCACGGGCAGGGAGACAGGCAAGCCTGCCTGCATGTCGACGAAGTCGGGGCGGTACTCGAAGTACCGGGCGAAGCCGGGGCCGGCCAGCTGGACGCCGATCTCCTCGAGGTAGGCGTTCACCTGGGGGAACAGCTCCCCCATCAGCGAACCGAGGCTCTCGGGCTTCGTCTCGGCTCGAATGGCCACCACGCGCTGCTCCTCGATCTGTTTGATCTCGAACTCATATTCCATCCAGTTCCCTCCTCCTGTCCGGATCGACCCTAGCAAATCGACCCGTGCTGGCTATACTGTCGCGAGCTTCACTTGACCGCGGACATCGAAGGGAGGGATGAGCGCATGACCTTTGAACTGGTGGAAGTCTGCAGCATTCGTCCCTCGGTGGCCGCCACCTAGTCGACCTCCGCGTCGCTTCCTCTCGGCGCCGTCCGCGGGACGGCGCCGTTTCGTTTGCCAAAGGCATCCGTGGAGGACGACGTGTACGACGACGATCTGTACGAGGACTGGCTGGACGACGAGCCGTGGTCGAAGCCTGCCCGTCGCCGTGGCCGCACCGGGCGAGCGGGAGCCCATCGGCCGGCCATCGAAGAAGCAATTGACGAAGACCAGGACACCGCCGGCGAGGCCTGGTTCGACGAGTTCTTCGCCGAGGGGCTGATCACCGGGATCGTACGGCAGCTGAAGAGCGGCAAGGAGGCGTCCGTGTTCCTCTGCCGGGGGAATCCGGACAAGGGTCCCGACCTGTTGGTGCTCAAGGCCTATCGGCCTCGGGCCGTTCGAAGATTCCAGGACGATTCGATGTACACCCACGGCCGGGTCATCCTGAACGGGCAGATCCGCCGGGCGGTGCTGAAGAAGACCGGCTTCGGCCGGCAGGTCGAGCAGGCAATGTGGATGGCACGGGAGCATGAGCACCTGGAGCTGCTCCACGGCGCGGGGATCGACGTCCCGAGGCCGGCGCGCCTGGGCGCCTGGGGGATCCTGATGGAGTACATCGGCGACGAATACGTTCCTGCGCCTCAGCTCAAGGATGTGCGGCTGGAGCCCGACCAGGCGCGGGAGATGTTCGATCGCCTCATCGAGAACGTGGAGGTCATGCTTGCCCTCCACCTGGTCCATGGCGACCTGTCCCCGTACAACGTGCTGGTGTGGGAAGGGCGGCCGGTGATCATCGATTTGCCCCAGGCGGTTGACGCACGGACCAACCGCAACGCGCACGTCCTGCTGGAGCGAGATCTGCAGCATCTCTGCGGGTACTTCGCGCGGCACGGGATCAAGCGGGACGCCCGCCGCCTAGCCGACTCGCTCTGGCACCGGTACCTGTTCGCTGAGCTGTGAAGGCCATCGCGGCCGGCTGGGTCGAAAAGAGAGAGGGAGCCCCAGCTGGGGCTCCCTCAGTGGGCTTGTGCCGGTGAACTGGACTTAGAACTCGTCCATCCCGCCGCCGCCCGGCATGGCCGGCATCTTCTCCTTCTCCGGCTTCTCCGCCACCAGGGCCTCGGTGGTCAGGAACAGCGCCGCGATGGACGCCGCGTTCTGAAGAGCCGACCGCGTGACCTTGGCCGCGTCGACGATCCCGGCCTTGAACATGTCGACGTACTCGCCGGTGGCTGCGTTGAAGCCCCACGTCGGGCTGCCCTCGGCGCGGATCTTCTCCACCACCACGCCGCCTTCCATACCGGCGTTCGTGGCGATCTGCTTGAGGGGCTCCTCGAGGGCCTTCCGGACGATGTTCGCGCCGGTAGCCTCGTCTCCGGTGAGGTCCACCTTGTCCAGCGCCTGCTGGGCCTGAACCAAGGCGATCCCGCCCCCGGGGACGATGCCCTCCTCGACCGAGGCCTTGGCGGTCTGGACGGCGTCCTCGATGCGGTGCTTCTTCTCCTTGAGCTCGACCTCGGTGGCCGCACCGACCTTGATCACGGCAACCCCGCCGGCCAGCTTGGCCAGCCGCTCCTGGAGCTTCTCGCGGTCGTAATCCGAGTCGGACTTGTCGATCTCGGCCTTGATCTGGTTGATCCGGCCCTTGATCTCATCTTCCTTGCCGCCACCCTCGACGATCGTGGTGTCGTCCTTGGTGACGACCACCTTGCGAGCCGTGCCGAGCAGGTCGAGCCTCACGTTCTCGAGCTTCAGACCAACCTCTTCGGAGACGACCTGGCCACCCGTGAGGATGGCGATGTCCTGAAGCATGGCCTTGCGCCGGTCGCCGAACCCGGGGGCCTTCACGGCCACGGACTTGAACGTGCCCCGGATCTTGTTGACCACCAGCGTCGCCAGTGCCTCGCCCTCCACGTCCTCGGAGATGACCACGAGGGGCTTGCCGGTCTGCATGACCTTCTCGAGGATCGGCAAGAGGTCCTTCACCGCCGAGACCTTCGAGTTCGCCAGCAGGATCTGGGGTTCCTCGAGCACCGCTTCCATCCGCTCGGGGTCGGTGATGAAGTAGGGCGAGATGTAGCCCTTGTCGAACCGCATCCCCTCGACCAGGTCGAGCTCCATGCCGAATGTCTGCGACTCCTCGACGGTGATCACGCCGTCCTTGCCGACCTTGTCCATGGCCTCGGCGATCTGCTCGCCGATGTCCTCATCCGCCGCGGAGATGGCTGCGACGTGGGCGATGTCGTCGCGCGTGTCGATGTCCTTGGCCTGGTTCCTGATGGCTTCGACCACCGCGTCGACGCCGATCTCGATGCCCCTCTTCAGGGACATGGGATTGGCGCCGGCCGCGACGTTGCGGAGGCCCTCCTTGACCATTGCCTGGGCCAGGACGGTGGCGGTCGTGGTGCCGTCGCCGGCTACGTCGTCGGTCTTCTTCGCCACTTCCTTGACCAGCTCGGCCCCGATCTTCTCCTCGGGGTCCTCGAGCTCGATCTCCTTGGCGATTGACACCCCGTCGTTGGTGATCGTAGGGGCGCCCCACTTCTTCTCCAGGACGACGTTTCGGCCCTTTGGCCCGAGGGTGATCCGGACGGCGTTGGCGAGCTTGTCCATCCCCCTCTCCAGGGCCCGGCGGGCGTCCTCATGGAACGTGATGATCTTCGCTGGCATTGATCCTCCTCCTTGCTTGGGTTGCTGAGGTTCGCGCTTACCCGGCCTAGAATGCTAGCACTCTCGGTCAAGGAGTGCTAATTCCTGGTTCGCCTGCCGGCCATCGGAAGCAAGCCCGGCGGCAGCCTCGAACAACAGATCCAGTGGCTACTATCTACGGGATGGGTGGCGTGATCCTTCCTCGCCGCGACCGATGGGTAGCAGCCGGCGTCGAATCAGAACCATGAAAGAGACACCGTCTGCTGCGCGGTACGCCTGGATCCCCCCCGAGACGCGCCTAGGGCGAATGGGTCGCCTGGCGGCCTGGGTGCGCGGAGGCAGTCGACCCACGTGGGCGGTCCTGGTGGCTCTCGGCGTCGGTCTGGCCATCGGCGGGGTCGCCTTCAACGCCAGCTCCTTACGGCCTGAGCTCGAAGGAGTCCGATCGGACCTGAGAGGGTGGCAGGCTGTGGCCGGCTTCCTCCAGCAGCAGGTCGAGGGCTTGGAGGCGGACAACGCCGAGTTGGCCGGCCAGATCAGCAGTCTCATTGCACAGCTCAGGGCCAAGCGACCGATTCCAGAGCTCAGGGGAACGACTCAGGAAGACGTCGAGGCCCTGGCTCACGAGGCCGGGTGGCGGCTGATCATCAACAGCCGCGAGTCCGATCAACGCGAAGGAACCGTTCTCAGCCAGGTCCCTTCCGCGGGAACGCTGATGCACCTGGGTGCGCGTCTCACGGTCGTCGTCGCAAGGCCGCTTCGTCCCTGAGCCAGTAGATCTGGTGGCGGGCTTTCCCTCGCCGGTACAGTAAGGACCACATGCCGGAGCTGCCCATTGGGACGGTCACGTTTCTGTTCACCGACATCGAGGGGTCGACGCGGCTGGTCGACGAACTCGGGTCCTCGTACGGCGACGTGCTGGATCGGCACCGGCGAATCGTTCGGGAGGTCGTGGCTCAGCAAGGCGGGCATGAGTTCGGGACCGAAGGAGACGCCTTGTTCCTGGTCTTCGACTCCGCCCCGGCTGCGGTCCGGGCCGGTGCCGACATCCAGCGCCGGGTGGCCGAGAGTGAGCTTCGCGTTCGCATGGGGATCCACACCGGCGAGGGGTTCCTCCGGGACGGCGATTACGTGGGGCTCGACGTCCACCGGGTGGCCCGAATCGCCGCGGCGGGACACGGGGGCCAGATCCTTCTTTCGGGCGCCGCGCGCTCCCTCATAGTGGGTGGCCTGCCGCCCGGCACCACCCTCCGTGACCTCGGTGAGCACCGTCTGAAGGACCTGAGACGGCCGGAGCACATCTTCCAGCTCAACGTGGAAGGCTTGGCGGCGGAGTTCCCGCCCCTGCGGGGCGTCGAGGGCGAGGCGGGCAACCTGCCCACCGAGCTCACCAGCTTCATCGGCCGTGAGCGGGAGCTCGAGGAGGCGGGGCACCTGCTCGCCGACACCCGCCTGCTCACCCTGACAGGGCCGGGTGGGACCGGAAAGACTCGCCTGTCGGTCCAACTCGCTTCGTCCGTGCGGGGTCGCTTCCCCGGCGGGGCGTGGTTCGTCCCCCTCGCCACCATCACCGATCCCGGGCTCGTGCCGACCGGAATCGCGGAGGCGCTCGGTCTGTCGGACGTCCAGGGCGACGGTCGTCGTCCTCTGCAGCGGGTCATCGACCACGTCCGGAAGCGGGAGGTGTTGCTCGTTCTGGACAACTTCGAGCAAGTCATCCCTGCCGCGGACGTGGTTACGGAGCTGCTCCGGGAGGCGCCGATGATCCGGATCGTCGTGACCAGCCGCGCCGTGCTCAGGGTGTACGGCGAGCGCGAGTTTCCCGTTCCTCCCCTCCGGCTCCCCGACCCCCGGCATCTCCCCGATCCTGCCGCGCTCCCCCAGTACGAGGCCGTTGCCCTGTTCATCGACAGGGCTCGCGGGGTGAAGCCGGACTTCGAGGTAACGAACGAGAACGCTCCGGCCGTAGCGGAGATCTGCGCGCGGCTCGACGGGCTTCCCCTGGCGATCGAGCTGGCCGCGGCCCGGATCCGCCTGCTCACGCCTGACGCCATGCTCGCCCGGATGAGCGACCGGCTGGCACTTCTCTCGGGCGGTCCACGCGACGTCCCCGACAGGCAGCGCACGCTCCGGACGGCCATCGCGTGGAGCTACGACCTCCTGGAGCCGTCGGAGCAGCGGGGGTTCGCCCGCCTCGCCGTGTTCATGGGCGGCTGGGCGCTCGAGCAAGCCGAGGCGGTGTGCGGTCCGCCGGAGGAGCTGGGCATAGACCTGCTCGAGGGTTTGTCCTCCCTTGCGGAGAAGAGCCTGTTGATCGTCCGCCAAGAGGGTGGAGCCCCGGAGGCGAGATTCGGGATGCTCGAGACGATCCGGGAATTCGCCATCGAGCGCCTCGGGGAGAGTGGCGAAGAGGTGGACATCCGGCGCCGGCACGCCCTCGCCTATCTGAGCTTGGCGCAGCGAGCGGCGCCGGCATACATGCGGCGGGAGCGGAAGTATTGGCTGGACCGCCTGGAGCCCGAGCACGACAACATGCGGGCGGCGCTCGATTGGGCCATCGCCGGCGGTGAGGCGGCCATCGCGCTCCGGTTGACCTTCGCACTGTGGCGGTTCTGGCAGATGCGCGGCCACCTCCAGGAGGGGCGAGCGTGGGTCGAACGGGTCCTGGCGATGCCCGGCACTCACGACCATCCAGCCGATCGAGCACGGGCTCTCGAGGCGGCCGGAGGCATCGCGTACTGGCAGTCGGACCCCCCCGCAGCGATGGCCTGGTATGGAGAGGCGGTCGAGATCGCGGAGGGGTTGGGCGACCGGAAGCTGCTTGCCGACGAGCTGTACAACTACGCCTTCTCGTTCGACCCGGGGAAGTGGAGCCACAGCTTCGACCAGCTGAAAGCGCTCCTCGACCGTGCCATGGCCCTCTACGAGCAACTCGGCGACCGTGCCGGCATCGCGAACACCCACTGGGGACTCGGCAACCTGGCATACGGGCAACATGACTACGAACGAGCGGTGGCGCGGACCTCGCAGAGCCTGGCCGAGGCTCGGGAGCTGGAAGAAGACTTCTTGACGGGGTGGTCGCTCTTCATGAAAGGCGCCGCCCTGGCGCGCCTGGAACGGTGGAAGGAAGCGGAGGAGCCGTGGCGAGAGTCGCTCCGGCTCTTCGCGGAGGCCCGCGACCTCACCGGGATCCTGTTCAACGTGGATGGGCTGGCCGATGTGGCGCTTGCCAACGGAAACGCAGAGCGCGCTATCCGGCTTTCGGCTGCCGCTCAGGCCCTCAAGGCAGAGACCGGCGCCGAGCTCGTCGAGGAGGAAAGAGGGCTCCGCGAGCGGCCGGAACACGGGCTCTCGGAGGAGGAGATCGCCCGGGCCCGGGCCGAAGGAGAGGCCATGACCCTGGAGCAAGCGGTCGCCTACGCCCTGGAGGACGCCGACCCGTTCGCTTGAAGCTCGTTGAGGAGCCACATCTTGAGAGACTGAGTCAACGCCGAGAGGTGGGCCACAGATGGGCGAGACATCAGGACAGGACGACAAAGAAACCCGGAAGGCCTGGGACGAAGTCGGGAAGGACTTCTCGGACGTCGGGCGTCGCATCGGAGAGCACTATCGCAAGTTGGGCGAGGACACGAGGTCGGCGGGAGCCGCCCAGCGCCAGACGGCCACCGAGGCTGTCAGGAAAGCGGTCGATCAGCTCGACCAAGCCTTCACTGGCCTGGGGAATGCGCTTCGCGATCCAGAGACGAAGAAGACCTTGAATCGCGCGACGCGCTCGCTGGGGCAAGCCCTGGACACAACCTTCGGAGCGCTTGGTGAGGGGATCCGGAAGCGCACCGGTCGACGGGATTCGAGCACCGATCCATCCAAGGACAACCCGGGCGCCGATACCAACGCCTGAAAGAGGGCATCGGACACGCAGCGGCGTTACGGTGGACGGCGGCGCCCCCTCGCTCCTGCCGCGTCGATCTCCTCGCGGAGCGCGCCCAAGACCTCCACCTCGATCAAGTCCTTTGGGCGGGCGGCCGCTTGCTTCATCCGGATCAGGTCGTCGATCGAGGCGACGCGAACACGGAGTCCGTCCAGATCCATCTCTGTCGCTGCACGATCAAGCTCGTCGAATCCCGACACTCCCGATGGCGTGCCGAGGACGTCCAGGCTTCCGGCGCTGGTCGTGAACGTGAAGCGGTCTCCCGCCTTCAGTGTCTTGGCATCGAGCAGGAAGGGAGCGTCTGGAGGCGCTCCCGGAAGACGCGCCTCCAGCTCGAGGAGGGCCGCAGCAAGCGCCTCGAGATTGTCCACTTCTCTCGCGTAGCAGAGATCGAGCTCGTTGGTTACCGTCGGGGATCCATGCAAGCGTGCACCGAACCCACCGATCAGGACGAACCGCACGCGATGCTCGACGAGGCTCCGAAGGGCTTTGAGGGGGTCGAAGGGCCGGATCGCCTCGCGACTCATCTCACCTTCTTGCGAGAGCTCTCACCAGGTTCGCCGCTTCCGCGGCGGCCAGACGAGCGCGCTCCCCGGGCGTCAAGCGAAGTAGCTGTCGGATGGCGGTCCGATCCACCCCTCGGCCGAGCCTTGGCCGGCTCTCGAGAGCCTCGTTGCATCCAGCGAGTAGCCGATCGAGCGTGTCGACCCTCGGTAGGACGACGCCCTTCTCGATCCTGGCGATAGCCGACTGAGGCATCCCGGCACGGGCGGCTAGGTCGCGCTGGCTGAGACCTGCCCGCTTCCTCGCCTGCAAGAGCACCCGGTCGGCGTTCATCGTGGGCATATGATAGCAAGTTTGCTATCTAAGGTCGCAGGGCCTCGCCGAGGACCCTTCACGTATCCTCCCGACGTCTTCATGAAGTGGATCCTCGACGGCTCGGTGTACGACATGGAGGCCGGGACATTCCGGCGGGCCGACGTCGCGATCCAGGGCGAGCGGATCGCGGAGGCTCCTCCCGCCGGCAAGCCTGCCGGCGGGGATGAGGTCATCCACGCCGCTGGCCTGTATCTGCTCCCGGGGCTCATCGACTGCCACGTCCATCTGGTCGCACGGTCTGAGGAAGCCGACCCGTCGCTGAACGCTTCCAGAAACGACGGCGAGATTGCACGGTACGCCGAAGGGGCAGCTGAGCGAACCCTGTTCGCAGGGGTCACCACCGTCCGCGACGTGGGTGGCTGGAACTACATAGAGATGGACCTGCGTACGCGGATCGAGGGTGGTCATCGATCCGGACCGCGGATGTTCCTGGCCGGCCGATTGCTCTCGGTCCCCACGCCCGCCGACCGTTACTACCCGGGCATGTACGAGGTCGTGCGGGGCTCGAACGACGTGCGAGCCGCCGTGAAGCAACAGATCGATCGGGGCGCCGACCTCATCAAGGTGATGGCTACCGGGGCGATGCTCTCGCCGGAGGACGAAGACGCCGGCGAGGCCCAGTTCACGCCGGATGAGCTCCGTGTGCTGGTGGAGACGGCCGAAGGAAAGGGCGTGCACGTGGCGGCGCACGCGCATGCCCGTGAGGGGATCGAGAACGCGGTCCGGGCCGGGGTGAGCAGCATCGAGCACGGGACCTTTGCCGACGAGCCCGTTCTCAGAGAGATGGCCGATCGTGGAACGTTCCTGGTCCCCACCCTCTGCGCGTCGCCGTCGGCGGAGCGAGACGCGGCGCTGCTGGAGGCCATGCCTGCGCACATCCGCGATCGCTTGGAGCGCACTCAGGGTGTTCACATCCAGATGGTCCGAGACGCCCACCGGCTGGGGGTCCCCGTCGCCATGGGAACGGATGCCGGAACCCCGGGCAACCATCACGGCGGCAACGCCGATGAGTGCGTTCGCATGGTCGAGGAGGCCGGGATGAGCCCGGCGGCCAGCATCCGGGCGGCGACCTTGAACGCGGCGATGCTCCTTCGTCAGGACGGGAACCTGGGGACCCTCGAGCCCGGGAAGTACGCCGACGTCATCGGCTGCCGGGGAAACCCCCTGGAGGACGTCCGCGAGCTGACCCGGGTCGCCTTCGTCATGAAGGGCGGCGCGATCCTTAAGAACGATCTCGGCTCCGCCTGAATCGCAGCAGCCAGACCTCTCGCCGCGGGCCGGCGGCGAGCCGCTTGGCCCAAGTGGAATGGGCTTCGGCGATCTCACGCGAGGTGGCCGACCGGCCCTCGGCCAATCCCAGCCCGTGCTCGGCATATCGAGGAGCGAGCGCCTCGACGGCAGCACCGTCCAGGGGGGCAACGCCGGACTCACGGTCGTTCTCAGTGACCGATAGCAGCATCGAGATGCTTCCTCCGGGACGGGTCACCCGGAGCAATCCGTCAACGATCGACGGTTCGGCTTGGACAACGCCGCGAAGAAGCGAGCCCCAGGGAAAATGCACGGTCACCTCGTCCGCGAAGCCCCGCAGCTCAGCGGGCAGGGACTCGGCCGCGGCCACCACGAACAGGGCGTTCGGGAGTCCGCCACCACGCGGAGGGCCGGCGGCGCGGCGCGATGCCTCACGCATCGACGCAGCGTTCGCGTCGACCCCCACTACGAAGAGATCAGGATCGGTGCCCGCCCGGCGCAGGACGAACGCGCCGTCCCCCGTCCCCAGGTCGAGCGCGGTTCCGGCGCACCGGGCGGTCAGCTCGGCGAACTAACCTACGTCCAGCTCCCGTAGTCGTCGTCCGTTCAGAACTCGCATACTCAGGAGTGTACGGCCGAACGCCGCCCTGGAACAGTGGAGAGTTGTGATGGACGACTGCCCGACCGACACAGAGAGCCCGCCTCGCCTCCCTCTGAGAGCGGCGGCGATCTGTTTCCGGGGAGGCGCCAACGGCGTGCAGTTCCTCTTGGTCAGGACGAAGTCCCGCCGCACGTGGACCTTCCCTAAGGGGAAGATCAAGCCCGGGGAGTCGCCCGGCGAGGCCGCCTCCCGGGAGGCGCGGGAGGAGGCAGGGGTCACCGGGTGTGTGGCGGGCGGCCCGCTCACCCGGTATCGCTATCCAGCCTGGGGCCCCTTACAGACGCCCCAGGAGGTGTGCGTGGAGGCCTACCTGATGGAGGTTCTCCCGGATAGCCCACCGGGCACCCACGAGAACCACCGCTCACCGACGTGGTACGGCCCCCACGAGGCTCTGGCCAGACTTCGAGAAGGGCGCGAGCCGCGTTACGGGCGCGAGCACGACCGCCTCATCGCCGCCGCGCTGGAGCAGCTCGGTCTCTGAGTCCTACTCCTCTCCTGCGCGGGCCACCGACAACTCCCGGATCTGGTCGACGATCTCGGCATTGGCGAGCGTGGTGACGTCCCCCAGCGAGCGGTCCTCCGCGACATCCCGCAGCAGCCTCCGCATGATCTTGCCGGAGCGAGTCTTGGGCAGGTCCTCGGTGAAGATGATCGAGTGGGGCCGGGCGATCTTGCCGATCAGCTTCGCCACGTGCTCCCTGAGCTGGGCGGCGACCGATTCGTCCCCCACGTATCCACCCTTGAGGGTCACAAACGCCACGATCGCCTGACCGACGTCCGGGTCGGACTTCCCCACGACCGCGGCCTCGGCCACTCTTTCGTTGTCGACCAGGGCAGACTCGACCTCGTACGTGGATATTCGATGGCCGGCCACGTTCATGACGTCGTCGATGCGTCCGAGGAGCCAGAAGTAACCGTCCTCGTCTCGCTTCGCCCCGTCACCGGTCAGGTATGTCGACTCGCCGTAGCGGGAGAAGTATGTCTGCACGTACCGGTCTGGATCTTTGTAGATCGTGCGGAACTGCGCCGGCCACGGTCGCTTGAGCACGAGATAGCCGCCCCGTCCGGCCGGAACGGGATTGCCCTGCTCGTCGTAGATGTCTGCGTCCACTCCGGGAAACGGCCTGGTGGCCGACCCGGGCTTGAGCGGAGTGATACCCGGGAGCGGCGTGATCAGGATCTGGCCGGTCTCCGTCTGCCACCACGTATCGACGATGGGGCAGCGCTCGGTGCCGATGTACTCCCAGTACCAGACCCATGCCTCGGGGTTGATCGGCTCCCCCACCGTTCCCAACAGGCGAAGCGAGGACAGGTCGTGCTTCTGCGGATAGTCCGTTCCCCACCTCGTGAAGGCTCGGATGGCGGTCGGGGCCGTGTACAGAATGGTCGCCTTTCGCTTCTCGACGATCGACCACCACCGATCTTTGTCTGGCCAGTCGGGAGCTCCCTCGTAGATGATCCCGGTGGTGTGGTTGGCGAGCGGCCCGTACACGATGTAGGAGTGCCCGGTCACCCAGCCGATGTCGGCCGCGCACCAGAACACGTCGTCGTCGTGGATGTCGAAGATGTACTTGTGGGTCGCGGCTACCCCGGTCAAGTAGCCGCCGGTGGTGTGGACGATCCCCTTGGGCTTCCCCGTCGTCCCTGATGTGTAGAGGATGTACAGCATGTCCTCCGCATCCATGTCCTCGGCAGGGCACTCCGCCGACTGGCCCTCGACCAGATCGTGGTACCAGACGTCCCGGCCCTGGGTGAAGGGGTGATCGCCTCCCGTCCGCTTGACCGTCACGACATGCTCGATGGTGGGGCATTCCGCCAGGGCCTCCTCGGCGTTCTGCTTGAGCGGCACGACCTGGCCTCGCCGGTATCCGCCGTCGGCAGTGATCAGGACCTTCGCCTCGGCGTCGTTGATCCGGTCCCTCAGCGCCGCGGCGGCGAAGCCTCCGAACACAACGGAATGTGCGGCGCCGACCCGGGCGCAGGCCAGCATGGCCACGGGGAGCTCCGGGATCATCCCGAGGTAGATGGCGACCCGATCCCCCCTCCGGACGTCCAGCGACTTAAGGCCGTTGGCGAACCGACACACTTCCTCGTACAGCTCCCGATAGGTGATGACCCGCTCGTCGCCGGGCTCGCCCTCCCAGAAGTAGGCGACCTTGTCGCCACCGCCCGAGTTGACGTGACGATCCAGGCAGTTGTAAGCCACGTTGAGCTTGCCCCCGAGGAACCACTTCACCCACGGAGGGTTCCACTCCATCACCTGATCCCACTCCTGGAACCAGTCGAGGTGCTCGGCCTGCTCGGCCCAGAACCCCTCGGGGTCCTTCGCGGCCCGATCGTGGATGGCCGGGTCCCTCCACAAGGCCCGGCTGCGGAAATCAGCCGAGGGCTCGAACACGCGCTTCTCCGATAGAAGGGCGTCGATGGTCGCTTCCACTTCGCTCATGCACGTTCTCCTGTCGTCAGAAGGGCCCGGAACCGGTCAATGTTATTCTGGAAAGGCAACGCTTGGCTCATGACCACGATCGCCGAGCTGGACAGAGAGTTCTACCGAGACTTCGTCGACGAGCACGCAAGGTTCGACCGAGCGGTCCGGCGATACCTCGAGAGCCAACACCTCCTATTGGATGCCGGAGCGGGCCGAGGAAGCGCGTTTCATCACGACTACAAGCGCCATTCGAGGCTCGTGGTCGGGATCGACCTGGACGCCGGCATCAGGGAGAACACGCTTCTCGACCATGCCGTGCTCGGAGACCTCGCCAGGCTGCCCTTCGCAGATTCGACGTTCGACCTGGTGGCCGCCAAATACGTATTCGAGCACCTCGAGCGGCCCGAAGAGGTCTTCTCGGAGCTCAGGCGAATCCTGAAAGGCGGTGGACATCTCGTGTTCCATACACCGAATCGCTTCCACTATGTTCCTCTCGCCGCCAAGCTCACGCCTCATCGGTTCCACGTGTGGTTCAACCGGCAAAGGGGTGTCCAGGAGCACGCGTTCGAGACCTTCTACAGGGCAAACGATCGCCGTTCACTCACCCGCATCGCCGCGTCGACCGGCTTTCGCATCCAGGAGCTGGAGCTATTCGAGCCGAAACCCGCGTACCTGGCGTTTCATCCACTGGCATATCGGGCTGGGATCTCCTACCAGCGCCTCGTACGCAGGTTCGACCGTCTCAAGGACCTTCGAGCCAACCTCATAGGAGTCCTCCAGGCAGCCTGAGGGGGCGGGCGCTCGTGCGAGCTTGTGCGCTTGTGAACGGACCTCATGCTCCAGCGTGCTTGAAGAAGTCGTCCTCGAAGCCGAGAATTGAGCACGAGGCCGCCGTGGGGGCGGCCTCGAAGCCTGTCTGAGGGCGGACCAGGCCTCAGGCCGGCGGGGACAGAAGAGAGGAGGTGACCGATGGCTCAGTACGAGGCCTACTGCGTGAAGTGCAAAGCGAAGCGCCAGTTCGAGGGCGAGGAAACCACCCTGAAGAACGGGCGGAGGGCCGCGAAGGGCAAGTGTCCGGTGTGCGGCACGACCGTCATGCGCATCCTGGGCAAGGCCGCATCCTAGCCCGGAGCGCCACCAGGAAGCGTCAGCCCCTGGGACGAAGCAACTCGCTGGGTGTCCAGACGGGAGGCACAGCGAGCTTGCGGTGCCGGTCGGCCAGATCCGCCAGAGTGGTCGTCTCGAACACACGCCTAATCGCCAGATGAACATCCCCCCATAGCTCCTGGAGCCCGCACCGCCCGTCGGCGAAGCAGGTGTGATCCTCCTCGTTCAGGCAGTACATGGGGTACATGGGCCCCTCGATGGCGTCCACCACCTCGGCCACTCGGATCTCCGAAGGGTCCCTGGCCAACCGGCATCCCCCTCCCGCACCGCGGAAGCTCTCGACCAGCCCGGCCTTGTGCAGCACTCCGAGTTGCTGCTCGAGAAAGCGCAGGGGGATGTGCTGGGCTTCGGCCAGAGTCCGGGCCGGAACCAGCGCGTCACCGAGCTTCGACCTGCGCATCGCCAGCTCCACCAGGGCTCGCATGGCGTACTCGGTTTTCTGAGAGACCTTGAGCATCCGTGACTCCGTCCAATGACCAAGGTAGCTCCGGGGAGTGGCATCGTCAACGGCTTGCAGGGGCGGCCTCGCCGGTCGGTTACGGACTGATGATCTCGCAGCCTGAGTGCTCTTCTCCGCCGATGCAGACGTCGAATCCCGGCCCGCCATGGAGCTCATCAATCCCCGAGTCGCCCACCAGCACGTCGTCACCCGCTCCGCCCAGCAACGTGTCGTTCCCCGAGTTACCTCGCAACCAGTCGCTCTCTTCTCCGCCATGAAGACCATCGTGGCCGGTTCCTCCACAGAGTAGGTCCTCGCCCCCATCTCCACTGATCGCGTCGTTGCCGGTCTGTCTATGAAGGACGTCGTCGCCCACACTTCCCTTCATCGTGTTGTCCTGGTCATTTCCCACATGGGCTGGCTGACCGAAGCAAGTGGCGCGGGCGTCAACCTCCCGAGCACCGCTTGGGGTGGAACTAAGGACCGCAGCGACAGTGATCAGCCCTACGACCACAGCTACCACTGCCACCCCCACCAGCACAAACAGTCGTCTGTTCAATTCACGCCCCAATGCTACTCAAAGGAGAGGTCACTCCGTATGACGGATGCCCGCGGACGAAGTCAGTGTAGGAACGGCACCAAGAGAGAACGCGCCTCGGACATAAGGTAATGATAGCCGGGACAGATGGCCACGCCGACGTATCAAGGCTGGGTACACTTTCGCTAAATGCTGCCTTTCGTCCCTGTTCCCTCCCGTGGCGTCGACGAGTATCGTGAACCCGCCGGCGAGGAAGCCGAGGAACGCGTCCGAGCGGCAGCAGAGAAGCTCTCGGGTGCACGGATCCTCCACGTCAACTCCACCGCCTTCGGTGGAGGGGTGGCCGAGCTGCTCTTCACCCAGGTGGCGCTGCTGAACGACCTGGGGATCGAGACGGCCTGGCAGGTCATCGAGGGGACCGACGACTTCTTCACGGTGACCAAGTTCGCCCACAACGGGCTCCAGGGCGCCCAGGTGCCCTGGACCGAGGACATGGAGACCATCTACTTCGATCGCTGTCGGGCCAATGCTGCAGGGATCGCCGAAGGCTATGACTATGTCCTGATCCACGACCCCCAGCCCGCTGGAATCCTGCCCATCCTCGAGGCGGAAGGGAGCCGGAAGGGCACGTGGCTATGGCGTTGCCATATCGACCTCTCCGCTCCTCATCGGCCGATCCTGGATTTCTTCATCGGCCAAGTCGCCGGCTACGACGCGGCCATCTTCACGCTGGAGGAATTCGTTCCGGCAAGGTTGGAAGGACCGCGGATCGTCACGATCGCCCCGTCCATCGATCCACTGTCGCTCAAGAACGGATGGGTGAGCCACGACACCGTGTATGACGTGCTCAACCGGTACGGAGTGGATCGAACCAGGCCCATCGTGACCCAGGTCTCCCGGTTCGACCCGTGGAAGGATCCCGTTGGCGTCATCGATGCCTACCGGTTGGCCAAGCAGGATTTCCCCGATCTCCAGCTCCTGCTGGTGGGCTCGATGGCCCACGACGACCCGGAGGGGTGGCACTACCTGGAGGTCACGGAAGCACATCGCGACGGCGATCCCGACATCTATCTCCTGTCGAACATCCAGGAGGTGGGGAACCTGGAGGTCAACGCATTCCAGCGTGCCTCGACGGTGGTGGTCCAGAAGTCGCTTCGCGAAGGGTTCGGGCTGGTCGTGTCCGAGGCGATGTGGAAGGAGACACCCGTCGTCGCGGGGAACGTCGGCGGGATCAGGCTCCAGATCGAGGACGGAGTCAGCGGGTACCTGGTCAACTCCGTCGATGAGTGCGCCGAGCGGATCGTCGGGCTGCTGGGTGATGACCACCTGCGGACAGAGATGGGCAAGGCCGGACGGGAGCGCGTGCGCCAGCGGTTCCTCACCCTCCGGGAGATCGAGGACCACCTGCTGCTGCTCGCCTCGCTGTGACTGCATGCGCGTAGGGCGCTCTGGGCGAGGCAACGACGTCGGGGTGGCGAACAAGCAGATCCTCATCGCCTCGAACCGCGGGCCCGTCTCGTTCGCCCGGAACGAGAACGACCAGGTCATGCCGAAACGTGGGACCGGCGGGCTCGTGACGGCCCTGACCGGGGCTCTCCAACACTCCGGCGGGCTGTGGATCGCCAGCGCGATGACGGACGAAGACCGGAGACAGGCCACGGCGGGGCGCATCGACGTGTCCATGCCCGAAGGCAGGTACAGCGTTCGGTACCTGGCCTTCGAGCCGGAGACCTACGAGCGCTTCTACAACCGAGTCTCCAACTCGGTGCTGTGGTTCCTGCATCACTACCTGTGGGACATCCCCAGAAGGCCGCGCTTCGACGCAGAATCTTCCCTGGACTGGGCGGCGTACCGAGCAGTGAACGAGTCCTTCGCCAATGCGCTGGACGAGGAAGGAGCTGGTCTGCCGGATGCGCCCGCCTACCTGATCCAGGACTACCACCTGGCCCTGGCTCCCGAGTTGCTCCGCCGGCGGCGACCTGAGGCCCGAATCGCCCACTTCTCTCACATCCCTTTCGCCGGGCCGAGCTATTTCCGGATCCTGCCCGCATCGATCCGGTGGGAGCTCCTGACCGGCCTCCTGGGAGCCGACGTCGTGGGCTTCCAGGCGGGGGCGTGGGCCGACAACTTCCTTCTGTGCTGTCGCGCGCTCCCCGAAGCGCGCGTCGACCTCAAGCGCCGGTTGGTTCGATGGCAGGACAGACAGATCAAGGTGCGCCTCTATCCCATCTCCATCGACGTCGAAGCGCTCAAAGCGAGGGCAGGGACGCCGGAGGTCGCCCGGGCCCGACGCCGTCTCCGCCGGGTGGTGGGCAACGCCAAGCTCCTGCTGCGGGTGGATCGGGCCGAGCTCTCGAAGAACATCCTTCGAGGGTTCCAGGCCTACGGGGCCTTCCTGGTGGAGCACCCGGAGTGGCGGCGCCGAGTGCGGTTCCTGGCCCTGCTCAACCCGTCGCGAACGGACCTGCCCGAGTACGCGGACTACATTCGGGAGTGCCTCGACGAGGCCGCGCGGATCAATCGCGAGCTCGGAGAGGAGAACTGGCAGCCCGTCGAGGTCTCGCTGGAGGACGACCACGACCTGTCGGTCGCCGCATTCGGCATGTACGACGTGCTGTTGGTCAACCCTGTCTACGATGGAATGAATCTGGTGGCGAAGGAGGGACCGTCGCTGAACCGCCGCCGGGGGGTGCTCATCCTGTCCGAGAACGCCGGGGCACACGAGGAGCTCGGACGACACGCCATCGGCATCAACCCCTTCGACGTCGGGGCGACGGCAGAGGCGATCGCGACCGCGCTCGACATGGGTCCGGCGGAACGAAACAGGCGGGCCTTGGGCCTGCGCAGGGCGGTGCGACGCGGCAGCGTGGACCGATGGGTCGGAGCTCAGCTCGAGGACTTGCGCGCGGAGCCTTCCGCGTGATGGACGCAGGTCCTTACAGCTCGCGGAGCAGCGCCACAAGCGCCGCGGGGCCCTCGACCACCAGATCGGCGGAAGCCGCCAGCTCGGCCGGAGTACCCTCGGATCGAACGGCCAGCTTCAACGTCCGCATCCCCTCCGCCTGAAGCCGGTCGAGGGCGGCGAACGCCTCGAGGTCGGCCCGGTCGTCGCCGGCGTAGAGGCATCCCTCGAGGCCTCTGGACCGGCATTCCCGCAGGACCACGGCCCCCTTCCCCGGCGTGTCCCGAGGGGCAAGCTCCAGCACCATCTTTCCCGGCAGGACCGAGAGTCCGAAGCGCCCGGCGATGTCGGTCAGGCCGTGGGTCAGTTCGCGTTCGGCGGTCGCAGGATCCCGAGCCCCACGGTAGTGGACCGCCAGAGAGGGGCCCTTGTCCTCGATCCATGCCCCAGCGACCCGCCGGATGGCGCGTTCCACCTCGGGCAGCGCGGCGCGGACGGCCGAATCCCGCGCCTCCGACAGGCCATAGAGCCCGAACACCTCGATCCCGGGGACGTCGATCAGCTCCAGTACCTGGCTCGGGGGGCGGCCAGACACCACAGCCACGAGCGCGTACTGGCCGGCAAGCCTCGCCAGCACCGCAGACGACTCGGGGTGGGCCCGGGCCAGCTCCGGACGAGCGACGATGTCGGCCAGTGTGCCGTCGAAGTCCAGGAAGATGCCCGCCCGGTCCCTGAGAGATCGAAACCTGTCGAGGTGGGCCGAGGTGGACATCGGGAGATCGGATTCCGGCAGGAGGGACGCCGCTCAGGGTTGGCTACGGAGTGGGCGAGCCGCCCAAGAAGTCCGCTCCCAGGACCACCATGAGATTGACGTTCCGGGGGACCGACGTCCCGGCCGGTCTGAGACGCGCCTCAGGGAAGAATTGCTGCTGCATGTGCTGCGCCTCGAGGAGGAACTCCTCTCTGTAGAAGATGATGGTCCTTTGCCTGCTGGGGGCGTTGTCGGGGGCCCTTACGGAATATCCCTCCCCCTCGAGCGTTTGGGACACGTTGGCGGCGAGCCCGGTCTGGGACGTCCCGTTCAGCACTTGGACCACCACGCCTTCGACCCGCGGCGAGCTCGTCGGGCTGGGTGAAGGGCTCGGTGGAGGCGGAGACACCGTCGTTGCCGGCGTGGTGGGAGGAGCCCCCGTGATGCCCTGGCTGGCGTTGCTGGGGAATCCGTTCCTGAGGACGACCAGGCCGAGCACGACGGCCGCGGCCAGGATCAGCAACCTCTTCAGCGTCCAGGTCGTCACGGAGAGATACAGGCTCCTCTTGGTCGGTTCATGCCTGCCAGCCAAGTCGCTCGCTTCGCCGTCATCCCCCCAGGCCGAGCCTGCGGGCGAACCGCTTGCTCCGCCGAGCCTCCCGGAGGCGTCGGAGTCGCCGGACCAGCATGGGGTCGTACTCGAGCGCCTCCGGCCGATCGATGAGCCGGTTCAGCAGCTGATAATACCGTGCCGGGGACAGACCAAATCGCCGCCGAACCGCCAGCTCCTTTCGAACCGAGAGCTTTCCCCAGCTTCGCTCGAACTCGAGGAGATCCTTCCAGCCGGCATCCGCCGTGGATTCGCCGGTCATGCCTTCCCCCCAATATGTTGTGCGCCGCGCGAAGACTAGCACAAGATGTGGGAGGCGCGCCGACAGGAACACGCTACGGGTACAGCCCCCGAGTGGTGTGGGCCTCGGCTACGCGGCCCACGCCCAGGATGGTTGCCGCGGTCCTCATGGGCACCTTTCGATCCTCCGCCAGGGCCAGCACGTCGACGTATGCCTTCTCCATGATCATCCTGAGGCGGTCGTTGACCTCGTCCTCTTGCCAGTAGTAGGCCTGGAGGTCCTGGACCCACTCGAAGTAAGACACCGTCACCCCGCCTGCGTTGGCGAGGATGTCCGGCACCACGGGGATGCCACGTTCCTGGAATATCTCGTCCGCCTCCGGAGTGGTGGGGCCGTTCGCCGCCTCCACGATCACCGAGGCTCTCACCCTTTCTGCGTTGGCCTCCGTGAGCTGGCCCTCGATGGCCGCCGGGATCAGCACGTCGCAATCCAGCTCCAGCAGCGCTGCGTTCGAGATGCGCTCGCCGCCCTCGTACCCGAAGATCGTTCCGGTCTCCTGGTCGTACGCGCGCAGACCGGTCGGTGACAAACCCTCCGGGTTGTACACGCCGCCCCGCTCGTCGGACACCCCGATGATCTTGCAGCCCGCCTGGTGCAGGAAGTCAACCGTGCCCCCGCCAACGTTGCCGAACCCCTGGACCACGATCCTCGCATCCTCCACGGACATGCCAAGGTGCTTGAGGGTGGCCAGTGTGATGTACATGACCCCACGCGACGTGGCCCGAGGACGGCCGGCCGAACCGCCGATGGCGAGCGGCTTGCCCGTGACCACGCCGGGCACGGAGAACCCTTCGCGGGTCGAATATGTGTCCATGATCCACGCCATCACCTGTTCGTCCGTTCCAAGGTCAGGGGCGGGGATATCGCGCTCGGGTCCGATAAGCGGGATGATCTCGTACGCGTAGCGACGGGACATACGCTCCAGCTCTTTCCTCGACAGCTCCGAGGGATCCACGACGACCCCACCCTTTGCCCCGCCGAAGGGGATGCCCACGACCGCGCACTTCCAGGTCATCCACCTGGCCAGGGCCTTGACCTCCTCGAGGGTCACGGCCGGGTGGTATCGAATGCCTCCCTTGGACGGCCCTCGAGATGTGTTGTGGTGCACCCGATATCCGGTGAAGACCGTGATGCTCTCGTCGTCCATACGGGTTGGGACCGATACCTCCAGTGCCCGCCGTGGGCTCCTCAGAACCTCGTGAACCGCCTGGTCGAGGTTCATGATCCGGGCGGCTTCATCCAGTTGCTTGAGGGCGCTCGTCCAGGCAGAGCTGCTCACGTGTCTCCTCCGGGGGTGCGTGCGCTCCTCAGCCTAGTACCCGCGACCTGCGTTCCTCGCATTGGGCGGCGGAGGGGGCGGCGAGAGACAGGCCCCCTCAGGTTCCGACTCGGACGCCTGCCTGCTCGAGCATCAGGCCCAGGTCGTGCGGACTCGACGCGGCTTCCATCGCGTCTTCGATGGAGACCAGGTTGTTCTTGATGTGGGTCAGGATGGATTGATCGAAGGTCTGCATGCCGTAGAACTCGCCTTCCGCGATGATCCCCGTGATCTCCGAGGTTCGATTCGGATCCACGATCCTCTCGGCGATCCGACCGTTGTTCACCATGATCTCCAGAACCGGGATCCGACCTCCCCCTATCCGTCTGGCCAATCGCTGGCAGATCACCCCCCGTAGGACGCTGGCCAGCGTGACTCGCACCTGGTGCTGCTGGAAGGGCGGGAAGAAGTCCACCACGCGGTTCATGGTTTCGACCGCGTCGGTCGTGTGCAGCGTCGAGAGCACGAGGTGGCCCGTCTCGGCGGCGGCCAGGGCGGCGCCCACCGTCTCCGGGTCCCGCATCTCCCCGATCAAGATGACGTCTGGATCCTGGCGCATGGCCGCACGCATGGCGTCGACGTAGCTGTCCGTATCCACGCCTACTTCGCGTTGGGACACGCTCGCCTTCTGATGGCGGTGGAGCACCTCGATGGGATCCTCGATCGTGAGGATGTGGACTGCCTTCGTCGCATTGATCTGGTCGATCATGGCGGCAAGGGTGGTGGTCTTCCCCGATCCCGTCGGTCCGGTGACCAGCACGAGCCCCCTGGGAGCGTCCGCCAACTGGCTGACCGACGAGGGCAGCCCAAGCTCTTCGTACGACGGGCTTCCCACGCGAACCCTGCGGAGGACCAAGCTGATCGACCCGCGCTGCTGGAACACGTTCACCCGGAACCGCCCCACCCCGGCGAGCGAGTGGGCGAAGTCGGCCTCCTTCCGTTCTTCCAGGCGCTCCCGACGCTCGGGGGGCATGATCGTGTACGCGATCAGCTCCGTGTCATCCGGCGTCAGGGGCTTGCCCTCCAGCCTCTGAAGCTGCCCGTCCACACGGATCAAGGGTGGTGATCCGACGACCAGATGGAGATCGGATCCGGAGTCTTCGGCCAGCTTCTGAAGCAAGCCGGTGAGGTCGAGCATCAGGCTTCTCCCACGCGATGACCAGAAGGGGTCCGAAGTACGTCGGCGGCGGTCACATCGGCCCGCTTGAACCGGCCACCTAGAACTCCTCGGCGCCGAAGCTGAGCTGTCTGAGCTCCTTGAAGGCGTCCTCGCAGGTGTCGCATAGCCCTCTCCGGGACGGCTGGCCGCACCGAGAGCACAGGCCCTCGAGGACGGTCGACGAAGCGGCGGGTCCTTGAGACGAGGCGGCCGCGAACGGTGCTGCGGCAGGCACGGGCGTTGAGGTCTCGTCCTCAGTGCGAAGTACCTCCGGCCCCTGAACGGGGCCCTTCCCCGCTGAGGCGGGCTGATCGACCCAGGCGACGAACCGTGGCTCCTTCGCCGGGGACTTGGCCTCCACTTCCGGAAATGCGGGCTCGGTCGGCTTCGGCTGTTCGGGGAGGACCACTCGTGCCGCCGGGGGCTTCGGCCTCCGCTTCGGCCTTTCGACGGCGCGCTGTTCGGGCAATGGCCCTTTGTCTCGAGCCGGCCGTGGTGCTTCGCCGCGATCTTCCGTCGTCTTCGTTCGAAGGGCCTCCCCCTTGGACGCGTCTCTCTTTTGCATCTTGAACCGCTGGAGCCTCCGGGCCGCAGCCTGAGCGCTCGAGGACCCGTCGGGTCGTGGTCCGGAGGGTGCTTCCTCGGGTACCTGCGCCGCTGTCACCTCTGACTTACGGGCCGGAGCCTCCACGCTCCCGGCCGGCCGGGCTGGGGGAGGGGCCTCTTCCTCAGGCGGCTGAGTCTTTCTGACCTCAGGCCCACGAGGTTTGGCCGGCCGCGACTCGACACGGGTGGGCTCGGTCGTGCGCGGCTCACGCTTGGGGAGCTCCGGGACGGATGGCTCCACCCTGGCAGCAACCCGCCTGGGAGGCTCCGGGATCGGACCAGGGAGCTCGGACTTGGGGAACTCTGGTGCGGAGGGCTCGCTGGCCTCGGCCGTTGAAGGCTCGGACGCGGCCTGCTTCGGTGACTCGGCCGGCAGTTCGGGGGCCACCGAGGGAGGTCTCTTCGCTTCCTCCTCTGGTGTGGGCTCAATCTCCGGCCGCCGGGACGGTCGCTTGGAGGGCCACTTCCAGAGAGAGGCTTTTTTCTCTGCGGGAGCGTCGTCGGCTGGAGCCTGAGAAGGTGCCGGGGCGAGCTTCTGGCTGGTTTCCCGCGGCGGGGGTTCCGCCGGCCGCGGAGCTGGCTCTTCGGCCGGACCGTGGGCTGTTGCCTCCAACGGCTCAGCAGGCTGCTCCACAGCCTCAGAGGCCGCTGGGGACTCCATTGGTTCACTCCGAGGGCGCCTGGCCTGCCGTCTCCACAGCGAGGGCCTCCGGTCGGTTCTGGCCGGGGCCTCACCGGCTGACGAAGCGGCCTCTTCCACCTCTGGCGGTACCGGCTCCTTCGGAGCGGGGGCGGCGGCCTCTTCTACCGGGGGAAGCGACCCCTCTTCCACCGCCTGCGGAGGAGCCTCCTCGACCGAGGCGGGAGGAGTGGATTCCTGGGCGGCCGCGACGGGAGCGGCCTCGGGCTCCTGTTGCTCACCGGCTTCTTCAGCCGGCGGGGGTGGCAGCTCTTCGGCCGGCGGGGTCTCTTCTTCGGGCCGGCCGCGAGGCCGCCTCCTTGGCCATGCCCATTTCTGGAGCCTCTTGCCATGCCGGGCCGAGAGATCCTCCGGAGGTCTCACCTCCCCCTCGGTCTCCACCTGATCCGGCGTGACCAAGGTAGCGGCAGCCGGCGCAGGCGCGGCGCTCTCAACTGAGGGTTCCGCGGGCGCCGGTACCGGCGCTGTCTCCAGGTCAGGAGCTTCCACCTTGGGCTCGGGTGGGGCCGGGGGAGCTTCCACCTTGGGCTCGGCTATAGGGGGCTCGATGGCTGGCTCGCTTGGGAGCACATCGAGGACGGGGTCGACGTGAGGGGGCTCCGGCCGGGGAACTGCAGCATCTGCGGAAACGGCCGTCGAGTCCACGGCTGGCTCCGGTGAAGGCTCCTCGAATTGAGAGCGCTCTGCGGCCGTGACAATCTCGCCGACGGGCTCCGCGGACGCCTCGGCTGCCTCGAGCTGCCTCGCTTCGGCGACTTCGGCTAGGCCCACTTCGGCGGGTGGTTCCGGAGGAGTGGCCTCGTCAGGAGCCTTCTGTTCCGGCTCTGCAGCTTCCTCCAGCCACAGCGCCCGCCAAACGGAGTCGAGCGGGGCATCGGGCTCGACCTGGGCGGGAACAGGCTCAGCAGGAGGCGCAGTCTCGACCTGGGAAGCGGTCTCCATCGCAGGCGTAGATGGCACCTGCTCTGCCGTCTCGACAGGTTCTGGCGGCTGTTCCGGTCTCTCGACCCTCAGGACCGGCTCAACAGGACGCCCGAGATCGGGCAAGGGCGAGCCGCAAACTTCGCATGCGGGACCAGGGCGCGAGAACAGCCCACACCAATCACAGGGAATCTCTCCCAGGGGATGGGGCGCTTCTCGAGCCTCGGGTCCGCCCAGTCCCTGCTGCACCCCCACGAATGAGAGTTCGGCAACTTGATCAGCATTCCTTAGATGAGCAGCCCGGACCTGTCGGAGAGCGGAGGCCATGCGGCGGGGGCAACAGGGTCGAGGGCGCCGACGCTTGGAACCACCCGGGGCTTGACCTGCTCCCATCAACATTTGTCGCGATTATCCCTCTGATGCACGGCAGGCGGGGCTGTTCCGTGCTACGATGCCGCCGTTCTTCGACGTTCGCGACGAACAAAAAAAAGAGTCGCGGACCCGAAGAAGGGGGAAGCAGATGGGCTGGGACAAGCGGCGAGTCGGATGGTCGGTCTTGACTGCCGTGCTGGCTATCATCGGGATTGGTGGGATTCGCGATGATCTCGCTGGTTGGTGGTCCATCCTCGGCTGGATCGATGCGGACCTCGTGGCATGGCTATTCGTCCTCGCAGGTCTCGCGGTGTTCGTGCTGTTCGTGGTCCTGCCTGTATGGCGTGAGCAGCGAAGTAAGGTCCAAAGCAGCCACTTCCCTCCCGAGATCGGACAGCGTGCCGTCAATCGGACGGTGGGGGACCGTCTATTGGCCGTCGCCGCGCCTCGGTACCCCTCAGCCCCAAGCCGGATTGTCCACAAACCCGAGTGTCCGAACACTTACATAGAAGTAGAAGAAAAGACTTCCGTCGAAGGTGACAAGGTCACGGTGACGCGTTGTACCGAGTGCGGCGCACAGGTCGTGGTGAAGGCCGCAGACAAGAAACGTCTCGAACTGGGGCTCCCGAACTGGGCCGCGTGGCATGCTTGGAGTCCCCTCCCCGAGGTCGGTATGAAAGGCGTGTGGCTCGGGGTAAAGAGTCTCGATGACAGCAAGCTTGCCGTATATCTCTGCAAGGTAACTGGTCCATTCGGGGAAGCGATCTGGAATCAAGCAAACAACAGTTTTGGGCTGGCGGTTCCACTCGAACCGAGTCGGGGATGCTTGTTCCCTGACAAGCTTTGGAAGGACGCTCCCGGACTTCCTCTCAAGGCTGGCGAGTACGACGTGGAATGGTTCGCCGATAACAACGGGTTTGATCTCCCCGTCAAGCACGACCTGTTCGTCGTCGAGGGGGGCCGCCTTGCCCGGTGAGATCGGAGTAGGTCAGCGCATCTGCTCTGACCAGCGCCCGGAGCGTGTCCCGGAACAGGTAGCGGTTCTCCCGACCGTTGAACCGGAACTCGAATTCCTTGAGGTAGGCGGGAAGATGCTTCCTGCTGAGCTTGTGATAGCTCCCAATCACGGCGCGGTCGAACAGGCTCCAAACGTTCTCGATGCTGTTGGTGTGAACGTCCCCGCGGACCCATTCATCGGCCGAGTGGTCAACCCACTCGTGCCGGGTGTTATGGTCTCCAACCCCTCGATACGAACGGTGGGAATCGGTGTAGACAGCGTCGGCATCGTCCCCAACAGTCTCACGGATGAAACCGTGAACGATGTCCTGGCCAACATCCTCAACGGCACGGAGCCGGACCTTCCCGCCGCGCTCGATGGCTCCGAGAACAACGGTTTTGTTGGCAAGCCTTCCGATGGCAGCTTCCTTCTTGGTCTTGAACTTCTTCCTGAGCTTCCCGCCGATGTAGGTTTCATCGGCTTCTACGATCCCCGTCAGCGGTTCCATGGCTCCGTCAACCATGGCCGACCTGATTCGATGGCAGAGATACCAAGCGGTCTTGTAGGAGACTCCGAGGGTGCGCTTGAGCTGGTTGGCGCTGATGCCCTTCCTGGCCTCGGTGATGAGGTAGGTGGCGAGGAACCACTTCCAGAGGGGAAGGTGGGAGTCGTGGAATACGGTCCCCGACTTGACCGAGAAGCGAGTGCGGCAGTTATTGCAATCGAGTTGGTTGCGGGTCTTGATACGAGAGATGGATTGGGAGCCACACTGAGGGCACCGAATCCCCTCGGGCCAGCGGAGCGTTTCGAGGTAGGCGCGGCAGCGATCCTCGGAGCCGAACCGTTCGATGAGCTTGACGAGGTTCATGTTCTGCCGCTCGCGATTGACCTTGACGTTGTGTCCCTTGCTGGTGTCCATCTAGGAGGCCCCCCTGCCTAGACCGAAGAAGAAAGACCCGAAGGAGTGGACCACCGAGGAAGCCATGGAACGACTGTTCCCAAAAAAGATCAGGGAACGGGCCAAGGAAGCGGCCTCGAATCCGCCAAAACCCCCGGTCAGAAGAAAGAAATGACCCATCTCACCCCGAGCGTATCACAAGGGTGTCCGTGCGTCAAGGGGATAATCGCGACATTTGTAGGTTCCATCCGGCGGACCCGGATCCCTGGGAGGTGAGACGCGATGGCACAGTCCCTGTACGAGCGTCTAGGTGGCAAAGACGCCATCGTCGCGGTCGTGGACGAGCTGGTGGCGAGGTGCGCGAACGACGACCGCATCAATGCGAAATTCGCCCGGACTGACATCCCCCGGCTGAAGAAGATGCTCGTCGACCAAGTCTGCGAGGCGACCGGTGGCCCATGCACTTACACGGGTCGGAGCATGAAGCAGACTCACACGGGGATGGGGGTCACCGCCGGCGAGTTCGATGCCCTCGTGGAGGACCTCGTGGCCGCCCTCGACCACTTCAACATCCCGAAGGCCGAACAGGGCGAGCTCCTCGGTGCCTTGGCTGCGATGAGAGGAGAGATCGTGGAGGTGGAGACGGCAGATACCGGGACCGCGCTCCCCGACACGTACCAGGCCGCGCCCGCGCTGTCGTAACGAGATTTCGGCTGCGACTACGTCTTCGGACCCGCCGAGCCGGCGTGGATGGCGTGCACGGTGTCGATCGTGTCCGCTTCCTCCGGGCGCTTGTCCGGCCGGTAGCCCTTCACCCGGGCGAACCGGAGGGCCAGGCCCGCCGGGTAACGAGCGCTCCCCTGAACTCCGTCGAACGCCACTTCGACGACCAGCTCGGGGCGCACATACACCGTGTAGTCGTCGCGCCGAATCTCTAGCCGCAACAAGTGTTCGGTCTGCCAGGCGAGCATCTCGTCGGTCATGCCCTTGAAGGTCTTGCCGAGCATCACGAACCCCCCCGTGTCGGGATCACGGGCTCCGAGGTGCAGGTTGCTGAGCCACCCTCGGCGCCGACCGTGTCCCCACTCAACCGCCAGCACCACCAGGTCGAGCGTGTGGGCTTTCTTCACCTTGAGCCAGCTCGCTCCTCTTCTCCCTGCCTCATAGGGCGCGCCGAGCGCCTTGACCATCACGCCCTCGTGCCCGCGCTCCAGTGCGGCTTCGAGGAGCGGCTCGGCCTCCTCGATCCCTGAGGCCACCACACGCGGAACTCGCAATGCCTCTGGGATTCGTTCCGCCAGGGCAGCGAAGCGCTCCGCGGTGGGTCGGTCGATGAGATCGTCGCCGTCCAGATGGAGGCAATCGAAGAAGAAGGGTGAAAGAGGCAGCGCGTGTCGGTGCTGTTCGACCCGGAGCCGGCTCCCGAACCGGCTCATCGTCAGCTGAAAGGGGTGAGGTCGTCCGTCCGCCTGGAGGGCGATGGCTTCGCCGTCCAGGACCACCGCTTCGACTGGAAGGCGGCGAACCGCCTCGACGATCTCGGGGATACGCTCGGTGACGTCGGCAAGCCTCCGGGTGAACGCCCGAACTTCGTCCCCCATGCGGTGAACCTGAATGCGCGCACCGTCCAGTTTCCACTCCACCGCGGCCGGTCGGATCCGGGCCAGCGCGCCGTGGAGGTCGTCCGCAATCTGAGCAAGCATCGGTTGTATGGGTCGCAGAACGGCCAGGCGAAACCGCGCCAGCCCATCTCGGCCCTCGGCGATGGCGGCCGCCGCCACGACGCCCAGCTCCCCGGCGACCATCAGGGCCCGCCGAACCTCAGAGGAGGGGACCTCGGCCGCCCGAGCTACCGCCTCGACCATCACCCCTTCGAGGGCGCCCTGCCGCAACTCTCCCTGCAGCAACCCGATCAGGAACTGCCGCTCGAGCTCCGTTGTCCGCCCGAAGAGCTCGGCGAGCTCCTGCCGGCGAGCGCCCTGCGACCCCGGCCCAGCCGCTCCCCCGATCCGGGCCAGCGCCGCGTCCACCTGTAACAACTCCAGCGTGGATGGAGCCGTAGCCGGGGATGGGAGGTCTCGAAGGGTGGCCCAGCCCACCCCGATCGTCCCCTGCGGAAGCACGCCGGATAGATAGGCCACGGCGACGGGCACCTCCTCCGGCCGGAGGCGCCGCAACGTCGCAGCCAGGCGCTCGATCTTCGTCAGGCGGCCAGAGGCCTCTGTCACCGCCCCAGATGTGCGGACGATCTCTTCCAGTAGCACATGGCGATTCTCCGACGCCGGAGCTCCAACGGCCTGTCTCCCTCCCATTTCGCCACGGCATGCCAGACTTGCCGACCTGATGCCAGTGGGAGTCCCTTCACGGACCGGCCGGGGGCTGCCGGCGCTCGCGGTCGGCCTACTGATCGCCGCCGCCTGTACTTCTTCGTCGCCTTCGGCGGCCCGGCAGGTGACCCCGGACCCCACCGTCATCCAGCCGAGCGAACCGGCACAAGAAACCACATCGCCGAGGCCGGCAACCGAACCCTCGTTCCGCGAGTTTTCGGTGCCGGCGGGTACCCGCCCCCACGACGTTGCCCCGGCGCAGGACGGCCGCGTCTGGTACACGGCCCAGCGTTCGGGCGAGCTGGGAGTGCTCGAGGTAGCCAGTGGCCGCACTCGTCACGTTCCGCTCGCAGAAGGATCGTCCCCCCACGGCGTCATCGTCGGACCGGACGGGGCACCTTGGATCACCGACGGAGGCCTCAATGCGATCGTACGCGTCGATCCCGAGAGCTTCGAGGGCTCGAGCTTCCCTCTGCCGCGGGCGGGACACGCCAATCTCAACACGGCGACATTCGACGGAAATGGCGTGTTGTGGTTCACAGGCCAGAGCGGCGTATACGGGCGGGTGGATCCGGGGGAAGGAACGGTCCAGGTCTTCGACGCGCCCCGGGGTGGCGGCCCGTACGGCATCGCCGCGACGCCCGACGGCACGGTGTGGCTGGCCTCGCTGGCGGGCAGCTACATCGCTCGGATCGACTCCCCCGACGGCAGGCTCACCGTGGTGGACGTGCCGACGCCGGGAGGCGGGGCTCGGCGCGTCTGGAGCGACTCGCGAGGCCGACTGTGGGTCACGGAGTGGTTCGCCGGGAAGCTTGGTCGCTACGACCCCACGAGGCGGTCGTGGCGCGAGTGGGCCCTGCCGGGGGGCACTCCCCAGCCCTATGCGGTCTACGTCGACGAGGAGGACATCGTCTGGGTCACGGACTTCGGTTCCAACGCGCTGGTCCGCTTCGACTCGCAAGCGGAGCGATTCGACGCGTTTCCCTTCCCCAGTCCGGGTGCCGAGGTCCGGCAACTGCTCGGCCGGCCGGGGGAGGTGTGGGGTGCCGAGTCCGGCACGGACAAGCTCGTCGTGCTGCTCACGCCATGAACCCTGGGTCGGATGGAGCTGGCGGTGGGATTCGAACCCACGACCTAGCGATTACAAGTCGCTTGCGCTACCGGACTGCGCCACGCCAGCCTGATGGCATCGTAGCAGCGCGGCGTGCCATGGCCGCATCACCCTCGAGGTCGGCGCACGTACGCGAACAAGGCCACGGCGAGAGCGGCGGCGGCATTCAGCGATGAGGTCCTGCCGAACATCGGGATGGAGACGAGCTGATCACACGACTCGCGGACCAGCCGGGAGATGCCCGTTCCCTCCGATCCCACCACCAGCGCCAGCGGCCCTGGAGGAGGTAGCGGCCCGTACAGATCGGCCGGCGCCCGGTGGTCCAGGCCCATCACGAAGAACCCGCGATCCTTCAGGTGCTCGAGGACCCTCGGAAGGTTCGGGACACGAGCCACCGGCAGGTGAAGGAGCGCCCCGGCCGACGCCCGAACCGCTGCGGGCGTGGACGGAGCCGCTCGGCGCTTCCTGACCAACATCAGGGCGGCGCCGGCCCCTTCGGCCGAGCGGGCGCAGGCGCCCAGGTTCTGGGGGTCAGTGATCCCGTCCAGCACGACCACCAGTGCATCTCGGTCGAAGGCCCGGGAGTGGAGGTCGCGCTCGTCGAGCTCTGGAGGGGGCATGACCAGCGCCGCCACACCCTGATGATCCGCCAGGCCGAGCTGATCGAGGCCCTGATGGTCCGCCCATTCGATCGTCAGGCCGGTGGCTTCTGCCTCCTGGAGCAGTGCCCGCAAGGCCTGAGTTCGGCGGGATCCACGGACCGCCAGCACCCTCCGGGCTCGCCCCGCCCGAACGGCTTCGGCGACGGCCCGCCGGCCCCCGACCGCGAAGACGCGCGAAGTTCCACCGGCGCGGCCCCCGGCGTCCCGAGGGGCGGTGGGCCGGCTCAACGTCCCGCGATCCGCACCACTGTGGCGATGGCGATGCAGCCGGCGCCGTTCCCCAGCAGGCCCAACCCCTCCGGCCTGGTCGCCTTCAAGGAGACCTCGTCCAGTGGCACGGCCAGAGCGGCAGCCAGGTTGCGCCGGATCTCATCCCTGCGGTCCGCGATGCGAGGCCGCTCCGCCAACAGGGTGAGGTCACACCGACGCGGCGCTAGGTCCCGCTCGGCGAGCTTGGCCACGACCCGAGCGAGCAGGTCGAGCCCGGCGATGCCCTCGTGCTGGGGGTCCGTATCTGGGAAGTGATCGCCCAGATCCCCCAGGCCTGCAGCGCCGAGCAGGGAGTCAGCCAGCGCATGGCACACCACGTCACCGTCGGAGTGACCGGCGAGTCCGGGCTCGCCATCGAATCGGGCTCCACCAAGAAAGAGGGTCCGATCCGCGGCCGGTGGATGGATGTCGATGCCGAGACCGACCCGCGGGTCGCTCATGGCGCGCCTTTCACCTGGCCCCGTGCCGTGCGGCCAGGATAGCTTCCGCCCGGAGGAGATCTTCGGGGGTCGTCACCTTGAAGTTGTCGGGCTCTCCTTCCACCGCCACGACCCGATAGCCGGCCGACTCGAGCAGTACCGCATCGTCAGTTCCATCGAGCCCCGACCTCGAGGCCAGCTCGTGAGCTCGCTTTAGTGCGCGCGCCCGGAAGGCTTGGGGAGTTTGGGCGAGCCCGATCTCATTCCGGGGGATGGTTTCGATGATCCTGCCCTCCCTCACCCGCTTGACCGTGTCAGGGGTAGGGATCAAGGGCACGATTCCGTCCGCCGACTGCAGGCCGGCGAGGACTCGCCGGAACAGATCGGCGCTAGCGAAGGGTCGGGCCGCGTCGTGACAGACGATGGCCTCGGTCTCGGCCGGGACGGCCGCGAGCCCCAGCCGGACGGAGTCCTGACGGCTCACCCCTCCCACCCGAGCGGTCAGGAACCCCGGAGCCAGGTGGAGCGCTTCCTCCGACCTCTCGGCAGCGCCGGCGGACCCTTCCGGAACCATCATCACGACCCCGTGGACCATGGAACAGGCCACCAAGGAGCGAAGGGAGTGAAGGAACAGGGGTTCCCCGGCGACCTCGAGGAAGGCTTTCGGCCGCCCACCCAGCCGGCTTCCCGAACCTGCGGCCAGGAGAAGCGCCACGGTTCGAACGGAGACGCTTTCGCTCATCACTGAAGGAGCGTATCGGTTTCGAGGGCGCAGCCCGGACGGATCAGGCCTGTTGATCTCCGGTCACCCTGGCGAAGATCAGGCGCCCCGTAGAGGTCTGCAGGGCGTTCGTGACCGTCGCGCTCACCGTATCTCCGAGAAGATGGTCGGCCTCCTCCACGACCACCATCGTTCCGTCCTCCAGGTATCCCACGGCCTGGCCGCTTTCCCGTCCCCGGCGAGTCAGTTGTACCTGGACGTGGTCTCCGGAAACCACCTCGGGCCGAAGTGCCTCCGCCAGGGCGTGGATCGAGCGCACCGGTACGTCCAGGGCGGCGGCGACCTTGCCCAGGTTTCCATCGTTGGTGACCAGCGTGGCCCCTCGCGCCTTCGCCAGGCGGACGAGCTGCACGTCCACCGCCTCGCCGTGGACGATCTCTTCGTCCTCGATCAGCACCATGTCCACGGTGGGGTCACGGTTCAGCGCGACCAGCAGATCCAGGCCCCGGCGTCCGCGAACTCGGCGGCTGGTGCTCGAGGAGTCGGCGACGGCGTGAAGCTCTCCGAGCACGCTCCGGGTGACGAGCAGCGAGCCTCCCAGGAATCCCATCTGGATGAGCGGCAGGATCCGCCCGTCCAGGATGGCGCTCGAGTCCAGGATGGCGACCTCGCCGGGGCGGGTCCCCGCGGCACGTGGCTTGACCCCGAACATGGCGAACAGCTCGTTGCTCTTGGACCTCCCGACCCGGTAGCAGAGATATCCCGTGACCACGTACGCGAAGGCCACAGCGGGGTAGGCGACCGTGGCCGGAAGATGGAACAAGGGCAGTGACAGCAAGGTGGCCAGAACGAGGCCGAGGATCATGCCCATGCCTCCAGCCAGGATCTCCGCTGCGGGTACTCGCTTGAGCTCTCGTTCGAATCGCCGGACCGCCGTCTCCGTCTGACGCCCGAACACACCGCCCAGGACGTATCCGACGGCCGAACCGAGCAGGATGCCCACCAGATGCTGCCGAGGGCTTGGGCTCACCAGGTACGTGACCTCCCAGCCGAAGACGGCGAAGAGCGCCACGACGACCAACCGCACGGACTCGATCAGAAGGCCCCGCGCATGCCATGCCCTCATCCCGTCCTTCTGCTCGAGGCCACCATCCTGCGGCGAGCTCGTGATCGGCGCGACCTGGAGCTCGGTGCGGATGGCGTGAGTTCGTGGAAGCGGGCGAGGGCCCTCTTTCTGAACGAGGAGATCCTCCAGCTCGGACGCCACCTGCTTCTTGCCCATACCCTTGGTAGCCCGGCCGGCGGATCTTCGGGCACGGCGATCCCGAGGCGCCGGCGAGGCATGCCTCCGATTCGTTCTTCGGGAGGATGGAGATGAGGCTTGAGATCACGGCCGGCGCGGGACCGGTGGGAGAGATCCGTCCGTCGCGCGGACGGCGGTTCAGTGAACTTCTTCGAGAACCTTGTCGAGCATGGCCTCGGCCTTCTCCTCTGTCGAGTCGAAGGCGAAGGTCAGTTCGGAGATGAGGATCTGGCGGGCCTTTGCCAGCATGTGCTTCTCCCCGGCCGAAAGCCCCTTCTCCTTCTCGCGGCAGGAGAGGTTCCTGACCACCTCCGCCACCTGATAGACATCGCCGGAGCTGAGCTTTGCCAGGTTCGTCTTGTAGCGGCGGCTCCAGTTCGTGGGCATCCTGGCCTCCTCCTCCCGGAGGAGATCGAACACCTTCCGGACCTCTCGCCTGGAGATCACTCCTCGCAGGCCCACTTCCCGGGTGTTGTCGATTGGCACCATCAGGGTGAGGTCGCCGTGGGCCAGCCGAAGCTTGAAATACGTCCTGGTTTCGCCGAGAATCTCCCGTTCCACGAGGTCTTCGATTACAGCCGCTCCGTGATGCGGATAGACGACCTTGTCTCCCTTGTTGAACACAAGACTCCCTCGTGTACGCATTGGACTCACGTGCGAGACAGCCAGGATAGCATGCGAGTGCCAGCCCCTGCAACTCAAAAGTGCTGGTCAGCGGGGCATTTGGCCGTCCCGTCCCTTCTCTTCGGCTGTCGACCGCATGCGGCTTTCGATGCGTCGGCTTCGCCGAAAGCGCTCCTTCGGGAGCAGGGGATCCCGATCGCCAGCATTGGGGGGCAGGTGACCGGCTCCGCGATTTAAGGCTCCTGTAAGCGAACGAGGCATCCGAAACGAGGACCGCTTGTTACGGTCTTGCCAGGTCGAAGAAAAGGAGGACAGGATGCGACGAATCGTCCCGCTCGTGCTCGGGTTAGCTCTGCTCGTTGCGCTCCTCACTGCATTCGGATCCGCCGCGATCGGTGAGCAAGTCAGCGAGTGGAAGATCACCATCACCAATCTGACGCCCTCTGGTCCGGGGCCGCCGGGCTCACAGCCGTTCTCGCCACCGCTGTTCGTCATCCACTCGAACCGCGCCGATGTGTGGGGCGTCGGCGATGTCGCCACCCACGTGGTCGCCGGAATCGCCGAAGACGCCATCAACGCGCCGGCCGAGTCCGCTCTGGCGCAGCTCCCAGGGGTGAAGGAAGTGTTCACCGGCGAGGGAGGCCCCATCCCGTCGGGTGAGTCACGGACATACTTCGTCCGGACGGTTGGAGGATTCGACCGGCTGACCGTGTTGACCATGCTCGTCAACACGAACGATGCGTTCACTGGCACCGACGCGCTCCAAGTGCGATCGCGAGTCGGGGCCCTCCGGACCATGGCCTACGATGCGGGGAGCGAGAAGAACAACGAACTCATGGAGTTCATCCCCGGTCCCTGCTGCGGAAATCCGTTCGTGCGTGACCCCGAGGGTGAGCTGATCAGGCCGCACCCTGGGATCCTCGGCGTGGGTGACCTTGATCCGGATCTCTACGGCTGGACCGAGCCCGTCGCCATGATCGTCATCGAGCCCGCATGAGGGGGACCGCCTGAAGATTTGAGAGGCTTCCTAGGGCGAGCGCGTCTCGGAGGGACGGGGGCGCTTCCCTGGGGCTCGGCCCATGCTCGGCCTCCCGCCCACCCGAGGGCCTCGCGCAAGTGGCGGGCTTCGATCACGCGCGGCCCACGAGCCGAGCGCTCGGTCGGTGGCCCACCGGTCGGAACGACTACCGTCTCCAGGCCGGCCGCAAGGGCCGCCGACAGCCGGTACTCGAGCCCGGGAGCCGGCCGCAGCAATCCGCTCAAGGAGACTTCCCCCACGAACCCCGTGCCGGGCGGCGGAGGGACGCCGGTGCTTGCCGACGCCAGCGCAGCTGCCACGGCCAGGTCCGTGCCCGGGTCGTCGAGCCGAAAGCCCCCGGATGACGCGCCGTAGAGCTCGCAGCGGGTCAGTCCGAGCTGCAACGCGCGGTCGACCACGGCGGCCACGATGTGGAAGCGTCGAGGGTCGAGGCCGGATACCTGGCGCCTTGGAGGGCCATCGGAGGAGACCACGAGGGCCTGGACATCTACGGCAAATGCCCGCCTACCGGCAAGCGCCAGAGCCGTGGCGCACCCGGGCTCGAGCCGCCCGTCCCCGATACGGGGTCCCGCCTCCGTCTGGATGAGCCCGGCGGCGGTCATCTCGTACGTGGCCACCTCGCCCTCGGGTCCGAACCGGTTCTTGCCTCCCGCCAGGATCCGAAGGCCGGATCGATGATCCCCTTCGAAGATGAGCACGGCATCCACGGCGTGCTCCAGGGTGCGCGGGCCCGCCAGGTCCCCTTCCTTCGTCACGTGACCGACGAGCAGGACCGTCACGTCGTGCTCCTTGGCCAGGGAGATCAACGCGTCGGCGCACGTCCGTACCTGCGCCACTCCTCCGGGCAACGCCTCCGACTCCTGATCCCGAATGCTCTGGATCGAGTCCACGATCAGCACCGCCGGACGTCTGGCGCGTGCCGCGTCGAGCACCTCCCCCAGATCGCGACCGGATACGTATTCGATCCCCTCGCCTTCGATCCCAAGCCGGTCGGCCCGGCCGGCGACCTGCCGCCGGGACTCCTCTCCGGATGCGACGAGGCAGGGGTGCCCGGCCGCAGCCAAGTGCGACGCCAGCTGGAGGAGAAGGGTCGACTTGCCGATGCCGGGCGCCCCTGCCAGGAGGACCACCGAACCCGGGACCAGCCCACCGCCCAGCACGCGATCGACGTTGGCGAAGCCGGTGGAGATCCGGTGCTCCTCGGGTTCCGGGGCAAGGGTCAGGACTGCCGGCGAGACGGCGCTCCCCGCACGCGGACGGGAGGCGCTTCCCACGGGGTGCTCGTTCACCGTGCCCCACCCCCCGCAGGCCGCGCACTTCCCCGACCACTGCGCGGAGGGCCGCTGACAGCTCCCGCACACGAACAGCCGCTTGACCTTGCCCACGTCGCGACCATACCGCGGGGGTGTGACACGACCTCAACGAAGGCCGTGGGTGAAGCGTCTCAGCCGGCGACCGATCGCTCCAGGGCCAGCCCGACCTCGGAGGCAGAGGGTCTGTCGCTCGGCTCCTTGCTCAGGCAGCGCATGATCAAAGGAGCTAACGGGTCCGGGAGGCCCTCCGGCAGAGGCTCAGGTCCCCGATCAAGCTGGGGAAACCGCGCGGGGAGATCGTGTTCGTCGAAGCCCTTGATCCGCGGGAAGGGGACCCGTCCCGCGACCGCGTGATACATCGTGGCGCCCAGCCCCCACACGTCGGCAGGGGTGCCGATCGGCCCCAGTGCAGGCGGGTCACAGGTCTCCGGGGCCATGTAGGCGTCGGTGCCGACTCGCCTCGAGATGGTTCCGGCCTCTGTCACGGTGCGGGCCAGGCTGAAGTCGATGAGCCTGGGCTGAGCCCCCAGGATGATGTTTCCGGGCTTCACATCGAGGTGGACCATCCGCTCTCCCTCCAGGTAGTGCAGCGCAGAGCAGAGCCGAAGGAAGAGTGGAAGCAGCTGCTCGAGCTCCAGGCCAGCCCGCCGCACGCGAGCCCAAAGCGGCATTCCCTCGACGAACTCTTCCACCAGGTGGGGGCGGTCGCCATCGAGTACGGCCTCGAAGCAACGGAGGATCAGGGGATGTGAAAGTCTGCTCAGTGCCTCGGCCTCCCGAGCAAGCCGTCGAACCCCTCTGGACGTGCCCACCAGGTCCGGACGGACCACCTTGGCGACCACCAGACAGAACAGTCGGTCGTCCCAGGCCAGGTAGACCTCGGACGTGGCCCCATCGCCCAACAGCTGAAGCGCATACCGCCCGAGCGCGATCTCATCCCCCTGACGGAAGCCCCAGCTCGACTTGTCTCGGCTCATGACCCACCTCGGGGAACGTCGGACCCGATACTAGGCCGGAAAAGATACGGGCTGTGCCGTATGGCCTCGCCATCTGTCACGGGACTACGCTTGTGCCAACAACCAAAGCAAGCTAGAGGAGCCCGCCATGGATGCTGAGGAATCAACCGGACTCGAGCGCAGGACGTTCCTCCGCAAGGCAGCGCTGACAGGACTCGCCGCCGCGTGGGCAGCGCCCATAGTGCAGACCGTCGCTCCTCCCGCCTTCGCCACGGGGGACGTCACACCCGCGCCCACTCCGACCACGACGGGAGACACCGGGGACGACGACACCGACACCACCGACGAGGAGACGTCGAGCCAGGACACGTCCGACGAAGAGGACGACGCCCCAAAGCTGTAGCGATCGCCCCTGTAGCGATCGCCGCCCATTCAGCGCCAGACCAAGCTAGCGTAACCGCTGGTTCTTGCCTGCAATGGCGAGAGCCCAGTGACCCGTGGGCCACTGGGCTCCGCCCTTGACGGCCTGCCGGCGTCCCGGCCTGCCGCTTCCCTCTCAGCGACGTCACGGAGGGACCTAGCTACATTCCCTCCGTGGCTGGGGAAGCTCGCGTACCCCCTAGGACTCCTGTCCCGCCAGCTCGACCGGCGGAGTATCCGGCGGGATGGGCGCTCCCTCGAACACGATCTCGTCGTCGTGGGCGTCGACGATGATCGTCTGACCGGCCTTGAACTCCTTCCACAGGAGCTTCTCGGAGAGGGGATCCTCGACCAGCCGCTGGATGGTTCGCCTGAGGGGCCGCGCCCCGAGAGAGGGGTCGTATCCCTTCGCGGCCAGGAGTTCCTTGGCCGCGTCCGTGAGCTCGATCTCGACATCCTTCGCCTTGAGCTGCTCGCGAACCCGCTTCATCATCAGGTCCACGATGGCCTTGACGTCCTCCCGCGACAGCGAGTGGAACACGATGACCTCGTCGATCCGGTTGAGGAACTCGGGACGGAAGGACCGTTTCAGCTCCTCCATCACCCGTTCCTTCATCTTCTCGTAGGTCATCTTCTCATCCGCATGGGCGGCGAAGCCGATGCCGGCCCCCTTCTGGATGTCCCGGGTCCCCAGGTTGGAGGTCATGATGATCACGGTGTTCTTGAAGTCCACCTGGTGCCCCTGGGCGTCCGTGAGGTGCCCGTCCTCCAGGATCTGGAGCAGGGTGTTGAACACGTCCGGATGGGCCTTCTCGATCTCGTCGAACAGGACGACGCTGAACGGCTTGCGGCGCACGGCCTCGGTGAGCTGCCCGCCTTCCTCGTAGCCGACGTATCCCGGGGGCGAGCCGATCAGCCGCGAGACGGTGTGCTTCTCCATGTACTCGGACATGTCGAGCTGGATGAGCGCGTCCTCGTCACCGAACAGGAACTCGGCCAGGGCCTTGGACAGCTCGGTCTTTCCCACCCCTGAAGGCCCGAGGAAGATGAAGGAGCCGGACGGGCGCTTGGGGTCCTTCAGGCCTGCCCGGGTCCGGCGGATCGCTTTGGAGACGGCGTTGAGTGCCTCCTCCTGGTCCACGATGCGCCGGTGCAGCTCGTCCTCCATCCGGAGGAGCTTCTCCGTCTCCTCCTCGGTGAGCTTGAACACCGGGATCCCCGTCCAGGCCGACAGGACCTCCGCGATCTCTTCCTCATCGACCTCGGAGAGGACGTCCATCTCGCCCGACTTCCATTCCTGCTCGCGGACGGACTTCTCGTCGATCAGCGACTTCACCTCGTCCCTCAGCCGGGCCGCTCGCTCGAAGTCCTGGGCGTCGACGGACGATTCCATCTTCATTCGAACCTCGGCGATGCGCTCGTCCATCTCGCGCACCGACGGCGGAGCCGTCATGCGTCTGATCCGCATCCGGCTCCCGGCCTCGTCGATGAGGTCGATCGCCTTGTCCGGTAGGAACCGATCGCTGATGTAGCGGTCCGACAGGTTGGCCGCAGCCACCAGGGCGTCGTCGGTGAACGACACGCGGTGGTGAGCCTCGTACCGGTCCCTCAGGCCTTTCAGGATGTCGATGGTGTGCGCCACGGTGGGCTGCTCGACGTAGATCGGCTGGAATCGTCGCTCCAGCGCGGCGTCCTTCTCAAGGTGCTTGCGGTACTCGTCCCTGGTGGTCGCACCGATCGTCTGGAGCTCCCCACGAGCCAGCATGGGCTTGAGGATCGAGGCGGCGTCGATGGCGCCCTCCGCAGCCCCCGCCCCCACCAGGGTGTGCAGCTCGTCGATGAACAGGACGATGTCGCCACGGGTCCTGATCTCCTTCAGGACCTTCTTCAATCGCTCCTCGAAATCGCCGCGGTACCGAGACCCGGCGACGAGCGCTCCCAGGTCGAGTGTGTAGATCTGCTTCCCCTTCAGAGTCTCCGGCACGTCGGCCTTCACGATCTTGGTGGCCAAGCCCTCCACGATGGCGGTCTTGCCCACGCCCGGCTCGCCGATCAGCACGGGGTTGTTCTTGGTGCGCCGAGAGAGGACCTGCATGACCCGCTCGATCTCCTTCTCCCGGCCGATGACGGGGTCGAGCTTTCCCTCCCGGGCCTGCTGGGTGAGGTTGCGGCCGAACTGGTCCAGGACCATCGAGCCTTGAGGCGATGCCTCGCCTGGCTGGCCCTCGCCCTTGCCGGTGTATCCCTGGAGGAGCTGAATGACCTGCTGGCGGACCCGGTTCAGGTCGGCCCCGAGCTTCTGCAGGACCTGGGCCGCCACTCCCTCTCCCTCCCGGATCAGCCCGAGGAGGATGTGCTCGGTGCCGATGTAGTTGTGACCGAGCTGGAGGGCTTCCCGAAGGGACAGCTCCAGAACCTTCTTGGCTCTCGGGGTGAATGGAATGTGGCCGGTCGGGGCCGCCTGGCCCTGCCCGATGATCTCCTCGACCTGGCCCCGGACGGCGTCCAGAGAGATGCCCAGTGACTCCAGGGCTTTCGCGGCGACTCCCTCTCCCTCGTGGATCAGCCCCAGGAGGATGTGCTCGGTGCCGATGTAATTGTGGTTGAGCATCCTCGCCTCTTCCTGGGCGAGGACCACGACCCGTCGTGCTCGGTCGGTAAATCGCTCGAACATCTCGTTCCCTCCGGGCCGATCCCTCGGCCCCGTTGGATCTTGCCCCGCAAATCCGGGCCCACATCCCTCGGGCCAAGAAGGCGCCCTGGTGGCGCGTACCGCGCCCCGAGCGCCTCCGACAGCGATTATACCCGTGGGGTCAGACTAACCCCCCGATCGTCCTAGCCCCTGTCTGGGTCGTCCTCTTTCTGTGACGACGGAAGGCGGCGCCAAGTTCCTCTCAACAAGTTATTCGGGCCGTCCCTTCCCCAGGATTAGCGGGAGCCTTCGTTTCGTGCCGGCTAGTGCAGCGGGTCCCTGGGACGCGTGACGATCCCGAAGCGGGACCGCCAGTACCCCGGGGCGGGGACGCGCTTGTTCCAGAAGGGGAAGAAGACCCTCCGGTCCCGGTCGAGGACATTGGTGCGCTGACCGTCGTAGGTGAAGGTTCGCATCACCGCCCTCCACACACCCTTTGTCGCGGTGGGGGGCGCCTGCCACGGATCGAGCCGTTCGTCCGGTCCGGCCACGGCGAACAGTCCCAGCTCGTCCCGCGGCGGGAAGACGTGGTCGTCAGGTCCCAGGTCCACGGGGAACCCCGAGAACAGCCGCCCCTTGATCTGCTCGAGCTGCTTCCTCAGCTCGTCTCCCCCTCGGCCGCCCGTCTTCCGAAGGGCCACCACCAGGGCACGGATCGCGTCGTACCCCTCCTGTTCCAGGCCCTGCGGGAGGCGTCCCGCAAACCTCTCGAAGCGCCGCCGGAACCTGCCTACCCTCGGGATGGGGTCTGCCCATCCGGCCCAGGTGTACGTGTAGCAAGCACTGGTCCCGGGTTCCGGATCGGCCAGAGCAGGATGGGAAATCAGCAGGGCCGCCGGGCCGGTGATGCCTGGCTTGGCCTCCGCTGCCTCCTCGATCGCGTTCACCACCTCGAGCGCATCGACCTGCGGCCCGAATGCAACAGCCCAATCAGCCCTGGCAGCGCGCTCGAACGCCCTCGAAAGCCCTCGCTCGTCACGGGACCGATCATCGAACCCGGCTGCCAGGCGGCCGCCCCAGTACTCAAGCGCGCCCCGCAGCGCCCGGCGAGCCACCGGCGCCTCCGGCCCCGTCCCGACGAACACGATGTCCTCTGCTTTTCGGTCCCGGACCACGTAGCGGGCGATGTCGTGCGCCTGCCAGGCCCAAGGGATGCTCGTCTGGAAGACCTGAGGGAACAGTCCCCGGCTCGTGTAGAGATCGCCTTCAAGGAGGATCACCGGGGTGCCGGTAGCCGCGAACTGGGGTCGGAGCGGGGTCAAGGCAGGCCCCGGACCTGCGTACAGGATGGCTGTCGCATCCTGCTCCAACAGGCTCCCGATCAGTCCAGCGAACAGCTCCGGGTGTCCTTCGTCGTCGTGCAGAGCCAGCTCGACGGGGCGGCCGCTCACCCCACCGCGCCCGTTCACCTCCTGCACCGCCAGCTGCATCCCTTCGATGTAGGTGTTTCCCACCTCCAGCGATCCAAGCCCTCCAGGGGACGGAGCGAGGTCCGCCACCACGTCGAGCACGACCGGGTCCTCGGCGGGGGTCGGGGCCGGCGTAGGCGTCAGGTTCGGTGACCCAACCGCGGGGACGCTGGGCGAAGCTCGAGGGACCATCTCGCCCGACGTACAGGCGGCGGCCAGGACGAGAAGGGTGATCACGGGCGCGGGTCGGCGAACCATCACTCGAAGATACCGACGGACCTCAAGCCTTGCCGGTTTCCGGGCGGAGGTGGGGGAAGAGGATGACGTCCCGGATCGAAGGCTCGTCCGCCAGGATCATCGTCACCCGGTCGACACCGATCCCGATTCCCCCCGCGGGCGGCATGCCGTGCTCCAGGGCCTCCAGGAAGTCCTCGTCCAGGGGGTGGGCCTCCTCGTCGCCTCGCCGCCTGAGATCCTGCTGGGCCAGGAACCGATCCCGCTGCTCGTCGGGGTCGGTCAGCTCCGAGTAGGCCGGTCCCATCTCCATGCCCGCGATGACCAGGTCGAACTGCTCGGTCAGGCCTGGTTTCGACCGGTGGGCCCGGGCCAGCGGCGACACCTCGCGAGGGAAATCGATCACGAACGTGGGGTCCCACACGGTCCTCTCCACCCTCTTCTCGTACAACTCCAGCGCGATCTTCCCCGGACCCCAGGCCGGATCCACCTCGAGCCCGTGTCGCGCGGCCGCGGACTCCAGGCTCCGCTGATCGAGCTCGACCGCTTCGCCGAGCACCTCCGAGAGGAGATCGAGCAAGGACGCCCGTCGCCACGAGGGTTCCAGATCGAGCGGGCGTCCCCGATACTCGAATCGGAGCGACCCGCGGACCGCAAGCGCTGCTTCTCGGATCAGCGTCTCGGCGAGGTCCATCATGTCCTCGTAATCGCCGTAGGCCTGATAGGCCTCGAGCATCGTGAACTCGGGGTTGTGGTCCCGGTCGATCCCCTCGTTTCGGAAGTTCCGCCCGATCTCGTAGACGCGTTCCAGGCCTCCCACCAGGAGCCGCTTGAGATACAGCTCCGGGGCCACCCTGAGATAGAGAGAGATGTCCAGAACGTGATGGCGCGTCGTGAAGGGCCGAGCCAGGGCTCCGCCTGCGGTCACCTGAAGGACAGGGGTCTCGACCTCCACGAACCCCCGCTCCTCGAGGATCCGCCGAAACGCCTTGAGCACCTTGGCCCGGACCCACACGACGTGACGGCTCTCCAGGCTCGAGGCCAGGTCCAGGTAGCGCCGGCGCTGCTTCGCCTCGGGGTCGCGCAGGCCGTGCCACTTCTCGGGCAGCGGCCGGAGGGCCTTGGTCAGCAGGGTCAACTTGTGGACCTTGACTGAGAGCTCACCCTTTCGGGTTCGGATGGGCGCCCCATCCGCGCCCACAATGTCGCCGATATCGAGCAGTTCCGTAATCTCCTTGGTGGGCCGGCGTATCGAGCGTGGTGTTCGCGAGAGAAGGAATGAATCCTCGAAGACAAGCTGAATAGCTTCACTTGAATCCTGCAACGTCGCGAATGCGAGGCGGCCATGGAGCCTAATCTGGCGGATTCGGCCCGCCACTCGTATTCGGCTTGAATCTTCTTGTCCAGGGATCAGATGCTCGAATTTGCGCTTGATGTGGTGAACCGGCCGAGCGCGCTTGAAGCGAAGTGCAAACGGCTCAGTCCCCAGGCTGCGGAGCCGCACGAGCTTTTGTCGCATCGCGACTGTCGGCTTGCTTGGTGACAGCTCAGTCATCCCGGGTGGTGTTCTTCTCGAAGACGAGCCGCAGCCCCTCCAAGGTGAGCCAGGGCTCGTGGTGCTGGACAGTGTGACAGGCGGACACGACCGGCTCGGCCAGCCCCCCCGTCGCCACAACGGTGGCTCCCCCTCCGAGCTCCTTCTGCATACGCTCCACGATCCCGTCCACCTCCGCGGCAGTGCCGAACAGAAGGCCCGACTGCACGCTCTCCACTGTGTTCTTGCCGATAACGGAGCGGGGGACCCTGATCTCCACGCGAGGCAGGCGAGCGGCAGCGGCGAACAGAGCGGCCCCGGAGACCTGGATCCCGGGGGCGATGGCCCCCCCCAGGTACTCCCCATCCCCCGAGACCGCGTCGTAGGTGGTGGCCGTCCCGAAGTCCACCACGATGCATGGACCGCCGTATCTGGAGAACGCCGCCAGCGCATTCACGATGCGGTCGGCGCCAACCTCCTTCGGGTTGTCGGTCAGGATGGGGATCCCCGTCCTTATCCCTGGCTCCACGATCACGGGAGAGAAGTGGAAATAGTCGCGCACCATCTCGCGCAGCGCCTGGGTCTGGTCGGGAACCACGCTCGCGATGACCACCCCCGTGATCTGCTTCGAGAACGAGAGGCTCTCCTGTTGGAGGAACCCGCCGAACAGCAGCGCCAGCTCGTCCGCGGTCCGTTCTCGCCGCGTGGCAATCCGCCAGTGCGAGGCGAGGCGATCACCGTCGAAGACGCCCAGCATCGTTTGCGTATTGCCCACGTCGACCGCCAACAGCATCAAGTGGCTCCTCGCGACTCGCCCGTATTGTGCCTGCTCTCGCCCGCGTCCCACGGTAGGACCAGGTTGTCGATGAGCCTGACGGCGCCGAAGCGCGCCGCCACCAGGGCACGGGCAGGCCCCTCGATCACCGCGGCTTCCTCCCAGCTCGAATCGTCCACGACGGCAACGTAATCCAGCCGGGCCAGCGGCTCCGCCCCGATCTGCCTGGCGATGGTCGCCCGGATGACGTCGGCACCGCGCTCTCCTTTCCGCACCAACCCGGCGGCGGTCGACAGGGCCTCGAACAGGACGGGCGCCGCGCGGCGCTCCTCCGGAGGCAGCAGCATGTTGCGTGAGGACAGGGCCAGGCCATCGATCTCGCGCACGGTGGGACACCCCACCACCGTCACGGGGGCGTTCAGGTCATCCACCATCCGCCGCACCAACGCGAGCTGCTGGGCGTCCTTCTCTCCAAAATAGGCCCGGCACGGGCCGGCCAGGCTGAACAGCTTGGCAACCACGGTGAGGACACCCCGGAAGTGTCCGGGCCGGGACCGCCCCTCCAGGCGGTCGCCCAGCGGGCCGGGGTCGACGGTGACCTCCGACCGGCCGGCAGGGTACATCTCGGCCTCTGCGGGGGCGAACACGAGGTCGCACCCGAGCGCGGCGCCCACCGCGCTGTCGGCCTGGAGCCTGCGCGGATAGGTGTCGAGGTCGCCCTGGGAGTCGAACTGAAAGGGGTTCACGAAGATGGACATCGCCACGAACCCACACTCGTCCCGGGCGCTCTTGAGGAGCCGGCCGTGGCCCTGATGAAGCGCGCCCATCGTGGGGACGAACCCAAGGTCCCGCCCTCGGCCTCTGGCTTCGTCCGCCGCCTCCCGGAATCGCTGCGCGGACGTGGTCACCTCCACCGCTTCAGCACCTCGTCCAACCTCTCCATGTCATCCGGCGAGAGGCGCCCGCGCTCGAAGGCCAGGCCGGCGGCCGCGGAGGCCAGCGCCACGTACGGCGGCACGGCGGAGGGAGCACGGACGGCCAGGGCCTCCAGGTTCCGGGCGATGGTCCCGACGTCTCCGCGGACCGCCGGTCCCGTCAAGGCCTCCCCGGGACCGCGGGTGAGCGTCGCCTCGAGGGTCGACCGAGCAAGGGGGGAGAACAACGGGAGCGGCTCCTCCAGTCCCGCCAGGCGAAAGAGGCGCTCGGCCATGGCCTCCACCACCACCAGGTAGTTCGAGCAGAAGACGGCTGCGGCGTGGTAAAGAGGCTTCACCTCATCACGAAGGCGGAACGGCCTCCCTCCGACGTCTCGGGCGAGCGCCTCACCCAGGGTGAAGCCGGACTCCACCTCGGCGGTCACGGCGATGGCGCTGCCAGGTAATCGCTCGACCCCGTCGGAGACGCTCGGGAAGGCCTGAAGAGGATGCAAGGAGAGCACCTCTGCGCCCAGCTCTCGCGCCGGCGCCAGCGCCTCCAGCCCCACGGATCCCGACAGGTGCAAGACGTGGTGGCTGGGAAGGAACGCTCCCATCCCCGCCATCTCGGCGCAAACGCCGGCGATCAGGTCGTCCGGTACGCCCAGGATGACCACGGTTCCGGCCCGGGCCGCCTGGTGCGACACCTCGGCGGGAAGGAAACGGGTGGACGTCAGGTAGCGGGTGACGCGGTCCCTGGTTCGCTCGCGTCCGCTGGCGGCCACCACGCGGTGACCGGCTCGCTCGAGCAGGACGGCGAGGGCGGTGGCCACCCTGCCCGCCCCGATGATGGCCACCGAGGTCGGGCGGGCCGTGAGAGCACGGTTCGCATCGATCGTTCCGGGTCCTCGTGTCAGGTCGGATACCGGACGGCCGAGTATAGCCACCGCGCCCGTCGGCGCCGTCGGAAGCTGGGATCGGGGCGAGCGGCGACGGGTGGCGTCTAGACCGCGACGCGAGTTGCGGACCGTTCCTGTGCCAGGGGAAGGCTGAAGGAGAAGGTGGACCCGCGGCCCGGCTCGGAGTCGACCCACAGCCGGCCCGACATCGCCTCCACCAGCCGCCTGGCGATGTACAGCCCCAGTCCCGCCCCACCGGTGCTCCGGGTGTGCCCGCTCTCCACCTGGTAGAAGCGGTCGAAGATCCTGCCCTGCTCGATCAGCGGGATGCCGTCCCCTTGGTCGTGCACGGAGATGATCGCCCGGTCCTGGCCGACCGCCACGGTCACCTCCACCGGGGCGTCCGGTGGCGAGTACTTCAGAGCGTTGGAGATGAGATTGCTCACCACCAGGCCCAGGGGAGAAGGGTCAGCCTGCACCATGATGGGACGCGCAGGCACGTGCATCCGGATGATGCGGCCGGGGTGCTGGTCCAGGAACGCGCGGATATGCTCGGAGATAGGAGCGGAGAGCTCCACCGGGTGACAGTCGATCAGGGGTTCCGCGGACTCGACCCGCGAGACCTCCAGCAGGTCGGTGATCAAGCGCTCCAGTCGGTTCGTCTGCTTCAGCATGATCTGGTAGTACTCCTGTCTCGCCTCCTCCGAGGCATCCACGGTGCCCTGGAGCAAGGTGGACAGGAAGCCCTTCAGCGGGGTGAGGGGTGTTCGTAGCTCGTGGGAGATGGTGGCCACGAAGTCCGACTTGAGCTGATCCGCTTCGCGCTCGGCGGTCACGTCGTGGACGACCAGGACCATGGCGCTGACCTTGCCGTCTCGCGAGCTCATGGTGTTGGACGAGTACTGGATCCAGCCCTCGGTGCCGTTCTTCCTGAGGATCCGTGCGCTCGTGCCCGCCTGCGGCCCGTGCCCGTTACCCGAGCGCTCGGGGGCATCCCCATTGGACTCGCTCAAGCACAGCACGTCTCTCCAGTTTCCTCCGATCGCCTCGTCCTTTGGAAAGCCGGTGATCCGCTCCATCGCGGGGTTCCACGACAGGATGGTGTAGTCCAAAGAGGTGAGGAGGATCCCGTCCGAGGCGTTCTCGATGATCAGGTTCCGGACGCGGTCTCCTTCGCGCAGGCTTCGTACCAGGGTCCGGTAGGCCACGTAGGCCAGGATCAACGGGATCACCAGCAAGGGTAGCCCGAGCGGGCTGACCGCCCAGACGACCGCGCCTTCGAGGCCGATGGCCGTGTTCGCGGCGTAGTGAAGGGCGTTCACCCGCAGCGGAGGAACGAGCACCTCCCTGAAGGACTTCCGCTCGACCCGAGAGATGATCAGGGCGACGAGTCCTGCGTTGACCACCGCATAGCACGCCATGGCCACCGCGGCCGCCATCCAGGCCCTGGGGTGGAGGGTGCCCCCCGACTTCATCGCGTCGTAGACGAGCTGGGCGACGGTCAGGGCCAGCAGGAACTGACCCACGTTGAAGGCGACTTTGTAGGGGGCCCACCGCCTGATGAGCTGTCCCACCAGCAACCCCACCGCCACGGCGAGGGTGAGGGCGCTGGGCCGGGCCAGGATCAGCGCCCCCACCCACACGGCCTCGGTCATCGAGAAGTTGAGGGTCTCGGTGCGGTGGCGAAGTGGGATGGGGAACTGCTCGGTGACGGCGATGGTCGCCGCGAGCGCCGCCCACGCCAGCAGATCCGCTCGATCCCACTGCGCGACATCGGGAAGCCGGCTCGCGACGATGGCCACGCCGACGGCCGCCATCGACACGATGAGGAAGCGGGCCGACATCGGAAGTGAACGGTTGCTCTCCATTGCCCGTCAGCTCCAGGAGTTCCCGTACCGCAAGACCAGGGTGTCCAGGCCGAGCTCGGCCACACCCCAGGAGTTACCGTTCCAGGAGTTCCCGCTCCAGGAATCGCCGCTCCAGGAATCGCCGCTCCAGGAGTTGCCACCCCATCCCTCGGCCACGGACACGTACATGGACCACGAGTTCGCCGACCAGGGGGCCAGCCAGGAGCTCGGAGACCATGGGTTTCCGAGGACGTCGATCTCTCCGCTCACGACGTCCATGACGTCGTCGCCGTCCAGGTCGGCGCGGACGTGGAGCGAGCCACGGCTCAACTCGAGCGACCCCAGGCCGGTGGACGGCACGATACCTCGATTGGCCGGGTGCCTCCTGAAGAAACCGGTGTCCGCGCGCTTGACCGCCTCCTGCGCGTCCACCATGCCGGCCCCGGCTCCGTCGAACCTGGCGATCCGACCACCCGCCGTACCCACGAGGGCCGCCTTGAGCACGTCGGGCGTCGCCGTCGGCTCGGCGTCGAGCATGAGGGCGGCCACCCCCGAGACGACGGCGGAAGCCTGGGACGTGCCGGTGCCCCTGAAGTAGTCGTCCCCGATCCGGGCTGCCGGGAATCGCCCGTCCAGGGTGCTTCCGGCGGCACGGTTGGAGACGATCCCCACGCCCGGGGCGACGAGGTCCGGCTTGGCCACGGCATCCTGCGTCGGCCCGCGGCCGGAGAAGCTCGCGACCACGTCGTCACGGGTCTCCTTGGTGTCGCCCACATCCGCGGCCCCGACCGTCACCACGAATGGGTCGTCAGCGGGCTTGGAGACGCCGGCGAGTCCTCGGTTGCCCGCCGCCACCACCACGAAGATGCCGGCAAGCCAGATCTGCTCCACCGCGAAGTCGAGTGGGTCGACCAGGTAGCTCTGCGTCGAGTCCGTCCCGAACGACAGGTTCATGATCCGGATGTCGTACTGGGATCGGTGGGCCAGGATCCACTGCATCCCGGCGATCACGACGGACACGTCGGTCGCTCCGTCGGCCGATGCGACCTTCACCGACACCAGGCTGGCCCCTGGAGCAACACCTGCATGCGTGCCGCCTGAGAGGCTCCCGTCGCCTGCGATGATCCCGGCCATGTGCGTCCCGTGGCCGTACCGGTCGTAGCCATCCTGATCGGGCGTGAAGTCCACCCGGGCCAGCACACGGTCCTCCAGGTCGGCAACCTGGGTGATGCCCGTGTCCAGAAGCGCAACCGTCACTCCCGAGCCGTCCACTCCCCTGCGCGCTCTGGGGAGCCGGATGCTCTTCTTCCAAGCCTCGGTCCATGAGTCCGGATCCTCGTCGTCGTGGCCACTCATGTGGACCCTGCCGTCACCCCAAACCCGGGCGACCGACGGGGAGCTCAGAAGGCCGGGGAGCGATGCGCCCGGGAGCCGCGCGGAGAAGCCACCCACGATCGGGAGCTGGTGGATGACCGTTCCTCCGAGTCGCTCGACCGCCCCTTCCGCGTCGGGGCTTGACGGATCGGACTCTCGGACGATCAGCGGGAAGGCTGCCCGACCGCCGTCTTCGGCGTCTTGCAGAAGGGCGGGATGAGCCTTGACCTGAACTGAGACGCTGGGGGCGACCTCGAGACTGCAGCCCACGAGAGTCAGCGCGGTCAGCAGACCGACCAAGATCCTGACGCCCGTCGGCGGGGTGGCGACCGCCTTCACTTGCTCACCCGTCACATGGACCTCCCCTGGCTCGGCGACCCGGCCTTCGCCTGCATGCCACAGTTGTGACACGAACGGGGGGAGGAAACATCGCCCGGAAGGCTCGAAGTGATCCCCCGAAGAACCTGGAACCTGCCGGTCCGCGGGTGATGCCGCATCCAGATCGAAAGACCGTCGCCGCCGGCACGATCAGGCCGAACGGCCTAGACCTGGAGCGGGTGAGGCCCAGGACCTACGGAACCCGTAAGGCGGAGGCGAACGGCCGGACGGCGGTGAAGGAGGTGGGTCCGAGCCGCAGGGAGGATACGCGCCTGCCCGCGGGCAGGTGGGGATCGGGCTCCAGCTCCAACAGTGGCGCGAGCACGAAGAGCCGCTCGTGCATCCTTGGGTGAGGTACCAGGAGTCCGGGTTCGTCGATCTCCTCTCGCCCGTAGGTGAGAAGGTCGACGTCGATCACGCGAGGCCCCCACCGCTCTCCGCGCTGCCTGCCCATCTCGTCCTCCACGGCCATGCAGCACTCCAGAAGCTGCGCCGCCGACAAGGAGGTCGACACCTCCAGGACGGCGTTCAGGTAATCGGGCTGGGCCGGGCCTACCGGCTCCGTCTCGTAGACGCGCGAAGAGCGGACGACGGCCAGGCCATCCCTCCGGGCCAGCAGGTCGACCGCCCCCTGCAGGTTGCCCAGCCGATCCCCCAGGTTCGAGCCCAGCCCGAGGAACGCCCGGACCCGACCGTCGGCGCCCCCCGGCGTCACGGCGTGAGACCCGCGCTCCGTCTGGTCAGCCTCCAAGGGAGAAACGAGCGGAGACGTCGCGCACGCCCATCCTGTCCGCGGCCGAAGGTTTGTGCACGACGACGGTCACCACGCGCACCGAATCGAGCCCCTGGATCGCTTCCGCCACCGCCTGGGCCAGGGACTCCAGCAGGATCAGCGACCTGCCGCTCACGACCGCCCTCGCGGTGTCGGCAACCACTCGGTAATCGGCCGTCTCCGCCAGGGAGTCTGCCGCCACTTCGACCTGGACATCGAGGTCCACCACGAACTCCTGCGGTCGGTCTCTCTCGCCGGGACTCGCGCCATGCCGCCCCTCCGCTCGGATCCCGGTGAGCTGGATGCGGGAGCTGCTCACCGGCCGCCCTGGCCTTTTGCCTTGGCCTCCGGGATCTTCCGGAAGTCCCAGGACTTGATCCGATCAGGCGTCATGCGCAGCCACACCCGGTTCTTCCACCGCCCGTAGGGCAGCGGGCCTCCTTCCATGTACTTCTCGGACCACCGCGCCGAGACCTCATCCAGGCGGGGATCGTCGCCGGCCGGCTCCACCCTGCCGTGCAGGAGGACGCCTCGGAGCTCCTGGTACGCCTCTCCGTCGTCCACGATCGCCGCCACCCTCGGGTTTGCGTGCAGGTTGCGGATGGTCACGTTTCCGAGGGTCGAGTTCATGAAGATCGTCCCGTTGAACCACACGTACCAGAGAGGAACCACGTGCGGGAGCCCCTCCGATCCCGACGTGGCCAGTCTGAGGGTTCGCCCCGCGGACAAGAAGGACTCGAGCTCCTCTTCCGTGAGCGACAGGTCCATCGTCACCATGTCAGGTCGGCCCGCCGCGGGTTGGGGGTTGCAGCAGCATCCGAGCAGGCTCGGCGTGTGCATGGGTCTCGCGCAGGTAGCGGGACCGAAGATACTCGTAGATCAAGGGACCGACGGTCTGGGGAGCGTCCTCGGTGACGAAGTGCGAGCACCCCGGGAGCAGGGCCACCGCCGAGCCCAGAATCGCCTCGCCCAGACGCTCTGCGAGATCCGCGCTGAGGAAGGGGTCCTCCTCCCCCCATATGACGAGTGTCGCCATGTCGAGGTCGGCCAGATCCGCCTCCCGTCCGGCCAGGCCCTTCCCGGTGACTGCGCGGGCCGCTCGGAACAAGGCGGCGGGGTTCGCCAGCCACGGACGAACGTAGGAGTGGACGGCATCATCCGCGAGACGCTCGTGGTGAGCAACGCCCTGCGCGAAGGACCGCCGCACAGCCCTTTCCGCGACGACAGCCGTCTGCCGGTCGGGTGGCACGGCCCGGAGCCGCCTGGCCGGTTCCGTGGGCCAGGCATCGAAGCATGCCGCGTCCAGGAGGATCAGCGCCTGCACCTCCACGCCGCCGTCCAGGGCCAGCATCTGAGCGATGGCGCCGCCGAGGTCATGCCCCACCACGGCCAGCTCACGGATCCCAAGGCGATCCAAGAGCTCCAGCACGTAACCCACCTGAGCCGGCTCCGAAAGGTCGGCATCCCCCGCCTTGTCGCTCTCGCCGTAGCCGAGGAGGTCCGGAGCGATGACCCTCATCCGCTGGGCCAGGAGCCAGGCCTCCCGACGCCACAGGAACGACGACGTGGGGAACCCGTGGAGAAGGAGCACCGCTGGACCTTCCCCCAGGTCGAGGTAGGCGATCTCTCCGCCGAGCACCTTGGTGCGCTTCAGTTCGGGAACCAGGCTCATCGAGCGGGTCCCTCTCCCGACGGATCTCCCTTGCCGGCCCGGCGGATCGCATCGACGACCCGCACCACCCGGACCATCTCCTTGACGTCGTGAACCCGCACCACGTGGGCTCCACGAGCCGCCATCCAGGCAACGGCCCCCGCCGTTCCCTCCATCCGCTGGCCGACCTCTGTCCCCAGGACGTCTCCGATGAACGACTTCCTGGAGGGGCCCACCAACACGGGCCGGCCGAGGTCGGCGAGCGCGTCTATCTCCTTCATCAGCAGGAGGCTCTGGTCCGTGGTCTTGGCGAAGCCCAGGCCCGGGTCGATGGCTAGGCGCTCTGGCTCGATGCCGGCTCCGGCCGCAGCCTCGACCCGCTTCCGGAGAAAGGCCTTCACGTCCTCGACCACGTCCTCGTAGTCCGTGAGCCGCTGCATCGACTTCGGCTCGCCTCGCATGTGCATGAGGACCATCCCCACGTCGGCCCGGCGAACGACCTCGAACATCCCAGGGTCGGATCCCGCCGTGACGTCGTTCACGATGGCGGCCCCCGCTTCGAGAGCCCGCCTCACCACCTCGGGCTTTCGGCTGTCGATGGAGATCGGGACCGAGACCTCCGCCGCCAGGCGTTTGATCACCGGCACGACCCGATCGAGCTCCGACTCCACCGGCACGGGGTCCGAGCCGGGACGGGTCGATTCCCCACCGACGTCAAGGATGTCCGCCCCATCCCGGACCATCTCGATCCCGGCGGTCACGGCGACCTCCGGGTCGAAGAACCTCCCACCGTCGGAGAAGGAATCGGGGGTGACGTTGAGGATGCCCATCACGAGGGTACGGCTCTCGCACTCGAGCGTGTGAGGCCCCACACGCCAGAGCAGGCGATTCCGGTCCATGGGGCCCATCGTAGCGACCGTTCGCGTGCCCGCGGGCTACAGGGGACCCCTGCGGACCAGCTCGAGGGCCTCGGCCCGGGTCCGGGCGTCCGTTCGGAACACGCCGCGAACCGCCGAGGTCGTGGTGACCGAACCAGGCTTCTTTACGCCTCGCATGGTCATGCAGAGGTGCTCGGCCTCGATCAGCACGAAGACTCCGCGCGGTTCCAGGGCGGCGTCGAGCGCGTCCGCGATCTCGGTGGTCAGCGTCTCCTGGACCTGGGGACGCTTCGACAGCGTATCGACCACCCGAGCGATCTTCGAAAGCCCCGTGATCCGGCCGTCGCGATTGGGGACGTAGGCCACGTGGGCTTCTCCCACGAAGGGGAGGAGGTGATGGACGCAGACGCCATACAGGGGGATGTCCCGGACCATGATCATCTCGTCGTGGCCGGCGCCGGGGATGACCGTGACGAGCTCGACCGGGTCCACGCTCATGCCGGAGAAGATCTCCGCGTACATGTCGGCGACCCGCTCCGGCGTCCTCAGGATGTCCGGGCGAGAAGGGTCCTCGCCGATTCCCTCCAGCACGAGCCGGATGCCTTCGGCCACCTTGTCGCGGTCGAACGAGCCCCGGTCGGCCGAATGCGGCTGGTCCGGGTGGCGACCGTCCGTCAAGGGATTCCGGGCCTGCCCTCGTCGGCCGGTTTCACCGAGCGACGGGCCACGGCCACTCCGGTCCCCTTCGCGCCATCACTCCTCTGGGGCCGCTTCTCCAGACCTTCGAGCAGCCGGACGAGGTCTTCCTTCTCGATGGTCTCCTTCTCGATGAGCGCCGCAGCGATCCTGTCGAGGTTCTCCCGATGCTCCATCAGGATCTCCAGCGCCTCATCGTGGGCCTGATCGATCAGGGCGCGGATCTCGGTGTCGATCTCGAATGCCACCTGGTCGGAGTAATCGGGGTGTGAGGTGAAGTCACGCCCCAGGAACACCTCTCCCTGCTTCTGGCCCAGCGTGAGGGGGCCGAGCCGGTGGGACATCCCGTACTCGGTGACCATCTGCCGGGCGATCTTGGTCGCCCGATCCAGGTCGTTCTGGGCTCCGGTGGTCATGTCTCCGAACTGGATCTCCTCCGACACCCGGCCACCCAGCAGCATCGCCAGCTCGTCCACCAGCTCCTCCCTGCTGACCAGGAACTTGTCCTCCGTGGGCAGGGTGAGCGTGTAGCCGAGCGCGCGGCCCCGTGGGATGACCGAGATCTTGTGGACCGGGTCGGCGTTGGGCAACACGTAGGCGACCAGGGCGTGCCCAGCCTCGTGGTAGGCGATGACCTTCTTCTCGCGATCTGAGATCAGCCGCGTCCGCCGCTCCGGCCCCGCAACGACCCGGTCGATGGCCTCCTCCAGCTCCAGCATGGTGATGGCCTTCTTCCCCCGCCGGGCCGTGAGCAGGGCGCCCTCGTTGATCACGTTGGCCAGGTCGGCCCCGGTGAACCCCGGGGTGCGCCTGGCGATCACGTCCAGCTCGACGGATGGATCGAGGGGCTTTCCCCTGGCGTGGACGGCGAGGATCCCCTTGCGCCCCTCGAGGTCGGGGCGATCGATCATCACCTGCCGGTCGAACCGGCCGGGGCGCAGCAGCGCCGGGTCCAGGATGTCCGGACGGTTGGTGGCGGCCATCAGGATCACCCCGCTGCGGGTGTCGAACCCGTCCATCTCCACCAGGAGCTGGTTCAGGGTCTGCTCCCGCTCGTCGTGGCCGCCGCCGAGTCCCGCGCCACGGTGCCGGCCGACGGCGTCGATCTCGTCGATGAACACGATGGCCGGCGCGGTCTGCTTGGCCTGCTCGAACAGGTCGCGAACCCGCGCCGCTCCCACGCCCACGAACATCTCCACGAAGTCCGAGCCGCTGATCGAGAGGAACGGGACGCCCGCTTCCCCGGCCACCGCCCGGGCCAGTAGCGTCTTTCCCGTCCCCGGCGGGCCGTACAGGAGGAGTCCCTTCGGGACCTTCGCTCCCATGGCTTGGAACTTGGCCGGATTCTCCAGGTACTCCTTGATCTCCTCGAGCTCTTCGATCGCCTCGTCCACTCCGGCCACGTCGGCGAAGCTGGTCCTCGGCTGGTCCTTGCTCACCGCCTTGGCCTTGGCCTTCCCGAAGGACAGCACGCGGCTTCCGCCGCCCTGCATCTGGTTCATGAAGAAGATGATCACTCCCAGGATCAGGAGGATGGGCAGGATGTTGAACAGGGCGGTGAGCAGGAGCGACCCTCTCTGAGGATCGGTCTCGAACTCCACCGCGTTGGGCGCATTCAGGATCTTGCGGGTCAGATCCTCCTGGTACTGCTGGGGGTAGGTCGCCTCATACCTCGTTCCGTCCTGCAGCTCGCCGACGACCCGCTGGTCGCGCTCCAGAAAGGTGGCCGACTCGATGGATCCCGCGGCCAATGCGGTCTCGAAGCGCAGCAACGTCAGCCGGGACGGTTGCGGTCCCCTGGTGGCGATGTTCAGGAAGAGCCAGAGCCCTGCCAGCGTCACCACCAGATAGAAGACGGGCCCTCGGAAGAGGCGTCGAACGGTCGAGTCCTGCCTCTTCGTGGGTTCTCCTTTCGCTGACGGGGACAGTGGCGCGGGAATCGGTGCTCCGCCCGATCGGCGATGCTAGCACAGGGGTCCGACCACGCCCTGTGGGTGCCGCCCCTAGGGTCCCGACGGCGCTCGGATGCCGGTGTCGACCACCACCGTGACGGCCTCCATCTGGCCAGACAGAACGGTGACCGTGACCGGCTTGGCGAACGTGGGCCCCTCCAGGCCGGCCACCGTGAGCACGTATGTGCCAGGGCCCAGCCCGATCTCGAAGGTCCCGTCCGGCTCCGACTCCACCGAGTCCACCGGGCGGCCCGATTCGGTGCTCACCTGCACGATCCCTTCGAAGGGCTTGTCCGGACAGGGACTTCCGGCTCGCTCGACGGGACATTGGGGGCCGATCAGGACCTTCCCCCGGATCCCGGACTCGGCTCCACCGGCGCGATCGCCGGCGCACGCCACCGCGACCAGAGAGAACACACCGACGAGCAGAGCGACGCGCTTCACCGCCAACTTAGACCGGCGAACGACGACCCCCGGTTCCCGTCCGAGGCTTTTGGACGCAGCCTTCTACGACACGGCGTCGCGGTAGACCTCGGGGCGGAGCGTCCCCACGAACGGCAGGTTTCGGAAGCGCTCGCCGTAGTCGAGGCCATATCCAACGACGAAGACCGAGGGAATCTCGAAGGCCTGGTACTTGATGTCCAGCGGGACCTGCTGGACGCCCGTCTTCTTCATGAGCGCGCACACCTCGAGGCTCACCGGCTTTCGCGTGCGGAGGTTCTTCAACAGATAGGTGAGCGTGAGCCCGGAGTCCACGATGTCCTCCACCAGGAGGACGTTCCGGCCCTGGATCTCGTGATCCAGGTCCTTCAGGATGCGCACCACGCCGGAGGTCTGGGTGGCAGCCCCATAGGAGGACACCGCCATGAAGTCGAACTCCATCGGCAGCCCGATGTGCCGAGAGAGGTCCGCCATGAACACGAAGGCGCCCTTGAGCACGCCGACCAGGAGCAGGTCGCGGCCGACGTAGTCGTGCGTGATCCGCTCGCCGATCTCGGCCACCTTGGCCTGGATCTGCTCGTGCGTGAGGAGGACCTGCTCGATGTCGTCCTGGTGAAAGCTCAAGCTGGACATTGAACGCGGCCCGGGCGATGCCGAAGTGGCCGCCTGAGAACGCGAATCCACCGGGGTTTCCATCAGGACCTCCTCCCGCCTCGGATCACCCTGGCACTCGCCGGCGGGCAACTCGGCGGCCCTGCTCGGGGGAAGAGCGAGAAAGGCGAACATACTCCGTCTCCCTCCGGGCGAGCAAGCCCGCGGGGAGCGAGGTGGTTCGGCCCGGGCGGGCCGAGGCCAGCGCCACCACGGCCTTCACATGACCCGCTTCGGGCAAGACTCCCAGCGAGAGCATGGCCCGACGGGCGATGCGGTCCGCCAGGGGCGGAGGAAGTTCGCGAAGCGAGCGCGCGGACAGCAGGGTGTGCCCGCCATCGACGTGCACGACCTTCGGCTCGGCCGCCCGGGCCAGCTGATCGAGCAGCTCGGCGTCCTGCTTGAGGAGGGAGGCCGTCCTGGCGAGGGTCGCCCTGACGTTCCTTCCCAGCGCTCGCTCCAGGTCCGGGATGATCCGGTTGCGCAGGGCCACCCGCATGAAGGCGGGGTCCTCGTTCATCGGATCTCGGCGGGGCCGAAGCCCGAGGGCCCGGCAGAACGCGGCCGTCTCCTCGCGGGTGACCTCCAGCAGCGGCCTGATCAGGGGGTGGCTCACCGGGGTCATCGCGGAGACCGCCTCGAGGCCGCCCCCCCGGAGCAGGGCCAAGAGGACCGTCTCGGCCTGATCGTCGGCGGTATGTCCGACGGCGGCCAGGCCTCCCCCGAGCTCCTCCAGCACCTGCATGAGGGCTTCGTACCGGACGGTCCGGGCCCAGGCCTCCACGGACTCTCCGCGTCCCGGAGACGACGACGCCGCCCGGAGAACGAAGGGAAGTCCCAGCCTGCGAGCCTGTCCTCGCACGTATCCCGCGTCGGCGTCCGATCCCTTCCTCAGCCGGTGATCGAAGTGGAAGCAGGCAACGTCGATCCTGAACATCCTCCGCAGTCGGACCAGGGTGTGGAGGAGGCAGATGGAGTCCGGCCCTCCGGAGACGGCCGCCAAGACCCGGGTCCCAGGGGGGAACATCTCGTTCCGCCTGGCGGTGGCGGCGACGCGGTGGAGGACGCGGGCAACCGCGGGCGGCCTTCGGAGAGCCGCCCCTGGCATCTCAGCGGGTGACGACCCGCGCCACCCACCGATCCGGCCGGCGGATCTCTTCGATGGTGGGTAGCGTCGTCGCGTTCTCCCAGATCCGGTTGAACGAATCCATCCCCACCGCCCGGACCGCACCCGCCACGAACCGCTCGCCGAGGTCGTACTGGCGCACCTTGACGTCGAGGCCGATCGCCTTGTGGAAGACCCTCTGCAGGGCGGACCTGTTCCGGCGCTCTCTCAACTTGCGGCGGAAGGCGGCCGCCTGCGGGATCCGCCGGATGGCCACCCCATCCATGACGTAGTTCCCGTGGCCCTCCACCAGCGACATGACGGCCTGCATCCGGCGGACCATGTCGCGCTGGTCCGGGGTCATCAGCAGGAAGACCCAACCGAACGCGCGGTGCTCGACCCGGCCGCTCCTGAGTTCGTCCAGGGCTCGGCGGAGGCTCTGCGACAGCCAGCCGGGCTGGAGGTCCAGCGTGGCCAGGTAGTCGTTCATCAAACCCGAGACGTAGCCCCGAAGCCATGGCGAGCGGCCGAACTGCACCCGGTGAGCCGTCTCGTGCAGTGAGAGCCACAGCCGGAACTCGCGAGCTGGAAAGTCGAACTTCCGCTCCAGCCCGGCGACGTTCGGGCCCACGAAGTACACCAACCCGTCGTCGTCCGGCGGCAGGAGCACGTCGTACTGACCGAGCACCCTGTGCCCGAGATATCCAAGAAGGCCACCGACCTGCGCCCCGAGCACCGTCCGGCGTGCCTTGGCCAGGGGGCCATCTCCTTGGCGGGCCAGGATCTTCTCGGCGAACGGCTCGATGAGGCGCTCGAACCCCCGGAGGTTGGCCTCGAGCCACTGCCTGCGGGTCATGACCCAGGCCCTGGCGCGATTCTCGCCCGAGGTGAGGCCCGTGAACTCCTCGACCAACCCTTCGGCCAGCGGGACCAACTCCCCGAAGTCCTCCATGAGGCGGGCCCGCTCCACCGGCGACAGCAGCGCACCGTTCCCGGCCACCCGCTCACCAACGAGCGTCGCGGTGTCCCAGTCGACCAGTCTCTGCGCGGCGAAGGTCATAGATCCATTCTCCTAGAGTCCGCGAGTTCGGCCGGCCGCTTCGGGACTGACTAGCCTTGGGATTTCCGGCGAGCGGCCACCACCGCCGCTGCCCGGGCTCGCCCTTCGGCCACGCGCCGGTCCACGCCCTTGTCGAGCTGCTCCTGGAGCACACGGTCGAACGTCTCCTGGTCCAGCGCCGACCCGGCCTGGGAAGCCGCTGCCGGGCGGGCAGCCTCGGCGGACGCGGGTGCTG
>JBOGVA010000055.1:0-12292 GCA_050692195.1 Actinomycetota bacterium | reverse complement strand
TGTCTCCGAGGATCACGACCATCCGGTCGTCGCCGACGTGGGGGGAGGCCTTGGCGAGAGCATCCGCGATGCCGAGTTCTCCCTCCTGCCGCTCGTAGGCGATTCGGACACCGTGATGGCGTCCGTCTCCCAGAAGCGCCTTGAATTGACCGATCTCGTCGCCCGTGACCAGGACGAGGTCTCGTATCCCGGCCTGGGCCAGCGTGCGGATGGGGAAGAAGATCATCGGCTCGTCGAACACGTCGAGCAGGTGCTTATTCACCACCCGCGTCATCGGTTCCAACCGCGCCCCGCGGCCGCCGGCCAGGACGACGCCCTTCAACCTACAGCCCGCACGTATCGGGCCAGCGATCCACGCCACTCTCGGAGCGGCACTCCCAGCTGCCTCGCCCTGGCCAGGGACAGCACGCTGTTCGCCGGCCTCGGAGCGACTGCTCGCCCGGCCGTCCTTCCATGCGTCTCGGTGTCGACGTGTTCGACCGTGGCCGGCAGCCCCGCTGCCGCGATCGCGCATTCGGCGACCGTCGCCCACGTGCCGGGCTCGCCGTCTCCGCTCACGTGGACCAGCCCCGATGCTCCGGTTTCGATGAGGTAGGCCACGGCCGCCGCCAGGTCGCCTGCGTGGGTCGGCCGCCCGGCCTGGTCGTCGACCACCCTGACCGCTCGGCCGGCGCGCGCCGCCTCGAGGATCGTGCGGACGAAGTTCCTTCCCTCCCCGAAGACCCATGAGGTTCGAACGATCAGGTTCGCCGGCTCCTCGGCGACGTGCCGTTCGCCCTCGAGCTTGGAGCGGCCGTAGGCGTTGATCGGGGCCGGGGGATCTTCTTCACGGTACTCCCCCCGCTTCGTACCATCGAACACGTAGTCCGTTGACAGGTACACGACGCGGGCGCCCCGGTCCGCTGCTGCGCCCGCCACGTTGCGGGTCCCCTCGCCGTTGACCGCCAGGGCCAGTTCGGGATGCCGCTCGCAGTCGTCCACATGGGTCATTGCCGCCAGGTGGACGATGACGTCGGCTTCCCCGACGGCTCTGCTGACGGCCTCTGCGTCCGTGACGTCGAGATCGTCATGGCTCAGGAAACGTGCCGTTCCGATCACCTCCCGAAGAGCCGTGCCGACCTGACCGCCCGCCCCGGTCACGAGGATCCCGGGCCAGGACATCATTCCCCCCTGGGCGTGGCGTCCGAGTAGAGCCGCTCGGCCTCCGGCAGGAGGGAGGTCCACCAATCGCGGTGGCCCCGGTACCAGTCCACTGTCTCGCGGATCCCTTGCTCCAGGCCGGTGGCGGGCCGCCAGCCCAGCGCGCTGGCCTTGGAGGAATCGACGGCGTAGCGACGGTCGTGCTGGGGCCGGTCGTACTCGGTGAGATAGACCGCGTCGTCACCGCGTCCAGCGGCCCGGGCGACCATTCGAGCGATCTCCAGGTTCGTCCGCTGGGGGGCCTGGGGCCCCAAGTTGTACGCCTCGCCCGGAGTCCCCCGGGCGATGAGCATCTCGATCCCCGCGCACGCGTCGTCGACGAACATCCAGTCGCGGATCTGCCCTCCATCCCCCCACACGGGGATTCGTTCCCCGAGCAGCGCCCGAGTGGCCCACCGGGCGATGGCCTTCTCCGGATGCTGCCAGGGACCGAAGCAGTTGGTCGGCCGGACGAGGATGACCGGAAGACGGTCGAAGAAGCTTCGGGCCAGGTCATCGGCCACCGCCTTGCTCCGCGCGTACGCACTGGTGGCCCGGCCCCCTCCGGGGGCCTTCTCCGACTCGCGGAAGGGTCGGTCCAGGCACGGTCCATAGACCTCGTCGGTGGATACGTGGACGAGCATGCCGGCGTCCGCGCGCACGGCAGCCTCGAACACCCGACGAGTGCCCTCCACATTGGATCGATAGAAGAGATCCGCATCTCCCTCGCTTCTCGTCACGTGGGTCTCGGCCGCGAAGTGGACGATCAGATCAGGCCTCTCACGCCCGAAGAGGTCCCCGATGGACCGATCGGCGACGTCGACCCGGATCGTGCGAACCGTTTCCGAGGGGATCTCGCCGAGTCTCCGTTCGTCGCCCGCATAGGTGCCGAGGTCGACGTTCAGGATCTGCCCGCCCCCGCGGGACAAGCGCCGGATGAACGCGGATCCGATGAAGCCCAATCCGCCCGTCACCACCGTCCGGCCGTTCATACGGCGTAGCTTACTTTGGGCTGTCGGACCATCCTCCGTCGGGCCGGCCGCCGGGTTGAGGGCGGTTGAGGAAGTCGCCAAGCTCGCCCGTTGGACTTGACGGGAGATGTGTGTAAGCCTGTCAGCCGATCCCGAACGATCTCTTGGGTCGTCGCATGGATGGACCACAGGACCTGATGCAGCAGGGCGGGCCGCGAGGCAGTCGCAGCAGCACCGCCACCGGGAACAGACGATCCATCCCCACCGCTGCCTGGCTCGTTGTGGCGTTCGTGGTGTCGGCTCTTGCTCCACCGGCTCACGCGGCGCCGGAAGATCACGGGCAGGTCCGGGGGGAAGTCCTGGCGCGGCCTACCAAGGCTCCGATCGCGGGCGCCACGGTGTTCCTCCCGGACTACGGCGTGCAGACGACCTCACGGGATGACGGCTCCTTCCTCTTCCCGCGACCTCTCCCCACCGACCGGCCCTATCGCCGTATCCAGGCGGTCGTCACCGCCCCTGGGTGGGGAAGCTGGAGGATCCGCGGTGTTCCCCTGTACCCGAGCGACACGCTGAGATTGCACGTTGAGCTCGGGCCGCAGGACTCGGAACACGCCGTGCTCACGCCCACCGAACGGCGAGCCCGCGTGGAACCCTCGGCGGACGTATCCGACTACGACGAGACGTGCACCGGCTGGAAGCATCAAGGCGTTCCGCCTCGCACCATCAAGGTCCTCATCACCGAGGAGGAACAGGCCGAACAGTTCGACTTCGTCTTCTATGCGACGCACGTCCTTCCGAACGAATGGCTCCCCGACTGGGATGCGGACGCCCTGGCGGCAGGCGCGATCGCCGTGAAGACGTATGGGGCTTACCGGGCCATGCCCGGCCACGCCCACAGTGGAGGCCCGGGGTGTGCGGATGTGGTGGATACGGGCAGGGACCAGGTCTTCGATCCCACGTGGTCGACGGAAGCGACCGATCAAGCCGTCTACGCTGCGCTGGGCAGCATCCTGCTCAAGGATGGAAGGCTCTTCCTGAGCCAACACGACGCCGGAGAGCCCGAGTGCCGTTACTTCGAGGGCAGGATGTCCCAGTGGGGCACCCAGGCATGCGCGGAGGAGGGCAGGCTCTGGCCCAGCATCGTGAAGGTCTTCTACCCGGACACCACGTGGAAGCACCTGCAGAACCTGATTCTCAACTCGAACGTCGAATCGGCGGCCACGTACGCGTGGAGCTGGACGGGGACCGCTGCCCGCGTGAAGGGCGGAAGCTATCTCGGCCAATGGCACTGGCGGCTCTCGCCTCCACCTTCTGGAGCCAGCGGCGTACTCCGGCAGAGACGGCCGTGGAACGGCACTCCGTCGACCACCTACCGCTCGAGCGTGGCCCTCCGTTGCGGCAGGGAGAACACCGGGGAGTGCAGGATCACGATCAGGGTGTCCGTCCTGACCCCCGGTGGGAGGTTCCGCAGCAAGGCAAGGACGATCACCGAGGCCAACGACGGGGAGTGGCGGCGGTACACCTTCTACCCGGATCCGTCCGGGTACGACCACGTGGCGGTCAAGCTCGTCGTGGCCAGCCGGCAGACGGTCGGCGTCGACGCGGCGGTGTTGAAGACCGCGTATGGGGGCCCGTGACCCGTAGAATATGACGGCTTCCACGCCGGCCGGGCCGGCGGTCGAATCCGGAGGACCAACCATGAAGATCCTGATCCTTGGAGGCGACGGTTACCTCGGATGGCCCACCGCGATGCACCTCTCGGTGCGTGGGCACGACGTGCACGCCGTCGACAACTACCTGCGCCGGCGGGTCCACGAGGAGGCCGGCACCGACTCCCTCGTCCCGATCGGCGAGAACCTGTCCGCCCGGGCCGAGGCGTGGCGGCAGCTCACGGGCTACCGGATCGGCGTCACCGAGGGCGACCTCACGGACTGGTCCGTGGTAGAGCCACTGTTCCGAGACCTCCAGCCCGAGGCCATCATCCACTACGGGCAGATGCCATCGGCTCCCTACTCGTTCATCAGCCGGGAGCATGCGGTCTTCACCCAGTACAACAACGTGACCAGCACGCTGAACGTCCTGTTCGCCATGCGCGATCATGCCCCCGAGGCCCATCTGGTGAAGCTGGGGACGATGGGCGAGTACGGCACCCCGAACATCGACATCGAGGAAGGCTACATCGACATCCGCCACAATGGACGTTCGGACCGCCTGCCCTTCCCCAAGATGCCCGGCTCCTTCTACCACGCCTCCAAGGTGCACGACTCCACCAACATCCACATGGCCTGCCGCATCTGGGGGCTTCGGGCCACCGATCTCAACCAGGGCGTGGTCTACGGCATCACCACCGAGGAGTCCGAGCTGGACCCCCGCTTCGCCACCCGGTTCGACTACGACGAGGTCTTCGGGACCGCTCTGAACCGCTTCTGCCTCCAGGCCGTGATCGGGCACCCCATCACGGTCTACGGCAAGGGGGGACAGACTCGAGGCTTCCTGAACATCGTCGACACGCTCCAGTGCGTGGAGCTGGCCACGGTCAATCCGGCCGCGGAGGGTGAGTACAGGGTGTTCAACCAGTTCGCCGAGCAGTTCTCCGTGAACGAGCTGGCGGATCTGGTGCAGCGGGCCGGGGCGGAGTACGGGATCGACGTGAAGGTCGATCACCCGGAGAACCCGAGGGTGGAGGCGGAGGAGCACTACTACAACGCCAAGCACTCGGCGCTCCTCGACCTGGGCCTGAAGCCCCACTACCTATCGGAGACGCTCGTGGAGTCGATGTTCGCCAAGATCGAGGAACACCAGGGACGGGTCATCACCAAGGCCATCATGCCGAAGACGACCTGGCGGCCCAGGCCCCGGGCCAGAGAACCGATCCTGGACTAGCCCGAGGCCGGATCCAGCATGATCGCGCTGCGAGTCCTGGGAGCGTCCTTCGCCGTCGCCCTCGTGGTGAGAGCCGTCTTCCGGTACCACCGGCGGCGGATCTCTCGAGCCAACCTCATCATCACCGGCCTGGTCTCGATCGCCATCGCGGTCCTCGCCGTGTCGCCCGATCTGTTCAACCCCGTGTTCGACCTCTTCAACTTCCGGCGAGGAGGACAGCGACGGCTCATCGCGGCGCTGTTGTTCGCGTGCGTCGTCCTCTTCGGCCTTTTGGTCAGGACCATGGACCAGGTGGACTGGAACATCCGGAGCGTTCGCCAGCTGGTCGAAGCGCTTGCCGTCCGCGACTTCGACGGATCCCAGGCGGACCAGCTTCCGGCCGGCCCGCGGATCGTCGTGGTCATGCCCGCCTTCAACGAGGCCGAGAACATCGGCGCGGTGATTCATTCGATGCCCGACCGGCTCTACGGATACCCCGTCGTCCCGGTCGTGGTCGACGATGCCTCCGAGGACCAGACCTCTGAGATCGCCCGAAAGGCAGGCGCCCTGGTGGCGAGGCTCCCCATCCGCCGGGGAGGCGGCCTGGCGCTCCGGGTGGGCTACGAGCTCGCCCTGCAGCTCGACGCGATCGCGGTGGTCACGATGGACGCCGACGGCCAGCACGTCCCCGACGAGATGCCGCTGCTGGTGAAGCCCATCCTCGAGGACCAAGCCGACATGGTGAACGGATCACGCGTCCTGGGTGGGTTCGAGAGGGAAAGCCTCATCCGCCACGTGGGCGTGCACTTCTTCTCCTGGCTCGTCACCTTGCTGACCGGATCCCGAGTCACCGACGTGTCCAACGGATACCGGGCCACGCGGGCCGACGTCCTCAGGCGCCTGGTCCTGGACCAGGATCAGTTCTGGACCTCCGAGCTTCTGATCGAGGGGATGCGCCACCGCCTGCGCATCCGCGAGGTCCCGATCACCGTACGCGCCCGCGCCGGTGGCCTCTCCAAGAAGCCGAAGAGCCTGAAGTACGCGAAGAACTTCGCCAGGGCCATCCTGCAGACGTGGCTTCGCTGACCCGGGCCTCGGCCCGCCGGTCATCCCATGGTCCCTTCCTGGTCGCACGCTTTCCCGGGGCGCTCCTCGTCTGCCTGGTTGGAGGCGCGATCGCCGCGTTCTATCTCGGGCTGTATTCCGCCAAGGCCTATTCGCTGCCGATCGGTTGGGACACTCCGCGCTACCTGTACCAGACTCACCTGGTAGCCGAGCGGGGGCTGTCAGGAGTACCCGACAACCTCCCGCCCCCCGCCAACACGCTTCAGGGACGTCCTGCCTTTCCCGTCGTGAGCCTCGTGATGTCGAACGTGTTCGACACGTCGACGTTCAAGGCCGCCGTGGTGGTTCCCGTGGCCGCAGCCGTGGCCCTGTCGCTGGCGGCGGGCGCGCTGATCTCCTGGGTCTTCCACCGGAGCTCGTGGGAGATGGCGGCGGTCGCCGGCATCGTCGGCACCTCGACGCTGGTGGTTCGACTCATGGCGCCGGAGACGTACTCGGACAACCTCTTCTCCGCTGCGCTCGTAACCGCCGCGCTGGTTCCGGTCCTCTCGACGGTCCACGGCGGGACCGGACTTCCAGGTGGCGTCCTCCTGCTCGGCGCGGCCGGCGTGGCGCACCCTCCTACGTTCGTGCTGGTGCTCGCGGTGCTCGGCCTCGTCGCCGTCTTCAATGCGCGCGGCTCCTGGGTCGCCTGGCGCCGGGGTGAGGTCGGATGGACGTCCACGCCGGCCGGCCGGGTGGCCATCGTCGGGGGCGGGGCGGCGGCGGTGGCCGGCTTGGGCATATTCGGGGCTCTCCGGACGCTGCCCGACGCTCCAGAGCTCACCCGTCTGGAGCTGGAGAAGAAGATGAGGGAGGACCTCCCGCTGTACCGGCTCCCGCTGACCGCGCCCCTGGCCGTGCTGGGGGCGGCCGTCGTCTCGTCCGGGGCGACCGATCGTCCCCGTCGGGACAGGCTGGTCTCGAGGCTCTTCCTGGCGCTGGCCGGCTCCTGGGTCTTCGTCGCCGCCGCGGGGATCCTGGCCTTCTCGGTCGGGCTGCGTTCTCCCGGGCATCGCTTTCTCGCCTTCCTCATCCCGCTCCCCATACTCACGGCCGTCGGGGTCCTCGGCCTGGGGCGACTGGCCGCCCGAGGAGCCCGGGTGGCCGGGGTGGCGGTGGTCCTCGCTGGACTCTTCGGCCTGGCGTACCTGGGATACCGGGATCTGTACGTGAGGCTTCCCGCGGAACGCGGGGTGGAATGGCTCGAGCCGGCCAAGGTCCAGGACGCCCTGGCCGCCGCCGCCTACCTCGACGCGGTGGACGTACCGCAGTCGTCACCGGTCGTCTTCGTGATCGATGACACGGGCCCGAACCCGCTCTCCTACGTGCCGGAGATGGCGTACATCATCCGGTCGGTCCTCCCGCCTCAGCGTATCGAGCAGGCGCACTTCTACGTGGGAGACCCCGAGAGGTATCTGGCCGGGGAGCCGACGTACCGGGACACCCCGGGGACGTACAACGAGAACGCCGGGCGGTTCTGGCCGGCGATCGAGCGACTGCTCCCCGAGCGACCCGTCGCGCTCACGCTGGCCTCCTACAACCCGAAGTACCGGGACGTGGCGGTCGAGCATCCCGAGTGGATCGTCGCCCCGAACGTGTTGGCGCTTCATGGCCCCCGTCCGGCCACCCTCCTTGGCTCGCCTTCGAACCCCCACGAGCTCCGCGGAGCGACGGAGCGCGGCCTGCTGGCAGCCGGGACCCTCGTCGTGCTGACCCTGGTCGGGATCGGCTGGGCCGTCGCGCTACTGCCACCGGGCACTCGATCGTTCGAGGCCCTCGCCCTCTCTCCCGCTCTCGGCATCGGGTTCCTGGTCCTGGGCGGCCTCTCCGCAGACCTGATCGGAATCCGACTGGGCGGCCTCGGAGGGAGCCTCATCACGGCGACGACCGTGCTCGTCCTGGGATTCGCCCTGGGTTTTCGTAGACTCCGTGCCCAGGGCCGGGGCTTGTTTCCCGCTCGCTAGAACCCCGCCCTTCGTATGCTCTCCAGAGCCCATCGGGTGACCGCGGTCGCATGGAGGAGCGGACTCGAGTTGAAGACGGAGGCGCGGAGGGGAACGGAGCGGCCTGCCGGCCGGCCGGGCAGCATGTCCACCGATGCCCTGCGAACATGGGTAACCGCGGCAGTCGTGGTCGGATGCATCGCCCTCGTCGTCATGGCGTTCTTCCTCTCGATCTATCCGGCCAAGCGATTCTCGGTTCCGATCGGCTGGGACACGTCCAGATACCTCTGGCGGACTGCCCTGGCCCAGGCGTTGGGGATCGCCGACATGCAGAGCGGGGTCCCATCACCCGTTCAAGCGGACCCGGGCCGCCCCGCCTTCCCGGTCATCGCGGCGACCCTTTCTTCGCTGCTACAGGCCCATCCCTTTCGGGTGGCGGCCGTGCTCCCGGCCGTGACGGCAGCCGCCATAGGACTTGGGGCGGGCGCCTTCATCGCCGCGACGCTTCGGCGTCCGGCATGGGAGCTCGCGATCGCCGCCCTCGGCGTCGGAACGTCGGCCTTCCTGGTCCGACTGGCCGGGCCCGAGACCTACCAGGACAACCTGTTCGCCGCCGCGGTCTTCATGGCCGCCGCGATCCCTCTGGTGCTGTCGATGGCTGACAGCAGGGCGATCGTCCCCGCCATCCTTCTGTTCGGCGCCGGCGGAGTAGTCCACTGGGCATTCTTCGCCTTCATGATGGCGACGCTCCTTCTGACCACAGCCTTCTACTTCCCGACCTCTCTTCAGCGCTGGCGTTCCGAGCCGCGGCAGCTCTTCGAGACTCCTGCCGCGCGACTGGTCGCCGTCGCGGCGGGCGCGGCATCCTTCGCCGCGGCGGCCATCTTTGGCCTGTTGTCGGCTGGAACTCGATCTCCTCAGCTCTCCATCCAGGAGATCGGCAGGAAGTTCGGGCGGGACATCCACAAGTACAACTTCGCCGTCACGCTACCCCTCGCAGGACTCGGTGCCGCATCTCTCGTCGCGGCAACTCACCGCCCCGACCGAGAGGCAGGCCAGTCAGGGTTCGTCCTGGCATTTCTCCTGGCATGGTCGGGCGTCACGCTCGCCGGAGTCATCGGTCTGGAGGTCCTGCAGCTGACGGTCCCCGCGCATCGGTTCCTCGCCTTCGCTCTGGCCGTACCGGTTCTGGCAGTCCTGGGACTCCTGTGGGTGGTCCGTACGGTGGCCCACCGGGCCAGGGGGATCGCGATTGCGCTGCTGATCGCGTCGTTGGCGGGGGCCGGGTACATGTCGCATCGGGTTTGGTTCAGAACGCAGACTTGGATGGACCTCACCAAGATCCAGGACGCGACCCGCGCCGGCGCCTATCTCGACACGGCGGGGATCGGCAGAGAACGCTCGGTCGTGTTCATCGTCGCCGCGGCCGATTCGAGCTACACCGCCTTGATGGGCCAGATGGTCCGCGCGTCCCTTCCGGCGTATCGGATCGACGACGCCCATGTGTACGTGGGTTCCCCAGACGACTATCTCGCCCGCCGCCCCACTGCCGGACCTACGGACGAAGCCACCGAGCTGTCGGAGCGCTACTTCAAGACCATCCTGCCCACCTACGGCATGGACCCCGTGGCCCTTCTGCTCAAGTCGTTCAACTCGGCGCGCTTCGATGAATGGTCCGCGGCCCACCCTGAAAGCGTGGCCGCCGAGAACGTCGCGGTGGTGAAGGGTCCACGACCCTCCCTCCCCGTCCCGGAGCCCGTGGCGCCGGTGGGAGGGCTCCGGGCCATCATGATCGGCTTCCTCGCGGTGGGGGCCTTCGCCACCTTCTGGCTGGTGGGCCTGGGATGGAGCCTCGCGCTCCTCGGCCGATGGATGAAGCCCCTACACGTCGCCTCGGTGGCGCCTGCGGTGGGCATCGCCGCCCTGGTGATGGGGGGGGTGGTGGTGGACCGCCTCGGCGTGCGCCTGGCTGGGCTGGGGGGGGCGGCCACTCCAATCATCGTGGCCGCTCTTGGCTGGGCCGGTGCGACCCGGGCGCACCCGTGGAGGCGTCAGAGGGCGGGGACCCCCGGGTCGGCGTCCGGGTAGTCCCCCCGCCCCAGCCGAGCTACGTCCGAGTCCTGAAGGCTGTCGATGAAGGCCCCCGGGAAGACGCCGGCGAACTGGGGGCGGTCGAGCCGATCCGACTGGATGGCCTCCGGCCGGATGTAGGGTCCGATGTTGCGCCTGTATCGATAATCGCCCAGGAACGCCGCCATCTCAGCAGCGTTGACCCCCGCCCGCCGAACGCCCCGGCTGCTGAGGAAGACCTCCGAGGGCCTGATCCGCTCGACCATCGATCCTTGCTCCGCCCCGAAAGCGCGCTCCAGATCCAGGACCAGCTCGATCGGGTCCAGCCGGACACCCCCGGAGTCGTCGGCCAGCGGGCACTGACCATGATCGGCCGTGACGATCAGGACGAACTCCCCCGGCTTGAACCTGGCCTCCAGCATGAGGCGCAGGCGTTCGATCTCTTGATCGACCGCCCGAAGCACCATCCCCTGCCTGGGATGCTGCATGTTGAACACGTGTCCGGCGTAGTCCGGGGCCTTGTAGTTGATGTACAGGAGGCTGGTGACCGGCCCTTCGCCGATGGGCTCGCGGGCGAACATCGCCTCGACCAGATCGCCCTGGTGTCGGACGATCGGTGGCGCGCAGCACACTCTCCCCCGTGCCGCTTGGGTCCGTTCGCCCCCTGCCGCGAGCACGAACTCCTCCACGTATGCGTCCAACTGCTCGCGAGGGGGTGCGCCCTCCGGCAGCCTGTAGAGGTCCGGGTTCTGCGGCCGCCACTCCCCCGCTCCCTGGAAGTACACGGCCACGGGAAGACGTCCCACGGGACGGCGTCCACCCCGGCCGAGCATCCCCAGATGCCAGGTCTGGTAGCCGATCTCCCCGACCCACGCCCGATCGCCGCTCTCCTCGTTCCATGCCTCGGCGAGGGTGGGCAGCAGCAGGAAGGAGGGGTCCACCTCGCCTCGAGGCCCATAGACCGCCCGGACCTTCCCCTCGTGCCACACGTTGTGCCCGGAGATGCCGTGGCCGCTGGGGAACGCGCCCGTCCCGATGGTGGCATGAGCGCACGCCGTGACCGCTGGAAAAGATCCAACGACCGCATTGGGATACAGGAGGGCCCTCCCAAACATCGCCCGAAGATGGGGCCAGGCACTCGGCCATTCGGACAGGACGTTCCAGCCTCCCCCGTCGATCACCAAGGTGACGATCACCTTGGGCCGCTTCGGGGCGGCAGGCAGGCCGGGCAGGGGCGAGCCGTCTCGCCCGGGGAAGTCGAATCCCATCAGATGGCCCATCGATGGAGCGAGGTCGGCCAGGGTCACCGCGTCGCTGAACGTCTCTGGGGTCTGCACGAGTCCCGGAGCGTAGACGGCTACCGGGACGCGCTGTGCGTAGTTCCAGACGAGCGCGTGACTGCTCCGCGGGTCCCGGGGCGCCAGGCCCTTCGATTCCCACGGGTAGTTGGCCGTGTTGTATGGAGCCAGCACGAGCTGGAGCTCCCCCGACCGCACGGGGAAGTGGCCGCGTTTGACGTATCTCATGCCCTCCGCCCCCACTCGGCGGGCCATCTCCCACAGCAGGGTTCGGGGCTCCGGCCGGCTCAGGCGTTCGACCACTCCTCCCAAGCTTGCCCCGCCGGCCGCCACGGCCAGCCCAGCCACCCCGGCCATTCCGAGAAACCGTCGCCGCGATCTGTCCGTTTCAGGGGCTGCCGTTCGCGCGATGACCAGAAGCAGGCCGCCGGCGACGACCACACCGAGGACCACGGCGGAGACGATGCCGAGGCCGCGGAAGGCGAAGCCGAAGGGCACGCCGAAAGCGAGGACCCCCGCCGCGAGGACCGCCACGACGCGCGCGACGCGAGGAAGCCGGGCGCTCATTGAGTCGCCGGCCCCAGCCTTCCTTCCGGTGCGGGCTGAAGGCGCGATCGAAGGCAGCTCATCATGCTTGAATCTACAGCGGAGTCGCCGACAGGATCAGAGGAATTCCGCGTGATCGAACTGAAACCTGGCCTATCCCCTGTCCGGACGGGATGGATGCACTCGCCGGCTATGCGCTGGGCCATCCATATCGGGCTCACAGCAGCCACCGTCGTCATGCTGCTCGTGCCGGGGTGGCGCTTCCTCCGGGACCCCGGCCTCCTTGCTCCGACCCGCGACCCGGCCTGGTATACGT
>JBOGVA010000054.1:0-4968 GCA_050692195.1 Actinomycetota bacterium | reverse complement strand
ATCCGGGCGTCGCGATCGAGGAAATCCAGGACTTCCTGATGAAAGGCCAGGTCCTGGATGGCGATCAGCACGCGGGAGCGAGCTGAAGGAGGTCGAACGAACTCGACCGCTTCCCGAGCGGGCCCCTCCACAACCGCATTGCTCCGCGATCGAGCATTGGTCCCGCCGCCAATTCCTTCCATGCCGTATTCACCTTCCTGGAGCAATCACGGAGAAGGCTGCTTCCGGCCGGGGAGCCGCCAGCTGGGAAGGAGGAGGATTGGGAGGGGATTCGCCCGAACCAGGTTCCTCGAGCGAGCGCACGGAGACTACTCCGCTCATCGCCCCCGGACAATCGGCCGGTATGGGGATTTTTCGTTGCTTGGCGGACCGCGATCCGCCCCGCTTTGGGGGACTCCCGGCTACCCCACATGGGGGGCTGGGCACTCCTACCGATTCGATTGACGCTCAGTCTGGCTCGACGGGTTCGATCCCCAGCCGGTCGAGTCGCTGCCGGTGGCGCTCCAGCAACGTCAGTACGAAGCGCTTCCCTGCCTCATGCCCGCCGAGGAGCGTCCTCATGCCTTCGGTCGTCTCCATCGCCCTCGCCGTCTGAGTGAAGGCCTCGCCCACGATGCGCTGCGAGTAGCTGCGGATCCGGTCACCGACGGCCGGGTCGCGCTCCAGCGCCCGGGTGAGCTCGTCGAGGGCGAACGTCTCCTGCGCCTCCCGATCGCCCAGGGCTCGGCGCACCACTTCCGCAGAGACGCGGTCGAGCAGCGGCACCAGCATGTCGGCGAAGTCCGACACCAGGGCGTCCCCCACGTAGTGAAAGGCCTGGGCCTCGATCCAGTCGGTGGGCTCGGTGTGGTCGAAGAAGGCGTCGAAGTACGGCCGAAAGATCTCGATCAGGTCCTCGTCCCCGAGCTCGCGGAGCCGGGCCTCGATCAGGTCCCAGTTCTGCCGCTCTCGGTCGGCAACGTGTTGCTGCTCGGTTCTGGATCGACCGTCCGGCGCAAGCTTTACCGACTCGCGGGCCCGCTGGGCCCCCCGGCGTTCCCCGTAGGCGAGCGCGGCCAGGACCTCGGCGACGATGCCCGGCTCGAGCGGAGCGCGATCCGCGTCGCCCAGGTTCCGTCCTGTCTCGGCCGCGCCTTCGGGGACCATCGCGGCGATTCTAGATGGTGCGGCACCTCGCATCGTCGCAGGTCAGGTCGTGTCACTGCCGGCGCCTAGCATGCTGGGTGATGGATAGAGTGATCGATCTCGCGGAGTGGAGGTCGCGGCGGGACGGGTCCGCCGGCCCTGGGCCGGCAGGGACTCCCGACAAGGGCAGGCGCTCGGAGCCGGTGGCTCGGCTGGACCGAGCCGTCGAGCGCCTTCACGCCCTGGTGGCCCGGGCGCTCGATACGGATGGTCGGGTCGAGAGCAAGGTGGAGACGGAGCTGCTCGCCATCATGGGCGAGCTGACCGTGGGGCTGGTGGGAGAGGCGGCCAGCCGCGCCGAGCGCCTGGCCGACCGGCTGGCCTCACAGCGCTGACCCGGCCGCTGGCTCCTTAGCGGGCTCCGGCGAGCCGGCGGCTCCCCGTTACCCGCCGCAGGTACAGCCAACCCAAGATCGCCGCGACGATCGCGCTGGCCACCATCGCGGCCACCCCCGGCGAGGGCGCCGCCACGTGGGGGATGCGCTGGCGAAGCCTCACGGGTCGGCGGAAGTCGCGGATCTGCCACCCGCGCTTTTCCGCTTCCTTCCGAAGCTCGCGGTCGGGATTGACGGCCACCGGATGGCCGACGGCCTCCAGCATGGAGAGGTCGGTGCTCGAGTCGGAGTAGGCGTACGACCCCGAGAGGTCGATGCCGCGCTCCTCCGCGATCTGCCGGATGGCCTGGGCCTTCCCCTCGCCGTAGCAGTAGAACTCGAGCTGGCCGGTGTACTTGCCGTCCTCGATCTTCGCCCTGGTGGCGATGACGTCGACGTCGCCGAGATGCTCGGCGAGCGGCCTGACCACCTCCTCCGGGGAGGACGACACGATGAACACCGTCCGGCCGAGGGCTCGGTGCAACGCCATGAGGTCGAGGGCCTCGAGGTAGATGTACGGGTCGATGAGCTCGGTGAGCGCCTCGCGGATGACCTGCTCCACCTGGTCCCTGTCCCACCCTTTGGTCAGCGCCAGCATGCCGTCCTTGAGTCGGTCCATCTTCTTCTCGTCGGCTCCGACCAGAAGGTAGATCAACTGGGCGTACGCCCCCTTCAGCAACGTCGACCTCGACACCAGCCCGGCTCGGTACATGGGGCGGCTCAGGGCAAGCGAGCTGGACTTCGAGATGACGGTCTTGTCGAGATCGAAGAACGCGGCCTCCACGGCTTCCATGGTAAGCCTACGTGTGGCCATCACCCGGAGCGGCGGGTGGCTGATTGGAGAACGATGAGAAGCGGAACGATGACACGGGGCCAGCGGAAAGGCCGACCAGGGAGGGCCGTGACATGAAGGTCTGTCTCATGATCGAGGGCCAGGAGGGCGTGAGCTGGGACGAGTGGGTCGCCCTGGCCCTGGCCTGCGACGAACATGGATTCGACGCGCTGTTCCGTTCGGATCACTATCTCTCGTTCGGCCGCCCGACCGAGCGAGGTTCGCTGGATGCCTGGGCCACGCTCGCCGCGCTGACGGGTCGAACGGATCGGGTGAGGCTTGGGACGCTGGTCTCCCCTATCACCTTCCGCCACCCATCGGAGCTGGCCAAGTCGGTGGTCACCGCCGACCACGCATCCGGCGGCCGGGTGGAGCTGGGCATGGGCGCGGGCTGGTTCGAGCCGGAGCACCGAGCGTACGGATTTCCCTTCCCGCCGGCGGACGAGCGGTTCGACATGCTGGAGGAGCAGGTCGAGATCGTGCATCGGCTGTGGGACCGGGACGAGGATGAGGTCAGGTTCGAGGGCCGGCACTACCGCCTGGAGGAGTGCCACGCGCTGCCCAAGCCGCTTCAAGACCCGCATCCCCCGTTGATCCTGGGCGGCGGGGCGGGCCCGCGAGCGGCGAAGCTGGCGGCCCGCTGGGCGGACGAGTACAACGTCAACTTGGTCACTCCCGAGGAATGCAGGGGCGCCAGGGAACGGCTCTCCCGGGCATGCGAGGACATCGGTCGGGATCCCGCCGAGCTCCCTCTGTCGCTCATGACCGGAACGGTGATCGGCGCGGATCCGGCCGATCTCGAGAAACACGCCTCTCGATTGATGGAGCGAAGGGGCGAGACCGGCGATCCAGCGGCGTTCCTGAAGGGTCTGGGCCCGATGCGGATCGTAGGAACGTCCGATCGAGTGGTGGCGCGGCTCGGAGAGTACGCGGAGGCCGGAGTGGAACGAGTGATGATGCAACACCTCGTACACGACGATCTCGAGACGGTCGCGTTGATCGGGAGCGAGGTCATCCCGGAGGCATCGGCGCTGTAGCGCCGGGGACCGTCCTCCACCTGCCCTAGTTGACCTTGCCTCGGCGTGTGGTGTAGACCTAAGGCTCCTCCAGGGTGCTCGTAGGTGCCGGTCATCCATGTCGATCGAGGGGGGGTACTGAATGATCCGGCGATCCGCACTAGTCCTGACTGTGTCCATCTCGCTGCTTGTGGTGCCTGCCGTTCACGCGCAAGCTGCGTCGGCGGAAGCCGAGACGTTCCATTCCATCAAGCTGACCTGGTCGAACAAGCGCGCAACGAAGCAGATCCGCATCTATCGCCTGAGGCCGTCGGGCGCGCTCCGACTCATCGACATCATGGTCTCCCCGACGACTAGGTTCGTGGACGACCTCTTGTGGTCCTCCACTCGCTACGCGTACCGGATCAAGCAATACAACAGGTACGGCAAGCTGATCGCGTACAACAAGGTATCGGCCAGGACGCCGGCGCAGATCGATCCTCTTCCACGGCCATTCTCCAGAACCAGCTTCTGGAACGTTCCCATCGTGAACCCGGCCATCGATTCGAACTCTTCCTCACTCGTGAACCGGCTGGCGGCGAAGGGCAGGAGCCACTCCACGATCCCACTGAACAACTCGTGGGGGCGGCCCATCGCCTACGCCGACGCGGGGACCAAGGTGTTCAAGGTCGGGTGCAAGAACGGATGCGACAACAAGCTCTGGGCGCGGATCCCAGCCTACGCGCGGCCCCAGTCGGGATCGGACGGGCACCTGGTGGTGGTCGATCGCTTCACGGGTAACGAGGTCGAGATGTGGGACGCGACCAAGAAGACCTCGCCACCCTGTGGGCCGGGGCTTCGGGCCTGCTGGTCGGCGGCATCGCGCTACAAGTTCAGTGCGACGGGCTGGGGCGCGGCCTGCCCCTGGGGATACACGGGGTGCCCGGCCTCGCCATCGGGACACAGCGCCCGGGAGAACGGGACGTCGCTCCTGGGCGGAGTGATCCGACCCGAGGAGATCAAGCACGGCCTGATCCCGCACGCCATCGCCATCGGAGTTCCGAAGGACCTCGTGCGCTCGAAGGAGTTCATCGCTTGCCCGGCCACCGCCTCCGACGGCCCTCGCGACCAGGACGACCCATCCAGGTACATCCCGCAGGGGGCCCGGATCCAGCTCGATCCCACCTTTGTGATTCCCTCCACATGGCCCAGGTGGCTGCGGGTGGTGGCGAGGGCCTTGCAAGTGTACGGGGGATACATCTCCGAGAAGACCCATACCGGCGGACCGGTGTCTTTCGAGGCCGAAGCCACGTCTCACACCCGCGGATACGACTCCTGGGCGAAGGCGCTAGGTCGGAAGAAGTCGCCTGAGTACCTCTATGTCAACGATCCGAGCCCGGCGTTCCCCTGGCACCGGTTCCGGGTGCTCAAGATCCTTCGCAACATGGACAACGGTCTCTGCCGAGCCTGACCGCAGCCCCCATCGTCGGCGGCCCGACATCTGCCCGCTATCCTGGGCGGTGGAGGCGTCAGGGCGCCTGGTGGGCCCCCCGGTCTTCAAAACCGGTGTGCCGGCGAGAGC
>JBOGVA010000053.1:0-7070 GCA_050692195.1 Actinomycetota bacterium | reverse complement strand
GCCAGGGGGTGCGCATCCGCTTCGCGGAGTGCTACCCCCCTGGACCTCACTTTGGTCCGTCGGCGATCCGCCTTCGGCGGACCGCTCGCCGCCAGGGGGTGCGCATCCGCTTCGCGGAGTGCTACCCCCCTGGACCCCCATACAATGGCTCCGATGGCCGAGCCGCTGGGCGAGCCACCCGAGGTCCCGCTGGGGGACGTTCTGGGCGACGTCCCCCTCCTGCGCGAGATCCAGCGGGTGCTCCTGTCATCCACCGGACCCATCAACTGGGAGCTGGCTCGGCAGATCGGGATCGCCATCTCCTCCTGGGGCCAGGACGATCCCGCTCCTACCGAAGAAGACCAGCAGAGGCTGGCCGACACCGTCCGGGCGGCCGAACTGGCGGTTGCGGACTTCACCGGTCTCCCTCAGCCGGCCGAGCTCTCGCCGGTGGAGGCCTTCCGCAGAGCGCAGTGGGTGGAGGCGAGTGCCCGAGGGCTTCGGGACATGCTCGACCCGGTCGCGTCGAAGATCGGCGCCGCCCTGAACGAGTCCCAGCGGGAACTCGGGCCGGCGGTGGCGCCAGGCCCGGGCGAGATGCTGGAGGCGCTGATGCAGAAGATGGTCCCACTCCTGCTCGGTGCCCAGGTGGGAACCGTGCTCGGATACCTGGGACAGCGCGTCCTTGGGCAGTACGACCTGGCCATCCCACAGGGGGGAGGAAGCCTGTATTTCGTCATCCCCAACATCGCTCGCTTCGAGCGGGATTGGAGCCTTCCCTCCATTGAGTTCCGCGCATGGGTGGCCCTGCACGAGGTGACCCACCGATTCGAGTTCGCCCGCCCGTGGGTTCGAGGTCGATTCCTGGAGCTGGTGAGAGACCTGGTGGAGCATGCGGAGCTGGACCTCTCGGGGCTGGAGCAGAGACTGGAGGGCCTTGACCTGTCGAACCCCGATGCCCTGTCCGAGGCCTTCGAGGGCATGGGAAACCTCTTCGGCCAGGCTTCCAACACCGAGCAACGTCTCCGCATCGCCAGGGTCCAGGCTTTCATGGCGGTGGCCGAGGGCTACGGGGATCACGTGATGGAGGCCGTCGGGCAAAGGATGCTCTCCGAGTTCTCTCGGATACAGGAGGCCCTTCGCCGGCACCGGGAAGGGCGCCCGGCGGATCGGGCACTCGAGCGGCTGCTCGGGCTGGAGATGAAGCTTGACCAATACCGGCTGGGTAGTGAGTTCTGCGGCCGAGTGGCCGCTCTCACCGACGAGGCCACACTGGCCCGGATGTGGGAATCGGCAGATGCCCTGCCCTCCATGCCGGAGATCGAGGAGCCAACGCTGTGGCTCGCCAGGATGACCTGACCCCGGCACGCTAGCCGCGGATCGCCAGGACCGCGCCGGCTCCGACGAGAACGACCGCGACGACGAGCACGGTGATCAGGGCGATCCGGTCGAATCGCCCTCGCGCACCCGAGACGAACCCCAGGATCGGCTCGTCCAACAGATCGAAGTCCCTTCCAAGGGGTGGGACGACGACGCGCAGCAGCAAGGCGCCGACCGCGACCGCAGCCACCCGGAGGGGATCCCAGTCGGCGCCGACCGCGCCAAGTTCCTCGAAGGAACCACTCCCGGTCACGAAGGCCAGCACGCTCGAGACCGCGGTGGCCGACCCGGGCAGAGCGACGAACACCAGCCAGGCGACGAGAGCCAGGACTCCGATCGTGCCGAGGTTGGCCGATGCGTTTCGAAGAGCCGTCGACCTTCGCGCCGCCAGCCCATCAGCCACCCTTCGCAAGCTGAGGAAGAGCAGCGCGTACGGGATCCACGTGATCGGTCGAAGGACGGAGACCACGAGCACCGCCCATGCGCTTCGGATCCACGGATCGGTGATGAGGCTCTCCGGGTCCAGCAGGCCGGCCATCCACGAGAAGCCCATGCCGGCGATGAAGGCGACGGCGAGCGAGATCACCTCGATGGAGGTGAGGCCGCTGAGCAAGACACCCGCGAACGCGCGCCGAATCCGGGCGAGGGCGCCGCGGGGCTCGGAGCCCGCACTTTCCGGCTCACCCCAGAACTCCCATGCGTCTCGCGAGTCCACCAGCCGCATGGTAAAGAGGGTCCGCGATGACCGCCTCCCCCCCGGGGGTCGCCGCCGGCCCTCACCTTCCACTATCCTGCCGCCCGTGCCTGCCGGTGAGCTGATCTTCGCCAACGTGCTCGATGTTCGGCAGCGAGCGGCCGAGGGTGACCTGGCAAATGGGCTCGTGTACGTGCTCTCGCTGCCGGCCCGAGCCCTCCCGTTCGTCGTGGTTCGGGATTGGAAGGCCCCCACCGGCTACCTGGCCGAGGAGGTACAGCTTCTGGCCCCCTCCGGGCGGGTCCCCTACCGGGTGCGACCCGAGCCCAGATGGCTTCTGGGATCGATGGATCTCACCCACTTCGAAACCCTCGTCGAGGACGCCACCCTCGAGGAGCTCGGCGTGTACGTGGCCTCGTTCCTCCTGGCCGGCGAGGTCCTGGGCCAGACGGAGTTCCGGGTGGTCCTCCAAGCTTCTCCCGACAAGCTCTCCAAGGAGGTCGAGGACGGTCTGAAGAAGTCGGACGTCATCTGGGCCGGTGTCGAGTACCAGGGGAAGGAGATCACGGCGCCCGTGTGGTTCGTCTACCGCCAGGGCAAGATCTACCTGCTCTCCTCGAAAGCGCCGAGCCTGGAAGAGCAGTCGGTCCCGGGCCTACCGGAGGCAAGGGACATGATCGTCATCACCCGGCGGAAGTACCGGGATACGTCACTGAGCCGCTTCCATGCCGCTGCCCGCATCCTGGAAGGGGTGGAGTGGGATCAGGCGGCGGCGCTGCTGGCCGACCGCCGCAGGGACCGGCATGGCCCTCCGGGTGAGGCCATCAAGCGGTGGCGAGAGGCCTGCGTCATCGCTGAGCTGACGCCGATCGTCTCGGCCTGAGCCAGCACAGCGCCGGGAGTCACTCCTTGAGGTAAGGCTTTCCGTCTGCGGCGGGGGGTCGAACCCGAGCGGCGGCGCCGGCAACGATGAGGATGGTCACCAGGTAGGGCGCCATCGCCAGGAACTCGGACGGGATTCCCACCTGAAGGATGTTCAGCTTCACCTGGAGGGAGTCGGCGAACCCGAAGATGAGCGCCGCGCCGAGCGCACCGATCGGGTTCCATTGCCCGAAGATCATGGCGGCGAGCCCGATGAACCCCCGGCCCGCGGTCATCCCTTCCTCGAAGCGTCCGACGGCCCCGAGGGTGAAATAGGCGCCACCGATCCCGGCCACGACACCCCCCAGGATGACGTTTCGGTACCGCGTGAACAGCACCCGGATGCCGACCGTATCCGCGGCTCTCGGGTGCTCGCCCACAGCACGGACCCGAAGGCCCCACCGCGTGTAGAACAGGCCGAGGAAGGTGACGGCCACGATCATGTACATGAGATACACGAAGACGTTGTTGTCGAACAGGACGGGGCCTAGGAAGGGGATCCTCGAAAGAACCGGGATCTCCAAGTTCTGGAACCGGCCCGGGTCGTTGAGCGCCTGGTTTCGCTGAAGGAACTGGGCGGTCAGGTAACTGGTCAGTCCGAGCGCCAGGATGTTGATCACGACGCCCGCCACGATCTGGTCGACGAGGTAACGGATCGCCAGAACGGCCAGGAACCAAGCCACCAGCGCCCCGATCGCTGCGCCCGCGAGGAGCCCGATCCACAGATTGTCCGTGATGCTGCCGACCACCGCGCCGGTGAACGCTCCCGAGAGCAGCATCCCTTCGATGCCGATGTTGATCACACCCGAACGTTCGCACAGCACTCCGCTCAGGGCGCCGAAGGCGATCGGAACGGACCGGAGGACGGTGCTCTGCATCATGCCGATGAGGCTCAAGGAGCGGTCCCGGGCAGCCCAGATCAGGAACGCCAGCACGAACAGAGTGGCCACGAGGCCGAGAACCAGGGTGACCCGCCGACCGAATCCCTTCGAAAGCTGCCACCCCCCCAGGAACCCGCAGACCGCCGCGATGACGACGGCGGATCCCCGGCTGGGAACGACCAGGTCCGGCAACCGGAAGAAGGTCTCCCCCCGCGCTGGGTTGAGGCCGAGCCGGGATTCGAGCCCCGCCTCCGCTCCGAGCCCGAAGGCCAGGAGCACGAAGGCGCCCACGATTAGGAAAAGGATGCCCAGGACCTGCGCGCGCCGGACCGAGAACGCGGGGGCCGCCAGCGTGGTTGCGCTCATCCGCCCCACCCCTTGGCGAACGCCTCGGGACCGGCTACCCGGCGAGCCTTGATCCTGTAGATCGCCCGGACGAGAGCCGGTGCTGCCACGAACAGGATCACCAACCCCTGGATGATGACGATGAGGTCGATGGGAGTCTGGGTCACCGCCTGCATCGTCCGCCCGCCCGCCCTGAGGGCGCCGAACAGCAACGCGGACAGGACCACCCCCAGCGGCGTGCCCCGTCCGAGCATCGCCAGCGCGATGCCATCGAACCCCAGCCCCGAGGCGAACCCTGGGATCAAGCTCGGGGTGACGCCCCCGAGCTGGTTGGCCCCGGCGAGTCCGGCCAGGCCGCCGGCGATCGCCATGACCACGATGACCGTACGGGTCGGATTCATCCCGGCTGCGCGAGCAGCGGACGGATTGGCCCCGACGGCCCGGAACTCGAACCCGATCGTCGTCCGATTGAGCAGCCACCCCACCAGGGCGGCCACGCCCAGGGCGAGCAGGATCCCCACGTGCACTCGCAGGTTCGCCCCGAACAGGTGCGGGAAGGCTACCTTGACCGGCTTCGAGATGGGCTCTGCCTGCTGCTTGTAGAGGCTCGTAGAAAGGATGTAGAGAGTCAGGCTCACTGCGACGAAGTTCAACATGATGGTCGTGATGACCTCATGGGCCCCGGTCTTGGCCTTGAGGAAACCCGGGATGGCCCCCCAGATCGCTCCTCCCAGCAGCCCGGCGATGACCATGAAGGCGAGGTGAACGGGGCCGGGAAGCCATCCGAAGGAGATCCCCGCGGCGGCCGCGACGATGGCACCGGCGTTCATTTGGCCCTCGGCGCCGATGTTGAAGAGTCCGGCCCTGAACCCCAGCGCCACGGACAGGCCGACGAAGATGAGCGGCGTCGCGGTGACGATGGTTTCCGACAGTGGAAAGAGCGCCTCTCTGATCTCGACGATCTCCCCAGACCCGAAGGCCCGGGCCAGCCGTGACGGACTGCCGAAGGATCCGGAGAAGAGCGCGTAATAGGCGTCGCTCACCACGCGCCAGGACGCCGAGAGGGCGTCCCCAGGGTCCCGTAGGAATCTCTTCCACTCGTTGAGGGCTTCCTGGTCGGTGAAGATGATGACCAGGCCGCCGATCACCAGCGCGGTACAGATCGCCAGGAGCGGGGGCAACACGGCCTGCCACCACCGGACCTTCGCCGGCCCCACCAGCTCGGCGGCAAAGGTGGTCTCTGGCTGGATCTCTTCCACCGGTTCCTCCAGCTCCTCCACCGGAGCCCTCGCATCGTTCACCTGCGGCTCCTCCTGCCTGGATGGGGCATCACGGTCACTCACCGGAGGCCACCTGCTCCTGGCTCGATCCCGCCATCAGGAGTCCCAGCTGCTCCCGGGTGACGGTCTCCGCCGGGAGCGTCGCGACGATCCGGCCCCGATACATCACGGCGATGCGATCGGCGAGCGCCATCACCTCATCGAGCTCGACGGAGACGATCAGTACGGCGGTCCCCTCGTCCCGTTTCTCCACGATCCGTTCGTGGATGTACTCGATCGACCCGACGTCCAGTCCCCTCGTGGGCTGGCTGGCGACCAGCAGCTTGATCGGTCGAGAGAACTCCCGAGCCACGATCACCTTCTGCTGGTTTCCTCCCGACAGGGTCGATGCAGGCTGCTGGACCGACCTGGTTCGCACATCGAACGCCTCGGCCCGTTGCCGCGCCGCCCGGAGGACAGCCCCGTCATCCCGGACGAACGCCCTGGCGAAGGGCGGCTCGTCGTACGTATTGAGCACCAGGTTGTCCGCGATCATGAAGTCGAGGATGAGGCCATCCGCCTGGCGATCCTCTGGGACGTGACCCACACCCGCACGAAGGATGTAACGCGGCGAGGAGAAGGTGACGTCCCGACCCAGGATGCGGACACTCCCGGAAACCGGCGTTCGAAGACCGGCGATCGCCTCCACCAACTCTGTTTGACCGTTCCCCTGGACCCCCGCGATGCACACGATCTCTCCGGCCCGCACCTCCATAGACACGCCATCGACGGCCACATGGCCGCGATCATCCCGCACGACGAGATCGAGGAACTCGAGCACGGGCCCGGCCGGCCTGGCCGGCGTCTTATCCACCTGGAGCTGTACCGCCCGCCCAACCATCATCGCGGCCAGCTCCTCCTCGGAAGTCTGGCCGGGTCTCGTCGTCCCGGCTACCCGCCCCCGGTGCAGGACTGTGATGCGGTCGGCGATCGCCAGTACCTCTTTGAGCTTGTGTGTGATGAAGATGACCGACTTTCCCGACTCCTGAAGGGAGCGCATGACCTCGAACAGCTCCTCGGTCTCCTGAGGGGTCAGAACCGCGGTGGGTTCGTCGAGGATCAGGACCTCCGCCTCCCGGTACAGCGCCTTCACGATCTCTACTCGCTGCTGCACTCCGACGGGCAGGTCCTCGACCACGGCCTCCGGAGGTACCGCCAGACCGTACCGCTCGCTGATTTCACGGACCTTCCTGGCTGCGCGCCCGCGGTCGAGGAGGCCAAGCGGCCCGGTGACCTCCTCCACGCCGAGCATCACGTTCTCGGTGACCGTGAACACGGGGACCAGCATGAAATGCTGATGCACCATGCCGAGACCGGCGGCGATGGCGTCCCTTGGGCTGTCGAAGTGAACCGGGTTGTTATCGAGGAGGATCTGGCCTACGTCTGCCCGGTACAGGCCGTACAGGATGTTCATGAGGGTGGTCTTCCCGGCCCCGTTCTCGCCGAGGAGCGCATGGATCTCTCCTCCCTGTACGGCCAGATCGACGGAATCGTTGGCCACTACGCCCGGGAAACGCTTGCTGATTGCCTTGAGCTCGAGCCGCACAGCAG
>JBOGVA010000052.1:0-5765 GCA_050692195.1 Actinomycetota bacterium | reverse complement strand
CCCGGGTTCCCCTTGCTCTGGTGTCTTTGATCAGCTTCGTGGGGCCGATGCGCGCTCCCCCTCTTTGCTCTCTCGGGGAAGCTCCTCGGTTTCGCCGTCAGACACCTGTTTCGTCGACATTCTCAGGAGACAAAGAGACCCCTCCGGACTGAACAGAGCTCGCCCCATATTCCGCCCCAATCTCCTCTGTTCGCCATCGTTCGCACGGATCCGCTGCCGTCCGCTAGAGCGCTCCCGGTGGCCTGACCTGCCAGGATGAACACAGGCGAACGGCGGTGGACGGACGGAGCGCCCTTGCCAAGGTGGGGGTCGCGGGTTCGAATCCCGTCGTCCGCTCAAACAGATCCGCAGGTCAGGCGCCCTATCAGGGCGCCGCTTTCGTTGCCAGGAGCGCCACCGGCTCGCCTTTGGGCCACATTTGGGCCACATTCGCGGCGTGGAACGTCGACTAGAGCCCGTCGCGGAGCCGCTCGTCGAGGCTCGGCAGTAGATGCCCGTACGTGAGCCGGACGGTGGAGTGTCCGAGCCGCTCGGCGATCTCCTTCGCGTGGGCACCCTGAGCGATGAGCAGGCTCGCGCAGGTGTGTCGGAGATCGTGGAACCGGAGCGGTGCGAGGCCGGCGCGGCCAACAGCCGGCCGGAAGTGTCGCCGGTAGAAGTTGCGGCGCAGGCCCGCCCTCGGCCACCGAGAACAGGTGGCCCTCGGGGACCCCTCGTTTTCTCGCTTTCCGGGCTGAGTTCCCGACCGCCGACTAAGGCGGGGGCTTCCATCGCGGAAGCCCCCGCACGTATAGTCCCCTAAGCGTGAACGGCCTTCGCTCGCTGCTATACCGCGTAGCCCGAGTGCTGGGCGACGTCAACGCCGTCCGCCGCGGTCGGATCGCTCGGCGTATCGGACGACGGGTCGCCGGCAAGACGACGGGCCGGATCTTCCGGAGACTCTTCGGCTGAGGTCTATCGTCGTGGGAACGCCGGGCCGAAAGGCCGAGGCCCTGAGAAGGTTCGAACGATGGACGGCCGTCCCCCCACCGACACACGAAGAGGAGTCACATGAAAAGCTCAGGAATGCCTAGGTACACGCGGCAACGTGCCGCGGCCGGAACAGACGCGATACATGGATTACCCAGACCCGAGGAAGGGAGATGAGGAACATGAGACAGCAGGTTGAGGAAACGGAACGAGACGCCATCCTCGTGGAGGATGCCGCGTTGATCCGGATGATGGGCATGCCGGTCCTGGAGGCGCTTCCTTCCCGCGCGGTGCCGTATGAACAGGTCGATCCCTTCATCCTCGTGCACGAAGGCCGGTTCCGCCTGTCCGAGATGGCGGGCAAGGACACCAGGCATCCGCACCGAGGGTTCGACAACCTGTGGTACGTGCTGAACGGCTCCGCCAGCACCGGTCACAGCACGGGGCCGGGGGGATCCATGGAGCGGGCTCGGCTGTCCGAAGGCTCGCTCCTGGCGCTCAGGACGGGGCGAGGTGCCTGGCACGCTGAGGCCGTCGGAGCGGACGAGGTCGAGGAGGGCCGGGGCGACACCGAGTTCCGCAGCGTGCTCTTCTGGGTGAACCTGGCCCGGAAGGACAAGCAGGTCGATCCGAGCGCCCTGGTGCTGCAGCCGGAGGAGGTCCCCGTGGGTCAGGAGGGCGACGCGACGGTCCGGACGCTCGTGGGCGAGGGATCTCCCGTGCGTCTGGGGACCCCCGCGCTCATCCTCGACATCGAGCTGCCGGCTGGCGGGGGGGTCACCACACCCGTCCGTCAGGAGTTCCAGGGCATCGCCTACGTGCTGGAAGGTGAGGCCGCGTTCGGCGCCAATCGCCGAAGGGCGAAGCCCCCTCAGCTCGTCCTGCTCGGCCCCGGTGAGGATTTCACGGTCACCGATGCCTCCCCCGGCACACGGTACCTGCTCATGGCGGGGGAGCCGTACGGGGAGGAGCCTGTGTTCAACGGGCCTTACGTGGATTAGCTGTCTCAGGGACCGAGGTGAACTCGGGGGCCGACGGGATCCTGCCGGCCCCCGGGGACCTGGCGAGGAAAGGGAGTCACGTCATGAGCGTCACGCAATGGAAGTCCAAGCTGACCTTGCCGGGATCGGAGGACCGCGATCATGTCCGGGGCTTGGCCGATGCTCGGGTGACCCTCGTGGAGTACGGCGACTTCGAGTGTCCCTACTCCGGGAAGGCGTACCCGATCGTCAAGGATGTCCAAGAGCGCATGGGGGAGCAGCTGAGGTTTATCTTCCGCAACTTCCCACTCACCACCTTGCATCCCCACGCCGAGCAAGCAGCCGAGGCAGCCGAAGCCGCGGCGGCGCAGGGCAGGTTCTGGGAGATGCACGACCTCCTGTACGAGAACCAGCGACACCTGCTGGACGATGATCTGCGCTCCTACGCCCAGGCACTCGATCTCGATCTCGACCTGTTCGACGAGGAACTCGCCGAACACGTCCACGCCGATCGGGTCCACGAGGACCTCATGAGCGGAGCTCGAAGCGGCGTGAAAGGGACGCCGACGTTCTTCATCAACGGGCTGCGCCATGACGACTCCTACGAGTTCGAAGCCCTCCTCCTGAGCCTGCAACGCGCGGCCGAGAACGGCGCCGGAGCCTGAGCCGTCAGCCCGGAACGCAGCTGCGCGACCCATTTCCGAAGCCGCGGCCGCGTTCCGGGCAATGGTCAGGTGTTCAAGGAGCAGACCGCGCCGCAGCAACGAGGGTCCGGGCGGAGGGGCGGTCGGCCCCCCGGCTGTCTCTTGCGGCAAACCGACCCACCACGCCGGCGGTCTCCTCAAGGGTCCAAACGTGATCGGCCACGCTTGCGGCTATTGCCGGACTCGTCGGTTAGGGTCGACCGCCGTCGCGCGCGGACGAGGGCTTCCAGAGTGGCCGGGTCGCCTTTCCAGTGCTCAAGCAGCACGCTCCGATCCGCCCGTCTCAGCACGTGACGCAGGACCAGTGCCGCGACGATCGCGTCATCCAGGGGTCCGGCGACGGGGACGAACTCGGGAATGAGGTCGATCGGCGAGGCAATCCAGACGACCGCGAAGCCGAGCCAGAGCTTCGAGCTTCGAGGCACCCTGGGGTCGCGCAGCAGCCCCCGGAAGAGAACCAGGAGGTTCGGGACCAACGTCGCAAGCTCGCGTGCCCTCGAACGCTGTCCGGCAGCAACCAGCACCAGAATCGCAACCAGCCAAACTCCGACCGCGACGATAAGCGCGAAGACCAACCCGCGGTCCACCGCACCAGCCTACGGCACCGCGCAAGTTCAAACTGAAAGCGGTTCCTGAGGTATTGGCCGAAGTGGGGCTACGGGATCTCGGCGTCGGGTCGGATCTCAAGCCGGCCGAGCGACAAGGGGCCTTTTTTTTGTGGAGCCGGCCGGTATCAGGACGGATCATCGCTGGCATCGTGGATCGCGCCGGCTGCCGCGTTCGCGAAGAGTCTGCCCCCGAAGCGGACCAAGGCTCGGCGCGCGCGCACGCGGGTAATTGAGCAACTACGGCTTCCCGTCGAGGAGGCGGCGTCTCGCGGCTTCGATCCTCCGCGCCGCGACGTACTGGTGCGAGGAGATCCCGAGAGTCCATGTGAAGCACCGCACGAGATGCGCTGGCGACACGTGAAGGATCCGCCCAGCCTCGGCCAGGGTCACCGCCTCGAAGCGGTGCTGATCGAGGAGAAACCTCACGGCCCGGCTGATCCTCCCCGCCTTCTGACGAGCTTTTCTTGGGTTCACGTGTCAATCTGGGCGGGGCCGGTTCGTGGTTGGGGTGGGAGGCGGGGAGGTGCCCGCCCATCGCGAGAGAGGACCACCATGACGCAGTTCCTGTTTTCCGTCCACAGCGTCGAGGGCGAGGTCGGCGACCCGATGACCGACGAAGAGATGCAGCAGTCCTGGAAGCAGGTCCAGGTGCTCGAGGAGGAGATGAAGTCGACGGGTGCTTGGGTCTTCGCGGGCCGACTGCACGAACCCGACACCGCCACCGTCGTGCGCATGTCCGAGGGCGAGGTGCTGACCACCGACGGCCCCTTCGCGGAGTCGAAGGAACATCTCGGCGGCTTCTACATCATCGAGGCCCCCGACCTCGACGCCGCGCTCGCCTGGGCGGCGAAGGTCACCGACGCCGTCAGGAAGCCGATCGAAGTCCGTCCGTTCTGGAGTGAAGCTCAGCACGAGGAAGCGGTTCGAAAGTTGAGTGAACCCGAGGCCTGACAGCGTGCGTGACGTCGACGCCGCGCCCAAGCTCGACGAGGCCGATGTTGGCCGGATCTTCCGCGAGGAGTCCGGCCGATCGGTGGCTACCTTGGTCCGCGTGTTCGGTGACATCGACGTCGCCGAGGATGCGGTGCAGGAGGCGTTCGCCGTCGCCCTGCGCAAGTGGCCGGGCGACGGCCTGCCGCCCAACCCGGGTGGCTGGATCACCACGACCGCCCGCAACCGTGCCGTCGACCGCCTGCGCCGAGAGTCGCGTGGACGGGAGTTGCTCGGCGAGATGGCGGCGCTCACGCCTCCCCACGGCGATCCCGGCGTGCCCGAGGAGGAGGGTCCCGTGCAGGATGACCGGCTTCGCCTCATCTTCACCTGCTGCCACCCGGCGCTGTCCACGGAAGCGCAGGTGGCGCTGACCCTCCGACTGCTCGGCGGCCTGTCGACCGAGGAGGTCGCACGGTCGTTCCTGGTGACCGAGCCGACCATGGCCCGACGTCTCGTGCGGGCCAAACGCAAGATCAAGGCCGCCCGGATCCCCTACCGGGTGCCGGAGGATCACGAGCTGCCCGACCGCCTCCGCCCCGTGCTGGCCGTCGTCTACCTCGTCTACAACGCCGGGTTGACCAGCCCTGCCGAGCCGGGTCTCTGCTGGGAGGCGATCCGGCTGGCACGGATCCTGGCGACGCTGATGCCCGACGAGCCAGAGGTGGCCGGCCTGCTGGCGCTGTTGCTCCTGACCGAGTCCCGTCGCTCGTCGCGAGCGCGGCCCGACGGCTCCCTCGTGCTGCTCGGCGAGCAGGATCGCACACGATGGGATCGGGCCTTGATCGAGGAGGGCCAGGCGATCGTCCGCCGGTGCCTCCGCCGCAACCAACCCGGTGCGTATCAGCTCCAGGCGGCCATCAACGCCGTGCATGCGGACGCCCCCACCGTGGAGGAGACCGACTGGTCGCAGATCGTCGCCCTGTACGACCAGTTGCTTGCGGTCGCCCCCACGGCGGTCGTGGCCCTCAACCGCGCCATCGCCATCGGCGAGGTGCAGGGCCCCGCTGCTGCGCTGGCTCTGGTGGACGAGTTGGACTTGGACAAATACCACCCGTTCCACGCAACGCGAGCCGATCTGCTTCGGCGGCTGGGCCGGAACCGCGAGGCCGCGGCCGCCTACGAGCGTGCGGCCGCCATGGCACCGACGGACGCCGAGCGGGACTTCCTCAGGGTCGGTGGCCGAGCTTCGCGCTGAGCACGCCGGTGACTTCGAGCAGGTGGGACCAGGTCCTTGTCACAACGGAAATTCTCAGCCGCGTGTGATACCCGCGCCACTACCCAGGTGAGAACGTGCCCCTGCTCGAAAGGCCTCAGTGGAGCCGGACCCCCTTGGTCAGCCCTATCTCCCCGGAAAATGTCGACGAAACAGGAGTCTGACGGCGAATCTGAGGAGCCCTCCCCGAGACGAGCTAGGAGGACTCTGAAAGGAGGCGTCTGAGCCTGTCCAGCCGCTCGTCCCACTGGGAGCCCATCGACGCCATCCAGCTCGCGGCATCGGCCATGGGAGCAGG